>NZ_NPDS01000001.1:300000-490000 GCF_002811925.1 Leptospira barantonii
GCCTCGTTGATCAACATCGTAGCGCGGCTTACGTCGCCGGCGGTCTGATATATTTCTGAAAGATGTATTAAGTTTTGTTTATGTTCCGGATTTCTAAGTCTGAGTCTTTCTCCGAAGTCGGTCGCGTTCTTTATGTTGCCAGAATTCTTATAACATTTGGAAAGAATAAAAAGACAATCGGAATCGTCCGGGCTTGTGTTGCTGTAGTGAAGCGCGATTTCCGCCGCTTTTTGATATTGTTTTTTTTGAATATAGGCGTTTGTAAGAAGTTTGAGAATTTTTCTGCTTCTTTGATAGATCGGATCTTTCGCGAGAATCTCTTCGAGAAGAGGAATCGTATCGTCGTAGTTTTTCTGTTTGAATTCCTGATGCGCTTTTTTGTAAGCCTTGTTGATCTCTTCGGATTCAACGAGTTCTACCGCGTTGTTCAGTCTGTATTCCACTCGGATCAGGGAGATGTCGTCCGTAACTTCTCCGGCGCCTTTGATCTGTTTGACGATCTCTTGCAGATTTGCGTTCGCTCTTTCCACACATCGTAAGAAGAGTTCCTCGTTTTCGTTCATGTTCGAACCGGATTCGTCTTGGATGAGAATGTCGTCCCTTCCGTCCGAACCGATCAACAATACGTCGTCCGGTTGAAACTGAAACGTGTTGATGTGAAGACTAGTTTCCATGTTGATCGGCATTCCGAGTTTTCTATAAAAGAAACGATGAGGAAGAAAGTTCGCTACCCCGTCCCTGTAGTAAGCGGGAAGGGGATGTTCCGCGTTCATATAATACAGAAGACCGGATTCTTCGTCGAGAAGACAGACAAAAACGGAAACGAGCATCGTGCCGTCGAAGCTCGTGAATATATTATGAAGTTCTATAAAAGTATTCTTTAACCAACGCTCCGGAAAAAGATTCATCACGTCGAAGGAATTTCTGGAACGTTCCAAGATCGCTTCGAATACGGAGCCGAGAACTAACGCACCTCCGGCTCCCTGCATGGACTTACCCATCGCGTCTCCGTTGAGAATGACGGAATAACTTTTTCCCTTGAGAGTGATCTTACTCGAAACACAAAGATCTCCCCCGATCTCGGAAGCCCAACGTTTGAATTGAAATTTCTTTTTTTGTTCGGTTAAGAATTCTACGAATACGTTTTCCGATGAGGATTTGTTCTGACCGAGAGGTTGAATCAAAAGAGAAGTGAGATAATAGTCCGCGTCCTGTTTCGTTTTGAGTTCTTGAACCTTCTCCAAACTTTGTTGAAGTTCGGTAGTTCTTTCTACGACTTTCTCTTCCAGAGTTTCCGCGTAGTCTTGCAGTTTTTCCTGAGCCGATCGAATCGAAGCAACCATGTGATTGAAGGATCTGGACAGGAATCCGATCTCGTCCTCGGCTTGCACCGGAACGGAAACCTCGTATTGACCTTCGTTGACTTCCTTAACTCCGCTTAAAAGAGACATCAAAGGACGGATCAATCCTCCGTGGAATAGATAAGGGAATAATAATAGAATCAACAATGCGGTGAACACGATCAAGGTCGCCATCTTTAGAACGATCGAATGAACCATCTCCATATAAGAAGAATACGGATAAGCGACCTCGTAGATGGAATCCCCGCTTTTAAACAGATAACGAACGAGAAGAATCGTTTCTCCGTTCGCCAGTTTTAAGGATCGATACATACGATTGGAAACGGATACGGAGGAATTCTCCTCGATTCCGTAATAGTCTTTCCATTCGTTTTTCGAGGATAAAACCTTGTTTTGAATCTTCTTTAGATACTTTCCCATTTCCGAAGCTTCGCTTTGGAACAGAAGTTTGGATTGGATCGCGTTGAGTTTTCTATGTTCTACTCGAAAGCCGGTAGCAAACAAGCCGTCGCTTTTCGGCCTGGAAGAAACGTATAAAACGTTATCCGGAATTACAGATTTATCTAATTTACTAATATTCTTGATGATCGTTTCGATTTCTATGTTTCGAGCTTCGTCGAAATAGGTTTCGTTGATTCGAAACGTGATTCTCGAAACCACGCTGAGAATCGTCAAAGTGGTAACCAACGTGACCCCCACGATCTTAACCATAAACGAGGAGGGTTGGGGGGAATTGTTTAGATAGATGACCGTATAGATGAAAAGTTGCAGGCTCGTAGCGGATGTGAGAATGAGCTGAAAGTCCGCGAAGGAAATCTTATTGGCCGCGTACAGAACATAGACCGCGGAAAAACAAGTGTGTAAAACGACCGCCCAACCGAAAGAACGAAGCATTCTCGCGTTCGGACTTAACAGATGAAAGAATTTCGTATCCGCGTTGTTTTCGATTTTTCTGAATTCTCTTTCTTCGCTGATCGTCTTACGAATGATAACGGTAAGAATCCAAAGAAACGTAAGAAAGTGAATCAAACCCATCGGCGCGGTGGATTGTGGAGTTTGAAATTCGAAAAGTTGCGTGTCGAAGTTGTAGAAAACTTCAGAATTAAGATTTTGTAATATATAATACAGATATCCGTAGATACCCAACGCCGCTAAAATAAAAAAGAAAACGTAGGATTCCTTTTTGTTTCTATTCTTTGGAAAGGAATAGATGAACGAAAGAAGAACCAAATTCGAAAAACAAGTATAAAGAGCGATGAGGAAACTCGCGGGTTTCGCGACTTCTTGAGTAAAGAGAGATGTTCTGAAAACGAAACCTACGTTGAGGATCAATGCAAAGAGAAAATAACCGACTAACAACCAGGTTTGTTTTGATTTTCCCTTCAAGCTCAAGAGGTAAACCAAGAGGAACGCGGAGAAAATCGTTCCGGAGATGTAACCGATCGAGTAATAATTGAGCTGGAGAAAATTCGTCATTGTAAATCCCTTTTCGAATCAAAAGCGTGAAAAATTCTGAAGGGATATTAAATGGAGTTGAAATAATAGAGTCAAACGGTAAATTAATTTCCCCGTGAAATTTGATTATTATAGAACGGGCGAAATGAAAAGAAGGCAATGCGTATAGCGATCATTAGTTTATCAGTCCGTTATATGGGAAATTAGGAATATCGTATAAGCTAATATCCTAATTTTAATGCGCCGCAAAAATTAAACAATGTCATTTGATAAAGAAGGTGAAAATGAGCGAGTATGTAGGAAAGGATTATCTAAAAAAAGAATATTTGGAAATTCTTAAGAAGGGAAAACTTACGGAACAAGAGATCAACTTGTTTCTCGAGAAAAAACCGATCGGAGAAGACGTAATCATTCAGGCTTCCAGCGGAAGCACATCGGAACCTTTGTTGATTCCAAGGTCCAAATCGGACGTAGCGGACATAGCGAAGAGAGTGATTCGGCCTTATGTCGAATTCTATCAGACTTATCCCGAAAGAATCGCTTTGTTCGGCGGGATTTCTCATACGGAAGCCGCCGTTAAACTGCAGATGGGAGCGATTTCTATGAGATCGTTTCAACTCGACGAAGTGGATCAGTTAGACGGTTTCGATCCTCACGTCATCTCCTGTTATCCGAGCGTGATTCGAGAGTTGATCGACGACTCTTCCGTTTCACTTTCCAATCTGAAAGGAATCAAACTCGGCGGGGAAAGAATTTATTTCTCCGATATTAAGAAAATCTTTCAGAGATTTCCGGGAATCTTTCTGATCGAACAATACGGTTCGACCGAAATGCCCGCCGTTGCGTTAAGAACATTTAAGAACGCGGAGGACGAATCCGTTTATGTTCTGCAAAAGGAAAGATTCTCCTATCAGATTCCAATGGAAGTGGACGGATGGCATCCTTTGATCGTTCAGGATAATTTTCCGGATCTTCTCTTTCCGATCGGAAAGTTTTACGATATGGGAGACGACGTGTTTTGTAAAAACGGAAAAATCACGGACGTAAGAAGAAGAGGGGATCGTTCTTTTGATTATAGGGAAGAAGTGGAACAACTCCTGAACTTGGGTTTGACAAACGTTCAGATCGACACACAACAAGCGCAGGTTTTTTATTCGGGAGATTCTTCCTCGGACATCGGCTCGTATGCGATCAAGGGCAAAACCTATTCTCTTTTAAAACAAAAACTGAATCGGATTCATCCTTCCAATAAATTACCCGTTTTGGTTTGAGGACGGTTCGACGCGCGATTTAGAATCGTTCGATTCCAATAAAAAACCCCGAAGGCTTTCGCTTCCGGGGTTTTTTTATCCGAAGATCGGAGAAGTCGGTAAGAAATTATTTTCTTCCTAATCCCAGTTTATCGGCTCCGACAAGAATCGACATGTTTCCGGCCGGGTGTTTGTTTTCTTTCATCAGCTGGTGAGAATGTGCGGTCTCGTTCCAAGCGAAAGTTTTAGAAAGACAAGGATCGACCTTTTTCTCGATGACCAAGTCGTTCAAACCTTTTGAGTTTTCGTCGTTCGCAAAGTGAGAACCTTGCAGACGTTTTTGTCTCATCCAAAGGTAACGAAGATCCACGGTTGCGTTGTAGCCCGTAGTTCCCGCGCAGATAACAACCATACCACCGGTTTCACAAACGAATGTGGAAGTAGGAATGGTGGTTTCGCCCGGATGTTCAAAAACGATCTTAGGATTGTTTCCTTTTCCTGCGATGTCCCAGATTGCCTTTCCGAATTCGCGAGCGGCTTTGGTCCATTCTACGAATTTTTCGGTTTTGTTGATCTCGGAAGTAAGAGCTCCCCAGTGGTTGAACTTCTTACGGTTGATCACACCTGCGGCGCCGAGTTTCATACAGAAGTCGATTTTATCGTCTTCGGAAACTACGGCGATTGGAATTCCACCCGCGGCTTTTACGATCTGAATCGCCATCGCACCGAGTCCGCCTGCGCCTCCCCAGATCAGAACCACGTCGTCTTTTTGTACGTCGTTCGGTTTCCAGTGATGAAGCATTCTATATGCGGTAGCTCCTACGAGCATATACGCCGCGGCTTCTTCCCAAGTGAGATGTTTCGGTTTTGGAAGACACTGATGATCTTGAACCTTGCAGAATTGTGCGAAGGATCCCCAGTTGGTTTCATACGCCCAGATCAACTGAGAAGGCGCGAACATAGGATCTTTTCCCGCTTTCACCCAAGGATCGTTTTTATCCCAGATTCCGCAGTGAAGAACGACTTCGTCGCCGACTTTTACGTTCTTAACTTCGGAGCCGATTTTATAAACGATACCGGATGCATCGGACCCGCCGATGTGAAACTTCTCAGGTTCGCCTTTTTTGTTTCTTGCGCCGATGACGTCTACGGGAAAGCCGAGTGCGGCCCAAACGTTGTTATAATTTACACCGGCTGCCATTACCGCGACGAGTACTTCGTCCGGAGCTATTTCTGGAACATCGATGAGTTCTTCCTGAATTGCTGTGATCGGATCGCCGAAACGCTCGGGACGAACGACCTGTGCATACATTTTTTTAGGAACCTGCCCCAGGGGTGGGAGGGTTCCGATTGGAACGGATTCAATTTGGCTCATGAGCACAGATTTCTGAACTTTGGTATTTGATCTACACCAATTTTGGTAGGAGTTCCCGCGTTTTTTCGTTTTACAAACGAATGTAGGAACTCCTTCGAATTCGGAAGCGGTTACTTTTTCAACTGAGAACGATCCAATTCTCGGTTCGGAGAATTCTTAGAATCCAAAGGCCGGTTCAACGTGTATTCTTTGAGAGTTCTTTGGACAAAACCGCCCAAATTCGAATCCGATTTGAATTTCCCCAAAAAGGATTCCACCTTTGAAGATTTATCTTTTTGAGAAATCGCATAACTGCGGATCGCGAATTTACGAACGGAATCGTGTTCGTTGTTCGCCGAAATCTTAGATTCCAAAAACTGAGCGGTTTTATCCGAAGAATAAAACTGGAGCAGGTTGAGGGCGCGGGTCCGAACGTAAACTCGGGTTCCCGGTTCCTGAATCACCGCCATCAAATAGGGAGAAGGATCGACTGCGATCACTTCCAGATCCGCCTTCAATTCGTTCGGATCTTCCATGTGTCGGGTTACCGACAAAGTCTTACGAATCTCTGAAAGTTTTTGAGGATCCAGATTCTCCGCAAACGACGGAAAACAAAGAATAAAAAAAGCCAAAAAGATAATAGTTAAGTTTTTCATAATTTAGAATTTCCTAATTTAGTTCAATAAACGAGAGGATTCATCCTAAGAACCCAGCCCTGTTCCCCCGTAAGTTGGGTTTGTTGCGTAACCCCGTCGCCCGCCCAAAACATCAGGTTCAAAGCTCCCGAATCGAAAAAACCGGTCCCGCTACATTCGGAAATATCCACGACCCCGTTCCCGTTTGTGTTGCGAGCGGAAGTGCAGATCGGAGTTTCGATCAAAGGGTCCATCGTATAATTCGGATAACCGCTTCCGCTCTGACCCGTACGCTCCACGATATGAAATAACCCGAGAAAATGCGCGGCTTCGTGGGCCATCGTATCCGCCAAAAAGTTTTGATCGGCTACGCTGAGAATCGAGCCCAAAGCGCCGGAGGAACGATGCGGTTCTATGAACACGATCATTCCCGATTGAGGAGTTCCTTTTAAACCGACCGTTCCGGGAATACCGCCGGAAACGCCCAATACGCCGCCGACCTCGGTTTCGTCCCTTGCGATATAAAGATTTAAAGAAGTATCCGATTGTACCGCAGAAGTTGTTGCGAATAGTTTTCCCAAACTTCCGGAAGTCGTATAAGCGTCCGTGGATAGAGCGGATAACGTTAAGAATTCCGAAGAATCCAATTCCGTTACTGTGAATTGAAGATCGATCTTAACCGAGTTCTGAGAATAAATCGACTTCCAACGATCCAACGCGGTTTGTAAACCGGATTCGGTAGGATTCGGATAAGCGCGATCCAAACCGTTCTTGATAAAGATCAGATTTATATTCAATTTTTTGCGATTGGTCCAGATCTTAGAAAGGCCGTTCGTGCTCGTACTTCCGCCGCTTGCTGAAAAGAATTGTTCGTCGGAATCCATCTTTCTACAATTCGTCACGATCGATGCGCTCGCGTTTGTAGTCGCCGGATTGACCGGAAAGTTAAAATCGACCGCGTTGATTTGTCCCGATGAGGAAGTGTTCGAGATGAATTTATTCGCGTAATAATATCCGTTGTATCCGTAAGGACTCATCGAAGTTACGGTGAAGACGTTCCATATTTCTCTTCCGAGGTAATTCGATCCTGTTGAATCGTAGAATGTCGGAAACACCGGTCTATAATCCGAGCTCGGATTGTTAAACGAATGATCCTGTTTCGCATAAAAGAAAGAAGAAGGTTTGGAAGTCGACAACGTGTAAACTTTGGCGCTGGAATAATAGTAAGGTTTACTGCTAAACGTCCACGAGGTTCCGCTGGATATGGTAAAGGAATTCTTTTCCATACAAGGTGCGGATATGGTCGGATTCGAAGGTTTGTTGTTTGTGTTGTTCGCCGCGGAGTTTCCCATCGCGAGCACGAGAAGGGAAGACATATCGCTACCTCCGCCTCCACCGGGACAATTCGTAAGAAGAACGGACAAAGAGAGAATCAAAATAGACTTTTTAAAATTCTTTTTCATATAGGGGAGCCTTTGTAATTGCTATCAACAAGGTCGGTGGGCGCAGACAGGGTTTTTATTTTTTAAGTAGATTATTTACATTTATAAAAAGACATCTTTTTCGAAAAAGATTTTTTAGATGTCCGGCTTCTGATTCTCGAAGATAGAACTGTAGTCGTAAATTTGTATGAGTTCCCACAAAACCTTCCCTTAAGTATCAAATCGAAATTGCCTCGAACGATTCCAAAAGAGAAACTAACACTTCCATGAATCCAAATTCTCTTTCCAACATTCTGAGCCAAACCGCACATCGACCCTGGTCTTTACCGACAACAAAACCGTTTATGATTCAGTACTGGGAAGAATTGGCATTTCTTCACTGGGAGATTCCGCAAAAATTCTTAGAAGAAATTCTTCCCAAAGGATTGGAAGCGGATACATATCAAGGCAAGGCTTATATCGGATTGGTGCCGTTTCGAATGAAAGGGGTTCGACCGATTTATCTTCCACCTCTTCCATGGATTTCAAACTTTCCCGAATTGAACGTTCGGACTTATGTAAAGAATGTAGGAAAGGATTCCAAACCTGGAGTTTATTTTTTTAGCCTGGACGCGGACAATCGTTTTGTCGTCGAGATCGCAAGAAGTTTCTTTCATCTACCGTATTTGAACGCGGATATAAAACTCAAAGGAACTCAAACTCAAAAAGAATTTCTTTGTCGTCGAAAAGATTCGCGCGCGATCCTCGGAGAATTCAACGCGACGTATCAACCCGTATCGGAAGTCTATCATTCTTCCCCGGGAACCTTGGAGCATTGGCTCACCGAAAGATATTGTCTTTATAGTAAGGATTCACAAGGGAGAATCTATCGAGGTGAAGTACATCATCGATCTTGGCCGCTTCAAAAAGCGGAATGTATCGTTCATCGCAATACGATTTTAGAAAGTCATAAGATTCCGCTTTTAAGTTCCTCACCTTTGGTTCATTATTCGAATTCAATCAAGGTCGCGCTCTTCCCTTTGGTTCAAGTGCCGTAACACGAAAGGATTAAAAGTCGAGAACGAACCGAGAAACGACGAAAGATTTCCCATTTTTGCTCAAGAAAACGTGCGAAAAGGGTTTGAAAAAAAAGCAAATTCACGTCTATTGAAGCATCTTTATAAAAAGAGAACTCGTTGATTCCAAACGATCCGTTTTTATGCGATCGATAGATTGGAAAAATCAATACTAAGATTCGGAGAAACCAAAGCATGCTGGCAAATATACGACAAGACCAACTTTTTTGCAAAGACACGGATCGGGAACAAAGTCTTCAAACATTAGGAATGATGTTGGAACTGAGCGAAAAGTGTTATGTCTTTGGAAAATATTTTTTGATCGATGCTTTTGATTCCGAAGAACATCCGTTTCTGTTGAGAAAGGGATTTGATTTGATGGGAATCGGAATGGATTCCGAAAACATCCGCAATATTTTAAAAGGTTATATCATTTCCGGAAACTACGAAGGAAAGGAACTTTTGGATAGAATCATCATTCTCGAAGGAATGGAAGTGATTCAAAACGAACTTCATATCTCCATCTTTTTGGAAAGGGTCGCGTCTTATTTCGGAGAATCCTATCAGAAGAGCTTCTGGAACTTCGTGACTCAAAAAAGAAAAGAGATCGATACGATTCTTCTCAACGATTTTTACGCCGAGTTCTGCAACTCCAAACCGCAGATAGATTCGGATATTCTTTTGAGCAGAGCCTTTCATTCTTTATCATACGCCGAACTGAAGGACTTGTTGAGACAGGTAAGCCTTCCGGATCTCGCCGAAGCTTTGAAAAGCGTTCGTGAAAAACTCGTAATCCAAGTATTAGATTTTCTTGATAGAGAATCTTCTCGTTGGCTGATGAAGGAATTGATGAGGTCCGACGATTCTTACGATAAATCCGAAAAGGTCAAAGAGGCTCAGTTGAAAATTCTCGGGGTATTCGCTTCTAAAAAAGGAATGAACCGGGATTACTGAAATAGAATAGGTCTCTTTTAGTTAGAGTTGGAAGGTCGGGCGAAAGCTCGACCTTTTTTATTGCGACATCGGCGCGGACAACCGGTTTCGATAAATCACATCGACGATCGTCGCCCACGATCCACATCAACTTCTTATTAAACAAGATTCTCCAGTTCCTTGCAAAGAATTTTGGCGACTTGATAATTGCGGAACCATTTCTTATCGGCGGGAATCAGATTCCATTCCTTTTCCCGATCCTTGTCCTTAAAGATCATTTCGTATGCGGCCTGATAATCGTCCCAACGATCCTGGGTCGTTTGATCCGAAGGATCGTATTTCCATTTTTTATCCGGATCGGAAAGTCGTTCCTTGATTCTTTCCTGTTGTTCTTCCTTCGAGATATGTAAGAAAAACTTAATGATCCTTGTGTCGTTTTCCCTTTCGAGATGTTTTTCGAAATCTCGGATCGATTCCATTCTTTCCTCGATTCTTTTGTCGGAAAGGGTTCCCATGATTTTAGGCATCAAAACGTCTTCGTAATGAGAGCGATTGTGAATGTAGATCATTCCTTTGGGTGGAACGTATTTGTGGATTCTCCATAAAAAATCGAACTGAATCTCTTCCGAGTTCGGTTTTATCCAAGACTTAACACAACAACCTTGAGGATTGATTCCTCCGAAAACGTGTTTGATCGTTCCATCCTTGCCCGCGGTGTCCACTCCTTGCAAAAGAATCAAAATCGAATTCTTTTTCTGCGCGTATAATTTTTCCTGAAGGGTGGAGAGATCCCGAACATATTCTTCCGTTTTTTCAAGGATCTCCTCTTTGATTTTATCCTTCGGCGGAAGAGTGTCTATATCTTTGAGGCGCATAAGATGAACTCCTAAGAGAATATTAAAGATTACTTTTTGAATAAATCGATCATGGATAGAAGCGATTTACGGATCGATCGAAAAAGAGGAAGCGAGGATAGTTTCAAAAGTTGGAATATAAGATCCAGACCCTTTTCGATCAAAAGTTCGGTTTTCTTTTTGCCTTGCGATTCGTCGAAAAGCCAAACGTAAATGACTCCGACCTGATAAAGCCAAAATAAATAGGGGAGTTCTTCTTTTAAATCCGCCGGTACGGAATCTTTGGAACTCGCAATTGCGTAACTAAAAAGTGCGATGGCATCCTCTCGGATTTGTTTCGTTTCCTTGCTGAACGGGGAAAGAGGATGATTCGGATCGCCTCCGCTCCTTGCAAGAACGTGTAGGAATTTTTCGTAACCCCGGAATTGTCCGAGTTTGAATCGAACTATGTTTTTGATTCTTTCCTTTAGATCGGACTCGGATTTACAAAATTCAATATTTTGAATGTTTGCGACTTCCTGAGTGGTTTTATAAAATTCTAATACGATGTCCTCTTTCGTCTTAAAATGATAATACGAAGCGCCGAGTGCGAGGCCGGCCTTTTGAGCGATGGCTCTCATCGTCGTTTCGTCATAACCGTTTTTTTGAAAAAGGGAAATCGCGGTTTCAAAAAGAAGAGACCGGGTCGGTTGCGACTTTCCGGTCTCTTTCTGTGATTTTGCTTTTTTTCGAATCATGCGTGAACTTCAGCTTCTCCGAAGGTATGTGAGATTCTTTTTCTGAATTTTGCGAACAGGAACAGGTTGAAAAAATGCATCGCACCCAAAATAAGAAGAACGATTCCCACTTTTGTGGTCAGCACTTCGATACATTCCGCCAAATCTATAGGTTTCTGACTGGAGGTCAAGGAAAGGCTTATGTAACCGATGTTGATCAGATAGAAACCGACGATCAAAAGATGATTGATCGAGTCCGCGAGTTTTTCCTCTCCGTTGAACATTTTCACGAGAAAGATTCTTCCGTTGTTAAACAAGGTTCTTGCGACCCAGATGGTCATCAAAATACTGATGATCAGATAACCGAAGTAAAGTCCGATTGTATACGGGCCTGAAACCGGTTTGGAATATTTCATTCCCTTCGCGGTGAGATAAGCGACCACACTGTGATTCCCGTAATAAGAAGCGATGTCGAGCGCGTTCTCGCCGTTTCGAGTCAGATAGTTCAGGTAAGAATCCCGATTGAGAACCAAGTCGATGATTCTGCTGTCCGGATTTTTCGCCGCGTAGTGAATCGGATATTCTCCGGAATTATCGGGAACGTCGATCCGATTGTTACGATCCAGGACGAACTTGAGCACGTTTACGTTTCCGCTTTCGATCGCGTAAAATACGACGGATCGACCTCTGCTGTCCGTATTGTCAAATGAATCGGGCGCAATGGAATGCGCTTTTTCAAGATTCTCCAGATTTCCTTTGCGGGCTTCTTCGAACAAATCCGATTGCGCGTCTGCGTAACCGGAAGCGGTGATTCCCAAGAACACCGCCCAAAAAAAGATGCGTTTCATAATTTTTCTCCAAATTTGAACATGTTCAAAAAATACAACACGACGAATTCTTTTGCAAGAACAAAATTTGAACATGTTCAAATTTATTTTCGAATTTGTAGCCTTCCGTTTCCGGAGTTTGGGAAGAATCCGGTTCGGTTTTGTAAAAAAGGCTTGAGTCCGATTTGAATATATCCATAATGGATATATGGCTCTCAAGGAAGAATCGCTCGAAACAAAAGGAATTACACCCGCGATGTTTCATATTCTTCTTTCTTTGGCGGAAGGGGCGCAACACGGATACGGAATCGGAAAGTCCGTCGAAGAATCTTCGGAAGGAAGTTTCAAACTCGGACCGGGAACCTTGTATCGAACTTTGGAATCGATCCGCGGTTTCGGATGGATTCGTTATTCCAAGAAAAGAGCGAACGAAAACGACGATCCGAGAAGATTGTATTACGAGATTACGTCCGAAGGAAAAGAGATTCTCGTGTACGAACTTAAAAAACTCGAAGTTACCTTAAAAAGAGCGAAGAAGTTGGACTTGTTAGGTAACTAAAATGCTTTTCCGATGTTTTCAAATCCTGATCGAAACGGCTTATCCTTCCTCTTTTCCGAAAAGAATGAAGGACGCATTGCAAATCCATCTGGAAGACTCGTATCTGGACGGCAATTTTAGAATATTCCATTTATTTGATATACTCGGAGTGGGGTTTAAGGAAAGAATTTCAAGCGAATTCAGATTGTTTCGTCTTTCCTGGCAAAACGAACGCGGGTCCGTTCTCGGTTTGATTCTTTTAATTCCATGGAATCTTTTTTCGGTTTTGATTTTGGCGAGTTTGTTTCTGGGCGGACCGGGTTGGTTGAAAACATTTCGGAATTTTCCCTATGAAAGAAACGGTTCCGCGGAAT
Source organism: Leptospira barantonii (assembly GCF_002811925.1). NCBI lineage: Bacteria > Pseudomonadati > Spirochaetota > Leptospiria > Leptospirales > Leptospiraceae > Leptospira > Leptospira barantonii. The sequence goes on from NZ_NPDS01000001.1 coordinate 312,795, forward strand.
TCTTTCTTCCCGCTCTTTTATTTTTGGCGGGAATTTTATTGGTTCGGGATTTGATTTTTCTAAAAAGGGAACGTTCCGTTTTTAAAAGATATTCCTATCTGTTCTATATAAATATGAGTTTGATCGTTCCTTTCTTTTTGATTCTAATTCTTTGAGGTGTATATGAAAATTTTCGCACTGAGCGTTTTAGTATTAACGCTTTTGATCGTTGCCTTTTTGTTTTATATGGGCGCTTTCGATCGTGTTCAAGTTCAGGAAGAAGTGAAGGGACCTTATTACGTTCTTTCCCACGAAAGAATCGGAGATTACAGAAACGTGGGAGTCACTTTCGAAACTCTTCAAAAAGAACTTCCCGAAAAAGGAATTCGGGACTTTAAACTTTTCGCGATTTATCTGGACAATCCGAATCACGTTCCTAAAGAAAAACTACGATGCGAAGTAGGCGCGGTACTCGCGGAACCTATATCAAAGATTCCTGATGGACTTTCGATCGAGTTGAAATCGAGAACCATTCCCGCGAGAAAATATCTTTTTGCGGAATTTCCGCTGAAGAATTTCGTTTCCATCTTTCTCGGAATCTATAAGGTTTATCCGAAACTTTTCAGAGCCTGCGAAGAAAAAGGTTGCGACTTAAACGGAAGAGCTTCGATGGAAATTTACGAACCTCTTACCGCAAATAAAACGACTTATCTTCTTCCCTTGGATTGAACGTATAACGGCTCTTATTTTTTTAAGAATTCCAAAATTTTAGGAGCCACTCTTTCCGGAGATTCATAGTGAGGAACATGTCCTTCCTCATCCAGTGGCAGAAACTCCGTACCGGGAAGAGTCTTCAACACGATCTCGTGTAGATAAAAAGGAACGACCCGATCCTGTTTTCCCCAGATCAAAAGTTTCGGGATCGGATTCTTACCGAGTCTTCCGTATTCTTCCTGAAAGGATTCGAGACGCATATTGCGAAGACTGGAAAGAATGGCTCGTTTGAAACCGATGAACTGCATCTGTTCTCTGTATTCTTTTTCCAAATTGGGAAAACGTTCCGGTTTAAAAAAATTCTTTTTAGCACCTTTGCGAAGAATTCCGTCCCCGAAAGATTTGCTCAGATATTCGCCGATCCAAGGCAGACGAGTGATTCTACCGATCGAAGGGATTTCCATTGGAAAACCCGCGGGTGCGATCAATACGAGTTTTTTAACACGTTCCGGATGTTTGAGAATGAAGTCTGTTACGATGACCCCGCCCATGGACGTTCCGATAAGATATATCTGTTTTTGAATATTCAAAGAATTTAATAAATTACTCAACTGTCGATCGAACAGATCCGGATTATACGTGGTGTCCGGGCGATCGGAAAGCCCTCTTCCAAACAGATCGAAACGAAGAACCCTATAACCTTCCTCTTGAAGTCTCTTTGAAAGAGGTTCGTATATAAAAATGGGGTTGGAAAATCCCTGCACCAATACGACCGGTTGTCCGTTTTCCGGACCTTCCCACTCGTAATGAACAAATCCGTCCGGAGTTTCTAAAAACGAACCCGTACTTTTGGATCGTATCTCCGAGTCGATGCGTTTGGATTCTCCGTCTCCCAAAAATGGAAGTGCGACGATGATAACGGCCAAAAGGGAAAGAATGGAAATCAGGATTCGTTTCATGGTCCAAGAATAGTTTTGCTTCAAATTAAATGCAAGAAGTTTCCCCGGTTTTTCAAACGTTCGCGATCGTAGAATTTTTTGTAAAAATCCGATTTTTTCTAAAATGATACCTAAATAATTGTTGCTTAGGCAACAAAATGCGTCTAAAATCAAAGAAGAATAAAAGGAGATTTTTATGAAATTAAAAGCGGGAGATACTGCGAAAGAATTCACGGTAAAGGATCATTTGGGGAAAACGATCGGTTTTGCCGATCTAAAAGGAAAACACACCTTGTTGGCTTTTTTTAGAAACGCGGAATGTGCTTTGTGCAATCTAAGGGTGCATCAACTCTTAAACGCTTATCCGGCGTTGCAGAAACAAGGCCTTCAGGTTCTTGCGGTTTTCGAATCCACAAAAGAAAGTATAGAGAAGAGTGTCGGCAATCGCGAACTTCCCTTTTCCTTGATCCCGGATCCGAACAACGATCTCTATCGTTTGTATGACGTTGGGTTTTCTTGGTTCGGAGTTTTTAAGACGATTCTAACTTCTAAAAAGGAAATTCAAGAAGCGGAGAATCTAGGATTCGAAATGAAAAAAGTTCCGGGTATGAAAATGGATCGTATGCCCGCGGAGTTTTTGATCGGTCCCGATCTAAAAGTGGAAATCGCGAAATTTTCTACGAAGGTTACGGATCACATTCCTTTGGAAGATTTAAAGGCGCATCTGAATTGAAGATTAGATTCTTCCGTCTAACACGTTTGCTTCGATCGTTTCGGAGATTCTTTTCAGGGTTTGCAGATCGTTCGGGCTGAGTCCCTTGTAGATCAGCTTTCGTTCCTTCAACATCATGGGAATCGTTCTTTCCAAAAGAGCCTTTCCCTTTTTTGTCATCACGATCTTGAACTTTCTTCTGTCCTCGGAATCGTCAACCCGTTGAACCAGTTCTTTTTTTTCCAATCCGTCCAAAAGACGAGTAACGTTCGGTCTGTCCTTAAACGTTTTGTCCACGAGATCCGTTTGGGACGCTGTGCCGTTCGCGTTGAGTTGGTTGAGTAGAATCCATTGTTCCACGGTGACGTCCTCGTTGTTGTCGGACATGAGCTTAGTAAAATGCAGACGCAAAAGACGATCCGTTCTATGAAAATAATAAGCGAACGCGGTGTCGATGAGTTGTGAGGTTTTTGTTTCTTTGGAAGAGTTCATGGATCATTCTCCGTAGATCCATTGTTGCTTCTATAATCGTTGCTTCAACAATAATATGGTGGTTTTGATTTTGTCGTTCGGTTTCGTTAAACGCCGTCGATCAGTTTACGCACAAATTCCATTTTGGAACCGGATTGCATCAAAGCGACGTAGATTTCTTTCCGGATTTTCGTGAAACTTTGTTCGTTTCCTTCGCGGAATCGAATCAACAGATCTCCGTTGTCCTCGTCGTAACCCACGGATTCGATTTCGGGAGATGATATGTAATGGGTTTCCATCATATCAAAGAAACTCGCCGATCCAGCTTAGAATTTTTTGAAGTTTGATCTTTTCCAGATTGGAGTCGGAAACCTGAGTCGATCTTGTTTTTTCGATCCGAATGCCGGTCGGTCTCGTATCGGTTCTGAATTCGAAGATCATCCGTTTGAAATTTTCGGAACCGTAATTCTCCCTTTCAAGTTCGGGGATCGAATGATTCAAAATTTCGAATATTTCTTTTTCTGAATATAGTTCCTGACAAAAGTCTCGGATTCCCGCGGACAAATCCTGAAAGAGATTCTCCCTTTTTACGTCTCGGATCCCGACGACCGGTGGAAAGATCGCCCTTTGCGGAAGATTCTTCAGTTGATCGACCGCGTCCTTGACGTTCATTCTTTCCCAATCCACAAAGAGCAATCCGGGTTCGTATTCGCGGAACTTTTCTTTGAGCGAGGACAATTCTCTGCAAGGATAGGTTTCCCATCCGATCACTTTCAAGTGAGCGCGGATTCTTTGAAACAAAAGAGAATCGGGTCCGATCACAAGAGCGTTCAATCCTTTTTTTTGCGGAAGATTCTCCAGCGGAACGTCCACGACGTTCGAGGTTTGTAAGTCTAAAAAATAATTCAGACCTTGTTCGAATAAATTCTTCAGAAGGGAAGGTTCGATTCTTCCCAAGAGCAAGGGTTGTTTGGACCAATCCAACGCGGTTTGTAAGGAATCCGTTTCGATCGTTTTGCGAATGACGATTTGTCCGGGGTTTACATCGGGAAATCTTCCCGCTCCGGCCCATTCTTGAACGGAAATTTCTTTCCAATCCAAGAGAGAGAACAACAGCTTTTCTTCCTTTTTTGTAAGTCCGTTTAGAAAGAGACAATCGAAGAGTAGGCTTGCCATGGGTATTTTGCTTGACCGAAGGCTTTTCCGGCGAATTCTAGAATTGTGCGATGCGTAAAAGACGCAACCAATTAAAATGAAACTTCTGAAACGATACGCGAACCGAAGACTCTACGACCCCGAGACGAGTAAAACGATTACTCTCGAAGACGTCGCGGAGATGATCATCAACGGAGAAGAAATCCGCGTGATCGATAATATGTCCGGTTCCGATATCACTCCGAAAATTCTCGGACAAACGTTTTTGAAAGTTTCTCTCGGTCAAAGAAACGAAGAATTTTCCAACTTCATGCTTTCCGCTTTGATCCGCGAAACCGGTAAGGACATCAGCTCCTTGTTCGGTCGTCTTGTCCTCGGCGGAATCGGCGCGAGTTATCTGACACGGGATCGTTTGGAAAAAATTCTCCAGTCGATGATTTCGCTCGGCGAACTTAAACTCGAGATGGCCACCGAATACCGGGACGATCTTTTGACTCACATGGCCAGCAGGGCCTCCGAAAACAAACTTCGTATCCAAGAAGACCTCAAAAAAATCGGAAAAGAGCTGGAAGAATCCACCGAAACCGATCTACCATTGGAAGACCTATCCGAAAAAATCCGCAAAATTGCAGAAAGTGTAAAAGAAAAGGAAGCCTGAAACTTTAAGCCGACGATTCCGAAAACCGATATTACAAGAGAGGGAATTCCATGTTTAAGAATATTTCGATCTCTATCATTTTGTTTTCTATCAGTGTTTTGCCTTTATTTGCCGGTGGCGATAAGGCGGTAGAATACGCCGATAGAGCCTATTTCGAACAGATCCGCAAACTTGAATCCGGTTCTTACGAAGAGAAAGTGGACGCGGCCGATTATCTCAAATTCGTCAGCAACAAACTCGCGGTTCGCCCTCTTTTAAACGCGCTTCGCGGAAATCCAAAAGTTCCGAAGTCGCTTGAAAATCATCCTTATTTAAAATTCACGATCGCTCAGGCTCTTTCCATGATGGATCAGGAAATCGCGATCAAACCTACGATCGAAGAATACAAAAAGATCGAACCGACCATTTTGGAAAAGGACGAACCGTATTTTACGTCTAAGGACGATTATACGATGGTCATCGCCGCCGGTGAAATTTTAAGAACGATCGGAAGTTATCCGTACGCTAAGGAATCCGAAGACGTTCTCGTAAACGCTCTCAGTCATCCGAACTTTTATATCCGCGCGTCCGCGGCCGACGGTTTGAAATTTATGAACCGCAAGGAAACCGTAAACTTTCTCGTTTCCACTTTGGAAAAGGAAAAGAACGATTTCACAAAAGCGGCTCTTCTCAACTCGATCGTGAATATTATGAAAGTTGCGGATAAAAGTTTTTACGCTCTTTGTGATATGATTAAAAGCGAGAATCCTTCCGTACGTTATAGAGTTTCTATGGCTCTCGGCGAAGTGGATTTGAAAGCCGCGGAATTTTATCTTCGTCAGGCGCTTTTGGTCGAGGATAAACAAAACGTTCGCGATCAGATTCGTAAGGATTTGGCGACCGTTCTCGGGTTTAAACTTCCCACGATTTCGGTTCTTTCCGTCGAATAAGAGACATTATCGAATTCTAATATTCTCTCCTAAATCAAAAAGATAAACCAAACCGGTACTGAAAGCTCCCGAATAGGGAGCTTTTTTGTTTTTAGGGCATGGTGTCGTTGCGAGATTCGTCGAAGTTCTTTCGAGATCCGCGGGTTTGTTGCTTGGATCGTGATCGATTGATTTGATCGTTTTTAGATCAACGAGAATTTTCGCTTTCCACTTCTTTGGAAAAGAAAAGAAAGAATCCCGCGAACAAAGATGCGACTCCGGAAACTCCGAGAGCAACGGAAGAATTCCAGTTTGTCCAAAGATAACCGGTGATCGAACTCGCAAGAATCATACAGACGCTTTGAAACGCGTTGAAGGTTCCGAGCGCCGTCGCAGTTTCCGTTTTGGGAACAAGGTTCGTGATCCAGGCTTTGGAAACTCCTTCGGTGGACGCCGCGTAAATTCCGTAAACTCCGAACGATCCCCAAAGAATCCAAGAAGCGCTTCCGTAACCCATGCTCCAATACGCGATCGTGTAGGCTATTAAGCCGAACAGAAATAATTTTTTTAGTCCGATCTTATCTCCGATCACTCCGAGCGGATAAGCGGCGAGTGCGTATATGAGATTGTAAAAGATATAAGCACCGATCGAAAGTGAATCGCTCAATCCCGCTTCCTTCAATCTTAGGAGCAGGAATATGTCCGAGCCGTTGAAAAGTGTAAAGAATAGAATTCCTTTACAAAGATTCTTATAGGATTCCGGAGCCAGTTTCCAATATTTGAAAAACAGAAAAATGGAATATTCTTCCCTGCTTGAATCCACTTTGGGAGGTTTTGATTTTTCGCGAATCAAAAACGTAAACGCGATCGCCAAGAACCCGGGAATAAACGCCAATAAAAACAATTCCTTATAAGAACCGGGATAGAAGTAAAGAAATACAAGCGCGGATACGGGCCCTAACACCGCTCCGAACGTGTCCATGGATCTGTGAAATCCGAAAACTTTGCCCTTGTTTTCCGCATCCGTTTCATCGGAAAGCATTGCGTCTCGTGCCGCGGTTCGAATTCCTTTTCCCAATCGATCGACGGTTCGCACAAAGAAAACCCAAACCGGCGAAAGAAAGAACGTCATCATCGGTTTGGAAGCCGCGCTCAAAAGATAACCCCATCGTACGAACGGCAATCGTTTGCCGCTTAGGTCGGACATTCTTCCGAAGGAACCCTTGCTGAATCCTGCGGTCGCTTCCGCCACACCTTCTAAAATTCCGATCAGTAAAATGGAAAATCCGATTTCTTTTAAGTAGATGGGAAGAATCGGATACAACATCTCGGAAGCTATATCCGTTAAAAGACTGACAAAGGATAATACGAGAATCGTTCTCGTGATGATTTTCTTTTTGAGAAACGACATGCGACAAGATTGGATTTTGTCGGTTTGAAGTAAAGTGGATCTCGGAAAGGGAAGTGGTGGGAGATACTGGGATCGAACCAGTGACCTCTACCATGTCAAGGTAGCGCTCTAACCAGCTGAGCTAATCCCCCGTTCCTGGTCGCTTTCCAGAATTTGCATCCTATCTAATCCGTAAAGAAGATTCCTGATTTAAGGAATTCGTTTTCGAACTCCGATTTAAAGAAATCAAAGGATCAAATCCGGGAATTCCCGAAAGAAGAACGAGAAAATCCTAGCCGATTTCAAAATCCATCAGTCGTTTCGGAATTCGGAAAGAACGAAAGTTCGAGATCGGTTATCCTACTCGCCGAATCGGAAATAAAAATGATCTTCTTTGATAGTCAAGAGGTTGGGTAATTATGAAAAAACCGTTTACCAAAACGATCGACGGACAAGCTCCTTCTGTTCGTAAGATGGACTTCGAAGGTTTGGAAAATCTTCCCAGACATTATTTCAACGATAACTCGATCATGACGCACGCGCTCAACAGCTTTCACGTGATCTTTCCGGAAGGGGAAAGATATTTTATTCGAAGCGTAAAACCGTTTCAGGATAAGATTCAGGACGAATCCCTAAAGAATCGCGTGAAATCGTTCATCGGTCAAGAGGTTCAACACGGAAAGGAACACGAACGGGTTTGGGATTCCATCCGTAAGGTCAATCTTCCCTTGGATAGAATCGCGAGATTTTATCACTTCACCGCTTTCAAGGTGATCTTTCCTTTTTTCCGTTTTCTTTTCGGTCCTAAGATCGATCTTGCGATCACCGCCGCTCTCGAACACTACACGGCCACGTTAGGCGAAATATCTTTGAAATACGATCTGTCCCGCGACGCGCACGGAGACATGAGAAAACTTCTCGTTTGGCACGCTTGCGAAGAGATCGAGCACAAGTCGGTCGTATACGACGTGCTTCAAGCGTCGGCTCCGAGTTATTTCCTGAGAATTTTCGGTTTTGCGATCGCCACCGTTCTTCTTTGGTCTTATGCGATTTTGTTTCAGTATTGGTTTTTGATCGCAGATCCCGAAGTTTCCTGGAAGAAATTCAGAAGCGATCGAGACTACGCGCGCAAACACATGCGGACCGCGGTGCCTCCGCTATTTTACGGTTGTCTAAAATACTTTAAGCCGGGTTTTCATCCGGATCAAATGGGCGGATACGATTTGGCGGAATCGAGTCTGGCGGCCTTGTAACCTTGTAATCATTTTCTATTTTTTTCACTTACGAATCCATCCGAAACACTTGCTCTCGGACTCCGGAGTTCTTTGGAATTCCGGAGTCTATTTTTTTTAAGCCTCAAAAAAGAATCAAGACTCGAACGTCAGGAAACTAAAATGATTCGCGAGATGCATCGCGTGCGCTTGATCGTATTCTTCCTTGGATAAACTTCCGTATGCGAAATGAGGTTTTAATTCTCCTCCGTATACCTGAAACTTCAGAATGGTTTCCTTCAATAACGAAAGACTTTCCTTCCAGTTCGTATCGGTTTTGATCGGAGTCGCTCCCGGAATCGGCGCTTCCAAATCGTGCGACATTTTTCCGGAAGAGGAGAATTTTAGAAATACGAGTTTTCCGATCGTGTTTTGAAAGAGAGCGCTTTTGTTTTCGGGATAACCCTGGATCGAATACTCGATCGACTGAGCGCAGTGAAGAAACACTTTTCCCGCGTCCCAATCTCCGTAACCGAGAATTGCATTCAATTTATTGAATGTTTCAAGTTCGGTCAACGCTTGTGCAAGGGAAGAATAACGAATATCCTTACTTACGATTCCTTTCGGTCCGGAATTGCAGGCAGTTGTGGAGGATAAAACCGTTCCGCTTACGCCCGCGATTAGAGCGGCCTTTGTGGAAACGCGAATGAATTCTTTTCTGGATAGTCCGTTCGGATTTTTAGGATTCGAGGATGACGTTTGGATCGTTTTCAATTTTGATTCTCCATAGTGGAAGAGGATGTTAACTCCGTTTTTAAACGAGTCAATCGTTTTCGGCGAAGTTTTGTTTTGAAATTTGATTTCGGATTAACGTTTGGAAATTCTCCGTCCCGAATTCTTGAATGCGCTCAAGATCGAGACGGAAACTGTTTACGGATTCTTAATAGGAAATTCCTACTTTTTTATAGAAGTAGCTCAGACACCAAGCGGGTCCGATCAACAAAAATTGAAGATCCTTAAAGAAGGAAGGTTTTTTTCCTTCTACCTTGTGGCCGATAAACTGGAAGATCCAAGCCACTACGAAAATTCCCACGGAGGTGCTGATCAAAGTGGTAATACCGGCGAGAGAAATATAATAAACTCCGGTCAGCATGATCGCGACCATAGCCATCATTCCTAAAAACATCGGAATGGAAAGTCTGAGATAAAAAATTCCGGTGATTAAAACGAAGATGGTCGCCCAGTTTAAAAACAATCTCGCCTGACCCAAGGACTCGGGTAGAAAACTTTGAATGGTTTCCGACGGAATGGACCAGAGCATTCCGAGCAAGGTAAACATAATGGTCGGTACAGCGATCCAGTGAATTCTTTTATTGACTATGTTCTGGTGACTTTCCGCGTACTCGGTAAGCCATTGTTCTATCGTTCTCATATCAACTCCCTTCATCAAAGATTAAAGCCGTTCTTTGGATTTTTCGGCCCTTTAGAGTCGCTCATCATCCTCGATTTTGCAGAAGATTACTTGAACGGAACTGCTATTTTTCAAAAAAAGGGAAGGTTTCAAACCGAACATTTCTCGAAAAGTCCGGCTCATGTGGGCCTGGTCCGCGAAACCGGCTTCGTGAGAAGCGACCGTCAAAGAATTTCCGTGGGAAAGAGAAAGCACGCAGGTTTTGATTCGAAGCCATTGAACGTATTTTCGCATCGGAATTCCGACCTCTTCCTTAAACAAATGCATCAATCTGCTTTCGGATAAACCCGTGGACGAGGTCAATTCTTCCAGGGGGAGATTGTCCGGAATCGTATCCGCGATTTTTCGGACGACTTGTTCGATTCTCGAATCTCGGACCTTACGCCCGTTTTCGTTCGGATCGAGTTCGTTTAGAATTTTTTTCCAGAGCTGGACGGCTTCTTCCCCCGTTGCGGGAGGAACTAAGAATTTTAGAATTTTTGCATATACTTCAGGTTTTAATTCCAGATATTCCGGACTAAAATCGAAAACCGCATCCTGAATGCGTACGCTGTCCGGATCGAAGTGAATGATGAATATGTCCTCGTTCGGAGCTTCGAGTTGTTGTTCCACGTTCGGGCGTACGAAGATCGCCTTGGATTCTATCCAATCCGATTCTCCCGTTCTAAAACGGAAAGGTTCCCCTTTGCTCAAAAGTAGGGAAGCGCTGTAGTGTTCGTGCAATTCGTTGCTGATCGGAACTCCGGTTACGAGTACGTTGGAGCCGATCAAAAACAGCTTTCCTGCCATCGCAGGAAAGCTTAGGAAGCATTCAACCCATTGCAACTCATTTTGGGAACGAGAGTTCCCGTTCGGAGCGCAATTGTAACGTTAAACGTTAGGCCATCGCCTTGTCGATAGCCGCGTCGAGGTCGATCGTGATTCCTATCAATTTGTCGAGTTTGGTAAGTTCGAAAATCTTTTGAAGGTGCATCGGCACGGAATAGATGATGATCTTCCCCTGAGCTTCCTTAAAAAGTCTGGCTTGTGTGCTGATAAAAGCCGCCAAACCGGAGGAATCGATATGGGAAGTATCGGATAAATCCACTAAAAAGATATTCACCCCGTTTTCGATTCGTTCGGTCATCGCTTCCTTGAATTTTTTTGCGGAGAATAAGCTGATTTCTCCGGTAGTTTTCAAGATCGCCATATTCTTTTTAAGAACTCCCTGCACGTGCGAGTCGGTGATTTCTCGAACGGAAAGTTCGTCTTTGGATGCGAGTCCGCCAGAAGTTGTTTTTTGCATATAGTTGATTCTCCCTAAAAGTTATACGTCATTTTAAATTCGATGTTCTTTTCTCTCATCATCGCCTGCGGAACCGGAACCACCGCCTGTGGAACGGCTTTTTCGGTCGCAACAATGGAGAACATGGCGGGAAACGAGATCAACGCCGTGTTGAAAATATAAGTCAATGATAAGGATATTAGAAAAAGGTGATTGAGTTGTTTGTGTTTGGAATATTCGGAATTGTCCTGATCGAACAAAAGAAAAGTTCCGTTGTCCTGAGGCAAAAGAAGGGGTTGTTTTTCTTTCACGTTCATCCCCGAATAATATTCGTACGCCGCTCCGAAAGCGAATAAACCGGTAAGTGCCATCATCGCGTAACCGGATTTTACGTATTCGTTTCTTTTGAGATAATAACCGGGAATCAGATAATCCCAGAGCACAAGGCCGCTCGCCGGATTTTTGACGACCGGTTCTTCCAGCTTGTATACGATTTTAGTAATATTCTTATTTTCTACTATGATCGGGGTTTCGATTTCGCCTTTGGTCAACATGATCGATTCGTCGTTGAGGATCGAAAGTTTGGAAAGAATGTCGTCGTCCGTTTCGGAGGAAACGATGAACTTAATTTCGGTTTTGGAAAGCTGTTGAAGAATTCTCGGAGAAGGTTCGGTGATCTTCGCGTATTTCACCCTTTCGATCGCGACGCGAAGATATTCTCCCTCTTCGGTGACGTAGAACAAGGTTTGTGCGTTGATCCTAGTGATCTTGTATGTACAAACACGTTTCGGATCTTCGTCCAATTCAAGACAGAGAATGTTTCCCGCTTCCTCGAATCTCATTTCGGAGATTTCGCTTTTTTTGATTTTTCTTTCGCCGTCTCCGGTTTGGATCGTGATCTCTTCCAAGGTCGGATCGTTATCCGTAACCTTACCGGAAATTTCTTCACCCGTTTTTAGGATGATCCTATGCGCCGCGATCTCGATCGAAAAAAGGAGAATCGTTAGTATCAAAAGAATTCTGCTCACTGGGTCACCTCGATTTTGATCGCAGAATTGATTTGGACCTTCTTTTTGGAAACCTTGTCGGTAAGCGTAATCGAATCGTCATCCACGGAAGCCTTAATAAAAGATTGTTTGTTTGAGTCTTTAGTCATGATCAACTGCGTCGTTTTAGTCGCGTTCTTATCCATCGAGATCGATTCGATGGAAAAAGTGGGAAGCGTGATCGGGAAGTGCGAAGAAAAAAGTTTAGCCTTATCCCCTTCGATCACGATGCGATTCGCATAAACCGGATCGGCGTCCGCAACCGTGATCTTGATCATCGGTTTTGGAGGAGGTGTTTCGGCTTTTTTCAAAAACTGATTCGATTTTTGAATCACTTCCTCGAGTAGCGCTTGGTTTTGTCTGGAGATTTCCTGATTGAGCGCTTCGTTTCTGAGATCCGGATTACCGTTGTCGAGAGAACGACTCGGTTGTTTTAATTTTTCGGAAGAAGTTTTGATCTCGTTCGCTTCGGACTTATCGCCCAAACGTTCCGCGTTTTTATCGGAAAGACTTGCGATCTCCGAACCCGCGTTGTAATAATAACCCAACATCAAAAGTCTTCGGTTGGCTTTGATCGCTATGTCCTTATTCTTATCCGAGAATGCAAGAGCCGCATATTCCTTGATGGCTTCGGGTTGATGACCCGTTTTCTCGAGAGAATACCCTTTGATATAATTCATCTCCGGGTTGTTGATCTTCGCCTTTTCGATTTCTTCGAGAGCCTTTGCGTAATTCCCTTTGGCGAAAAAAGCCTTCGCTCTTTTTTCGGGATCGTCGAGATTGTTTTCGATTTCTTTAACGCTCTGCTTCGCTTTGAGAATCAGAGAAATCAAAATCTCCGCGTCGCTGGAAAGCAACGTGCCGGGATGATTGGCTTTCACTTCGTAAAGAGGACGAAGCGCCGAATCGAATTCTCCCTGAACCGCGAGACAAAAACCCTGGTGCAATTGGATAAAGCCGCCTTCTTCGGATTGTTTGCCGAATTGGTCGAATGAATCGTCGTAAGTGCTGTATGCTTCTTTGTAGAATTGATTTCGTTCGAGTGCGAACGCGTGTTCCAAAAGACGGATCTTGGAGGAATTCAAATGAAGATTGATTCCGGCTTTCAGCGAAAGGGAACGAACCGTATTGATCAGAATCGCTCCGGTTTCATGAATGAAAGTCGGTTCCAGTGAAATTTCGGAATTCGTGTTGTTGATCATGGAACTTTGAAGATGATTCAGTTTCATTTCCGCTTTGATGTTTTCCTTGTTGGAAATGATTCCCTCGAACTTGGAACGCAAAATCTCGCTCGAAAACGAGAAGTTTAGAATTTTACGTCTTTCTAATATGATTCTTAACTCGAAAAGTTTGGTTTCGAGTACGATAAATCCCAAAGGAAGAATCAATAGGAATCCGATTACGGCTATGAAAACGCTCTTCTTCATAAGAATTATTGAATTTCGATGATTCCAAAGGTAACGTCGTCCGGGAAATGATCCGCAAATACATCCATTTCTTTTTTGATCTCGTTCGTGATCTGCTTCGCTTCCTGATGAACGTTGGCTTGAAACACTTCTAAAAGACGGTCGTCACCGAACTGTTCTCCGGTCGGCGCGGTGGCGTCCAAAATTCCGTCCGTATAAATCAGAATCTTATCGCCTGGTTCGGTTTTAATCTTAAGAACCTCGTATTCTTCCGGAATTCCGATTCCGAGGATATGACCGGTCGAATTGAGAGTGACAATCTTCCCTTTGTTCTTGCGGTAATAGTAGATCGGGTTGTGACCCGCACTGCAGAAGTAAGCGTAACCTTCCTTGTCGAACAACACGAAAATTCCGGTAGCGAAGAAGGAACCTTGCAGGGTATCGAAAAGTTTTTCACTGAGTCGAGTGAAGATAAACGAAGGGTTCACCGTTTCCTTCATGATGTTTTCGATATTGAAGTGAATGATCGAAGTGATCAAAGCCGCGGAAACTCCGTGACCGGTCGCGTCCGCGAGAAAGAATCCGGTTCGATCGTCGTTGATTTCCAGAATGTCGTAGATATCGCCGCTGACTTCACGCATCGGTTTGTAGTAGATGTCCGCGGTGATCAGATTAAATTTTCTTCTGCGACCGGGAAGAAGACATTCCTGAACGTTCTTACCGATTTCGAGTTCCGTTTGAATCTGTTGGTTTTTGAATTCGAGACTTTCCACCTGTTCCGCGATTCTTTCCACCATTCCGTTGAACGTACTTCCGAGAAGATCCAATTCGTCTTTGGATGAAAAGTTCCATTGAGCGCGCGCGCTTAGATCGCCGGTGGACATCGTTTCGCTGACTTCCTTTAGGATGAATAAACGAACGAAAATTTTTCTATAGAGAAAGATTCCGAAAAGAATGTGAAAGACTACGCCCCAAAGAAGCAGAAGACCGAGCTGAATGTATAAGGAATTGAGGCGGTCGAGAATTTCTTTAACCTTAACCTGGGAGACTAAAAAAGTTTTTTCCGTAAGATAGAAGATAAGATTTACGATGAAGTTTTTGGAATCGAGTTCGATATCGTAAGAACTGTTGATCGCTTCCTTCGCGTTGATGATCGTTGCGAGTTTTCCTTTGAGATAATCGATCGAAATCCGATTGCCGTGTTCGAGATTGATCTTAAACTTTTCAACGGAACGATCTTCCACCGAAATTACGGAAAAGTTTTCGATTCCGATGCTGAGAAGTTTGCTTTCGATCTCCGCGAGTTTTTCCGGATCCTCATAGTTTAAGGATTCCATACCTTCGATTTTTTTAAGAATCTTTCTGGCGATCTGATCCGATTCCAGAGTGAAGTTATCGATCAGCAAATCGGTCTGATTTTCAAAGATCATGACCGCAACGAACGTAAGATTGATCACTGTTAGTAAAGAATAGATCGAGATTATCTGAAGTCGCAGTGATCGTTTCATGGCTACTATGAGTATACTCAACTTATTTCGCATTATCATCGTTTATTATAAAACGACAATTGCTGAATATATAGAGCCAATGCTGGTGTGCAAGAATGTGAATTTACGATCTTGATTTATAAAAGAATTAGAAAACTACTCAAACGAGTGTTCACACGGTTCCTTGGTAAGAATTTATTTCATTTTTGTGGCAATCGACGTCTTTGATTTCGTTTTAATATAGAAAATTCTTTCCTAAATGATTCACTGATAAAAAAACTCGGGCACGGTACGGTTTCAAATCGTAAATGCCCGAATCTTTTTTTATTTTTCGAAAATCTTAACGGAATTAGGAACCGCTTTCAAACTCATCAGATAATCGTAGATCGCTCCGAGATCCTGGTCGTTCATGCCCGAGTATTCCAACCAAGGCATAACGCTGTTGAATTCTCCCGGTATAATATTAGGATTTGCTTTAGCTCTTTGTTCGTTGGCTTTGAATCTTGCGATGAAATTTTCCTTGGTCCAATTTCCGATTCCGGTTTTGCGATCCGGTGTGAGGTTTGCGCTTCTTACGATTCCTCCGGTAGGAATCGGAAAGGAAGTTCCTCCCGCAAATTCAAAACCTTCGACGACTTTTCCTTCTACTCTTTGAGTGTGGCAGTCGTCGCAACCTGCAAAGGTGACTACGTATTTTCCGTACGCTACGGAATCTTTCGGATCGGGTTTCTTTTGAAACTCAGGGGCTTTGGGAATCGTTCTTACGATGAGGTTCACCGGGAACTTGAGACTGGATTTCTCGATTTTGTTTTCAATGGGGGTTAACGTTCTCAAATATGCGATGATGGAATGTATATCTTCGCGATCCATCTGAGAATAATTCAAGTAAGGCATAATCGGAAAGAGGGGGCTTCCGTCTTTGGAAACACCGGAGGTGATCGCGTAAAAAATTTCCGTGTCCGTCCAATTGCCCAAGCCGCTGGAAGCAGACGTTATGTTTTTTGAATAGAAGGTTCCAGGAAGGCCGAAGTTGTCTTCAGCGAGTCTTAGATTTCCTGCGCCCACGTTGTTGATCACTGGAAAATAAAGTTTGTTTGGGTCTCTGTCTCCGGTATGACATCCCATACAGGCGGCCATATGTTTTACGAGGTATTCGCCCCTTTTTACCTGTTCCGGCGTATGTGCGATTTTGATTTCTTGTTTTTCGCCCACGTCCGGAAACTTTAAAAAGAGAAAACTCAGAGCTCCGATCACGATGAGCAAAAGTGTAAGAAGAGTTCTCTTTAAAATAATTCCGAAAATTTTCATTCATTTCTCCTGTTGCATTCTAAACAATTATGGAGAATATATTTGATATTATAATAAGCTCACGGATTCCCAGATTATAATAGCTTGACTATTTGATAATTTTTGAATATGAGCCTTCATCCAAGTTAGGATAAATCGAAAGTGAACGCAGGTTTAGTTATATTCGAGTTTTTTTCTATGCGGACACTTTTGTTAAAAAAAAATTGAATGTTTCCCAATTTCCATTCAAAAAATTTAGAGATTCGTTGTTTCGAGTTATATGATAAAAAGAGTTTCCTATATTTTATCGGCGTTTTGGTTGATGTCTTGCGCTTCCGCGCAAACACAAGAGCCGGAAAATCAGAATAAAATTGAAAAGATACAAACTGCGAAGACCGTAGTGGTCGAATCCTTTTTTCCGGCGACGATCCGTGAAATCTGCGAAAAAACACCCGATCCTTCCGTTGCGGATTCGGACGAAGAACCTTGTATTCACAAAAGAAAACAGGAGCTTTGGAAAAAAGTCTATTTCCCGACTTCCAAAGAGAAGAATCTAACCAAGGCCTTGGAACTCGTTCTGGTTCTCAAAAAGGTATTTCCGAAAAAGAAGATGTTGATCGGAAAAGAAGGCGAAATCCACGTTAGACATATCCAACAGAAAGTGGAATACTGCGATCAAAACCAGTCGAATTGTGTTCCGGTCATTCATAACCTGATTTCATTTTCCGATTCCGATCTTCACGAAGCGAACAAAACATATACTTTGATTCCTCAGTTGAGTTATCTGGAAAAAGAGGATAAGGTTCTTCCCGTCGCAAAATGGAGCGAACGTCTCGATTCCATCTCGAAGGAAAACATAGAATTCATGCTCAACGCTTGTTTCGTTTTAGAATAAATTCTTAGATTTGAATATTCGAAAAGAATGAAATAAAGGCGTCCGCAGATTCGAATTCACTGCGGACGCGAAAGAGGGGAGAAGGATTAATACGGTCCGCTTACACAACGAACGTATCCGTTCGTGTCCGTTTTCGGCTTTTCCACAACACCTCCGATCATAAAGTCCACGATATATGCCATGGATCGATATGCTGTACCTTCAGGAATTTTATAGTTTTGCATACTATTGTTGGCACTTGCCACATATTCCTTTGGATCTGCATTGTCGAACCCAGTGCTCGATATGACCGGGGAATTTCCGGCAACGAAAGAATTTGTCGAAGTCCAAAATCTTCCTTCCGCCGTATTCGGAAACAAAGTCTGATTGATGATCGGTTTTGTCGTTTTGCTATAGTCTACGATCGATATCAGTTCCTTTACGCTGGGCAATCTCCATTGTCTACCGTCTCCTAACGTTATTCCGAGGTTGCGACAATACGCGACTGCCGTTGCCCAATCGCTCGTTTCTGCGGGTCCGGAAACAGAACCGCAATTCGTGTAGTTCATGGCCAAAGTTCCGCGTCCTCTTCCGCACTTTCTCCAGAGAATGCGGTTGCCCGTATCGTTGATCGTTCCGTCGTTCGGGTCCGTATAGGGGC
Organism: Leptospira barantonii; assembly: GCF_002811925.1. Lineage (NCBI taxonomy): Bacteria > Pseudomonadati > Spirochaetota > Leptospiria > Leptospirales > Leptospiraceae > Leptospira > Leptospira barantonii. The sequence continues at coordinate 330,427 of NZ_NPDS01000001.1, forward strand.
CACCGATGGCGGTTAATGTTTCGATGATTCCAAGTAAGATGGTAAGAAGTATAAATGGTTTCAGTGATTTCATGGTAGTTATTCTCCTTAATCAGCGATGCACATAGCTAATGCATTGTAGTTTGGCCAGTACCAAGATCTCGACTTCCCTTTGTGGCTCATATGGGTCCCTCCTCCAAATACGGAGATTTGCCATGCTCCCCAAGCGTTCGCCGTGTTTCCTAAGTCGGTTCCGATCATTCCATTGGTTGTCGAAGCGCTGACGGCGTTCGTAGAGGTCCAATATCTTTCGTAGTCACTTTTGATAAAACCTGGGAAACTCGAGTTCTGGACCGTTGCGTTTCCGGCAGGGCCTTCATAGGTAAGAATTCCCATCTGTTCGCTAAGGGTCGGCAATCTCCAAGTTTTTACACCGGCAAACCCCGCGCCTGAGTTGGCGAGGTTGAGTTGTAAACAATACTCGATAGAATCTCCCCACGTTAAATCCAAGATTGACGATCCCGTGTTTCTGTTGATCAAAGCCAAGTTATAAGGATCAACTGCGTCTTGAATGCAGGTCCCGCCGGACCAAACATACGTCGCAGGGCAGGTTTTCCAGATCACGTTGTTGATCGTATCTTTTGTAATTCGATCGTTCGGATATCCAGGATTTGTAGTAGGTGTTCCAAGACCGTAAGGCATAACACTGAGTTCCGAATCCTGACCGGAACCGGTGCAAGACGTTAAGTTTCCCGAAACATCGTAACAGCTTGTTTGAGCTGTATCCGTGATAAGAATTACTTTGGTTTCAGCGACGGTTCTATAATCTAATTGAATCGTTCCGGAAACAATCGGACTGCCTGTAACGGAGTTTCCCGCTTTGTCTTTAAAATTTGCAACCACTGCACTCGCAAATAGAAGATAAAACGTATGCAATTCCGGTAATTTACTATTCAACGATATTTTGTAGGTTCTGGCATCGGGCCACGTTCCCGTCATCGTAGGCCATGGAATCAGGCTGTTCGGACTCGGACCGCTGTCATAATGCGACGGTAGCGGTTTTAGATTTACGTCCATATCTTCGTTAAAGGTAAACGTGAAATCGTTCTGATCCACGCTTAAGCTCAATGAATTGTCTGCCGGCGAAACGGAAGAAAAGGTTGGCGCGGTATTGTCGATGTTGATCGACGTTCCGTTGTATCCCACGTTACTTCCCGATGTGGTGAGGCAGATTCGAATCGAGTTCGCACCGACTGCAAGCGGGGCAGCGCCGCTGATCGTGCTGGTAATCTCGGTGTTTGCGGCCGCCGCGCCGGTGAGGGATAAAGAAACTCCGTTCGTGCCGGAAGTACAATTGGTTCCACCCAAACGAATATCGTAGTTTCCGGCAAGATCCGATTGCCATTTGATAACGCTCGAATCCACGCTTCTCATATCGGCTTTGGAAACGGAATTGATGGTGATCGTAGGATTTCCCACTGCGACGACGTATTGACTCGTGCTGACCGCGCTGATATTTCCCGCTTTGTCTACTGCGATCACTTTAACGTCCGTAGTTGCGTTATTCGCCACCGCAAAAGCAGAAGAATAAGCCGTGGAACCTGAACCGACCGTACCGTCCGCGGCGATCGTAGGATCGGTTCCGTCGTTACGATAAGCCCAAGCAAGACAACCGGAAGAACCCGTGTCGGTACAAGATAAGGTGATATTCGGAATCGAAGAACCAAAGGTTCCCGCTCCCGGACTAAAACCGATCGAAGGCGCCGCATCGTCTCTGATTCCCGTGATGGAAACGTTATCCCAAGCGAGAGTTCCGTCGGGACTTTTTAAACAAAGTTTGATTCCGTTGCTTCCCGGACTCAAATCAATCGCGTTGATTCTGTTGGTGGTGGAAGTGGAAGCGGTCACCGCAGAATTTGTATTTACGGTTCCGTCCGTACAATTGGTCGCGCCTGTACGAAGCTCGTAAGAGGCGTTCAAGCTCGAAGACCAAGAAATATCATAGTATTGAATCGCGCCGGAAGTATTACTCACATAGAATGTAGTCGCGGTGCTGTATGTAAGAGTTCCCACAGGAGCTACGGGTGTAGTAGGGATGATAGGAGAATCCGAACCTGGAATATCCCCCGGAAAAGAAATGTTAGAACCCGGAAGAAAGAAAAAATTAAACCCTTTCTTTCCCTCACCAACCAAACAATTCGAAAATAGAATGACCCAGCAAAAGCTAAGAGTATATAATAAGCGAATTTCTTTTTTTATTTTCGCATGTTGTCTTCTGATTTGTTTGATCATAAGAGATCCTCCACAACATTCTCGTTCACAAAATTTGCATTCACATGGAGGTAATTTACTCTTTTTTATTCAAGAATACGTCATCGCATATAACTAAGGAATTCTTTGATTATAAGTTAGAGTTTAATTCTCTATAGAGAATAGGACCACTCTGTAACGTTAGTCGCATTGTTGTAATAGTTTTAAGGAATGCTCTGAAAATGTGAGAAAAGTATGTTGAACTCTGTTCAAAGTGCAGTGCTTTGCCGTTTTTTCTAAAAATCCGTTATTCGATCATCCGCTAACGTGACTCGCTCTTTCTTTTCGCTAAATTCTCCCCGTTTTCAAAAAGATTTCGATATAAAAACTCGCTGAGATTGATCCGGCTTTCCTATAATTCAGGAGGGTTGAAAATTCTTACGTAAAACCTCGGTTTTGAGCGGGTTTTCGAGGGGCTTTATTGTTTTGGCTAAAAACAATAAATTTTTAACCCCGATAGTCATAAATTTTTTTCAGGAGTTTACGAATTATAATTCTAAAAAATAAAAAATGAGCAAATGCTCGGAAACCAGCTGTTACCATTGTGCAGGGAAAGCTATACGCAAAAGCAAGTAGCAAAGAGTGTTTGGAAAGAATTGTTTGCACGATCGAACAGCGAAGACATTCCCTCCCGAAATAAAAAGAAGTATGTCTGGCAAAAATACAAACAAAACGACAAAAGGATTCGGATGTGGAAGAGGTTAAATATTATTCTTTAGCGGCAATGTTATACTTTATGATTGCCGCATTCGGGATTTTTAAAAGGAATAAGCAAAAGAATCTCGGCGCCCCGGTGCTGTTTTTCTTGATGGCTTGTGTTTTTTGGTCTTTTACGGCCACGATTTTTATCACGGAAAATACTCTCGCAAAGAAGTTAGCCCAGTATTTTTACGCTTACTTTTCGGTAACGATCGCTTTCTTTTTTATGAGTCTCGCGGCAAACGCGAAGAACGGTGTTTTTCAGTGTATCTATGAGGAATTCTCCGCACTTCGAAAATTACTTTTGAGAAGTTTTGCGGTAACTGCGGCGATCGTAGTTGCTTGGGATCTGCTCGACGAATTCAAAATTCCGAATTTATCGGAAATGATTTCCTTGGGAACTTTCGTATTTTTCGTTTATCTTTTGTTTCAGATCGTGATCCCTTTGCGTTCTTCTAAAAATAAGGCGGCGATGGTGAGAATTCTCCCTTCCGTCGGAGTATTGTTGATCATCAAACTCACCGAGGTATTTCGTTATTTCGAAGGTGCGAAATTCATCGAACCGCTCAACACGATCAATTATTACTTTCTCATTCTTTCCCCGATCATTCTGAGCGAGTTTGTTCCGATGATTTCCGATCTTCAAAGAACTCAGAATGATTTTCTGTTGCGTGATTCCGAAAACGAAGACGATGGAGATAAGAATCTTGCGCAAAGGGACGCGAATCAAGAAAAACGATCCCTTTTAGAAGATCTCAATATCGAAAAGGTGGAAAGTAAACTTACGGAATTGATGCAAAGTGAAAAGATTCACTTGGATGAGGAGCTTAGACTTCCTTCTTTGGCATCCGAAATGGGGCTTTCCGTACACCACTTATCCGCATTCCTCAACGAACATATGGGAATGAATTTTAATTCCTTCATCAATCATCACAGGGTGAAAGAAGCCAAGGTGATGTTGTTGGAAGAACCGGATCGTTCCATTCTTTCCATAGGAATGGCAGTCGGTTTTAGCTCTTCCTCCGCGTTTCACAGGGCTTTTTTGAAAGAGACTAAAAAGTCTCCGAAGGCGTTTCGTGAGGAGAATCTTCCGAACTACAAAAGTAAAGAAGATGAAATGGAAGATTTAGATTCCAGATATTCCCATTCTATTTAAGAATCGAAGAAGCACGAATCCTCGTTTTGTCGCGTTAGTAGCTAGTAGCGCGGCTTTTCGAGGAAATGGAAATCCGCGGTTTTATTTTTTGGCCTCTACGCGCCTCGGCTTTGTTGTATACTTTTGGAAATGTAGGATCTATTACATTTTTAAAAAATGAGATTGGATTCTTACGTTTAAAAAAATGTCAAAACGAACGATTTCTTTTGAAAGAACCGAAAAGAAATTAGTTTTCACTAAAAATCGATTCAAAAAATAGTCTATGATTTGTCTTTCAAATAGGTTCAAACAAAGCGAATTTTCGAAAATCATGAAACCTGTTCCATTTTATAAAAACGTTATATTCTTTTTTACATCGATAATGCTCGGGTCCTGCGCCGAAGCAAATCGTTTTGCCTTGGACGGACAAAACGGAGCGTTACTCGCCTATGTCCAGGATACTTCGGAAAGTTCTGCCTCGGCCGGAAACTTGCCCGGATTTCGTTTCAGCGGAGTCGTTCAAGGGATCAAAACGGGAACCGTCGAACTCAAGTTAAACGATGAGATTCTCACCATGTCCGCAAACGGAAGTTTTCAATTTGTGAAGTCCGTAACGCAGAATAAAAGTTATCAACTCGCGGTTTCAAATCCGCCGAGCGGACATTTCTGTAAGATTTATTCCGGTTCAACGGAGAATTCTTCCGGTGTTGCGACCGCCGACGTTTCCGATTTGGTCGTTTATTGCACGACGATTCTCATCAATGGAAAGTTCAAAGGTGATACGATCGACATCAAAGAAGACGGAACCGCTCTCAACTTCGACATCGCTCTCAGCGGACCTCATGGGCCCGGAGATCCGGTGACTCATATCGGACTTTCCACAAGTGCGACGATCGATCATTTCAGTCCAGGACCCGAAGCGTTCGATACGAACTTTGCGAATCCGGACTCGGTTTCTGTGAGGGCTTCCGATTTGGCTCCGACGAACAGCGGGGATTTTGGAAATAAAAGTTATACTCTGACCGTGACCGCGGCGCCGATCAATTTGTCTTTGGATTTTACGATTCGAATTCTGGACAACGATCGTAGGGTTCGTCAGATCCAAAGAATGAGCGGCGGGAACATGCAATACGGAGGCGCCTCTTTAGGCGTTCAAGGCGCCGATTCCGCGTGCAGCGCGGACGCGGGATTTATTTCAAAGGCATTGGTCGGAGTCGCATCTCGTGTTCCCGGAAACGCGGACTGGCCCATTCTTCCGAACACAAGATATTATAACTACGATACGTTGAGTGCCATCGCGACCGCGGACGCCAACGGTGTGATTCCATACGCGACTTTGTATGGAAGTACGGCGATCGGCGCCGCGAACTTTTGGTCCGGTTTTAATACGAACTGGACCTTGAATGCAAATAACTGTAACGATTGGACGAACGGTTCCAGCGGAACGGGATTAGCCGGAGACGCTTCTACAAACGTTGCGTGTACTACGGGAAACCGTTACACACTTTGTATTGAACAACAGTAAAAGAAAATCATTTGTGATGATGCGAGCGGTTTCTTCCGATGATCGCATACAAACCTTTTGCTACGGTTTGAAGCGCTCTCGTCATCACTCCCTTCAACTTGATCTTTAAGAACAATTCCAACACGAGTTCTCGCAGTGCGAGGTCGAACGGAAGATTGTAATTCTTCCAATCGATCGTAAAGTGAAACGGATAACTCTGTTCCGGTTTATCCTGAGAATGCGGAGCGAAGTGAATCAACGTTCCTTCGACCGCGGTTTGATCCGCGTTGATATGTTTGAATTCCACGTAGATCTGAACCCGATTTTTTAAGAACGGAAGAGGGATCACTTGTAACCCTGCGAGTTCGGACCAGGTGATGTCGCTTAACGATAAGAATCCTCTCGTTTCTCCGCCTAAAACGCCGATCTTGAGACTTCCCCGTTTGCCGAGTCTGCAGGAACCGCTTTTGGTTCTGAAAAGAATTTCAAGAGGGGATCCAGAATCCATATAACCGCCCTCGATCGCGATATCCTGCAGTCGTATCGAATACGTCGGCGTCAACGTTTTGTCCACGATGGAGATCGATCCGTTTTCTATTTTCATATTTTGGAATACGATTCTTCCGCGTTTGGGCATCAGGCCGATCTTCTTGTGCGGGCTTATGATGTTCGTGTAATCCATATGAAAGTTTTTGAATATGGATGACGGAATTCTCAACTTACCTTTGAAGAGGGAAAGAAAATCGATCTTCATGTTGAGGGAGGAGATTCTCGCGTAAACCTGGTCGGTTTTTAGAATTCCGGGAAACTCGATCGTGCAGTTTTTCGAGATCACGTAAAAGATAGGAAGTAGAATTCCCGAAGAAAGCCAACGAAACTTAAAATGACGGAACGAAAAGAAATTAACGAGAAGTTGTATGACCGGGCCGGAAACCAAAAATTGAAGACCGGCGTAGACGATGAGAAGATAGAATAACGTTTCCCAAACCCAGTTCACGGAAGCGACTCCTTGAATCGGTATGAGTAAAAGAATAGAAGACGGTTGTTTCTCAAAAGATAGGGTTACTTCTTTTTCTCGAGAATTCTATTCTCGATATTCTTCTTATCCATGGAAGAGATTTCGAGTTCCTTCGCGAGGTCGTCCAAAAATTCTCTTTCCTTTTTTGTCAGCGCTCCGTCCATCGATACGATGACACAAGCGTCTTCGTAAAATCCGGCGGCCATAATTGGATTGCCTTCCGAAAAGTTACGAACCGTTTTTACGGGAAGAGGATTTTCGAATACGTCCGATAACTCGCTGATGATCGCGGTTTTTTCAGCCTGATGATCGAAGAAAATACAACCTTCTTCGAAAAGAGCTTTGACCATCTGCCCGACAAGACTTCCTTCTTTTTGATGAAAGATTCCATCGGCCATGCAGGAATAAGACCAGATGCTGACGAGAACCTTCGCGTAGTTCATCTTCAGATGGAATATCTCTTGTTCGGGGTTCATTTCTTCTCTGAACTTTTCATAGAATTCATGCCCCGGCAGGACTTTACTTGCAAGGGATGAAAGATTCTCCATTGGCATCGGGAGTTCCTCCAGGTTTTCAGAAAATTCTATCCTAACCATTGATTTTGCAATGAAAATCTGAAAAGAAAGACGTTGATTTTGACCTAAATTTTAGGAACCTGACTTTTGTGAACTCTTCTCTTAAAAGAATCCCAAGAAAGATACTGGTTACATCGGCGCTTCCCTATGCGAACGGTCCGATTCACTTAGGACATGTCCTCGAAGGAATACAAACGGACATCTGGGTTCGTTTTCAAAAAGCCAACGGAAACGAATGTTATTTTTTCTGCGCGGACGATACACACGGCACTCCGGTAATGTTAGCGGCGCGTAAAGAGGGAATCACTCCCGAACAACTCATTGAAAGAGTTCAAAAGGAACACTATCGGGACTTGAGCGCGTTCGGCGTTCAGTATGATAATTATTATTCTACGAATTCCGAAGAAAACAAAATCATTTCGGAAAAAATTTATTTAGAACTTAAAAAAAACGATCATATCGACCGCAAAGGCATCGAACAATCTTATTGCGAACACGATCAGATGTTTCTTCCCGATCGTTTTATCAAAGGAACCTGTCCGAATTGTAAATCCAAGGATCAGTACGGAGACAACTGCGAGGTCTGCGGTAAAACATACAGTCCGAAGGATCTGATCGATTCTCACTGCGCTCTTTGCGGTACCGCTCCGGTTCTGAAGAATTCGGATCATATCTTCTTTAAGTTGGAAGACTTTCAATCCTTCTTAAAAGAATGGATCGAATCGGGAGATCACGTAACCGAAGGCGTTCAGAAAAAATTGAGAGAATGGTTCGAAGCCGGTCTGCAACAATGGGACATCTCGCGAGACGGACCTTATTTCGGTTTTGAAATTCCGGGCGAGAAGAATAAATACTTTTACGTTTGGTTGGACGCTCCGATCGGATACATGGCTTCCTCTTTGAACTTTTTCAAAGGAGATTGGAAGAAGTTCGATTCTTTTTGGAAGGACGAGAATGCCGAGATCGTTCATTTCATCGGTAAGGATATATTATACTTTCACGCTTTGTTTTGGCCCGCGATGTTACACGGAAGCGGTTATAAAACTCCGAAGAACGTTCACGTTCACGGATTCATCACCGTCAACGGAGAGAAGATGTCCAAGTCGAGAGGAACGTTCATCAACGCGAGTACGTATTCTAAACATCTCGATCCGGAACATCTTCGTTTTTATCTCGCCGGAAAGTTGAGTCCGGGTATGGACGATCTCGATCTTTCCTTTGACGATTACGCCGCGCGTGTGAATTCCGATCTCGTCGGAAACTTGGTCAATCTCGTTTCCAGAATTTCAACGGGTATCCTGGATCAACTCGATCGAACGCTCGGAGTTCTTCCGCAAGACGGCAAAGAATTGTTAAACGACTTGATCAAACAAAAGATCAAACAGGGAACCGGCGAATACGAGATTTTGGATATTATAAAAATCGCATACGAACAAAAGAACTACGCGAGAGTGATGCGCGAAATCACACGTCTCGGCGATATGGTCAATCGTTACGTAAACGACAACGCTCCTTGGAAACTGATCAAGGAGAATCCCGAAAAAACCAGAGAAGTCGTGACCACGGTCTTGAACGCGAGCAGAATTCTCGCAGTGTATCTATATCCGGTCGTTCCGAACGTTTCCGAGAAAATCTACGCATTGCTCGGTCTGAAGGAAACTCCTAAGTTTCACGATTTGGAAGAATTTAAAACATTAGAAAATACAAAAGTAAATCCGTACGAAATGATCACCAAACGTGTGGATGAAAAGGCAATCAACGTTATGTTAGAAGAAAACAAACAATCCGTGGACGCATCCAAAAAAGCCGAACCTGCAAAAACTACGAACGATTCTCCACAAGAGGAAAGAACGGAGATTTCGATCGACGATCTTGCAAAGGTCGAACTTCGAGTCGGTCAGATCGTGGAAGCCGGGCCGGTGGAAGGCGCGGACAAACTTGTGAACGTGAAAGTGGATCTCGGAGAACTCGGAATCAAAAACGTTTTCGCCGGAATCAAAGTCGCTTATCAACCGGAGGATCTCAAAGGTCTAAAGGTTGTGGTGGTCGCCAATCTCAAACCGAGAAAGATGAAGTTCGGAGTTTCCGAAGCGATGCTTCTTGCGTCGGGAGAAGGAGAGTCCTTAAGTTTGTTCGTTCCGCATAAAGACGCAAAACCGGGCGATAAGTTGAAATAGGATTTTGGTCGCTCGGAAGGACTTTCGGGTTTTATAATATGCCTCTGCAACTGGATATCACATACAGCTTTCAAAGACTCTTGGAAAAGAGCAAGAACGTGGGAGGCCGTCTCGTATCCAGACAACTTACGCATATCGTAGATTCTTTTATTCTTTCCAAGTTCGAAGAGTTCGGAGTGGAATTCAAATCCGGGGAAGAACTTTGTATCATCGCGATGGGCGGTTACGGAAGAATGGAAATGGCTCCCCATTCGGACGTAGACTTGTTGTATCTACACAACGGGATCAAAGTACAAAGACTTGAATCGGTCATCGGCAAGATCAACACGTATCTCTACGATTCCGGAAAGGAAGTCGGACATTCCTGTAGAACGATCAAGGAATGTTTTCAATACTTGGACGATATGTCCTCTTATCACGCTTTTTTGGACGCGCGTTTTCTTGCGGGTTCGAGGGCGTTGTTCGAAAAGTTCAAGTCGGACTTTCTCGAAAAACTTCCGTCCAAATGGACAAAACGTTATAACGAAGTGAAGGAGGAAATTTTATCCTCCCGTTTTCTCAACGAAGAAAGACCGATTTTGTTAAGCGAACCGAATTTGAAAACGGATCTCTGCGGTCTTCGCGATATTCAATATATGTTTTGGATGGAAAAGTCGGTTCGGAATCTTCCTTCTCTCGGAGGATTGTCCATTCTTCCCGTGTTTCAAAGAGGGGAAATCCAACTTTTGCAGGAAGCGTACGATTTTATTCTTCGCACTCGAATCGCGATGCACAAGATCACTTCCAGAAAAACGGATCGTCTCGATCTCAATCTTCAACAGGACGTCGCCGAATCCTTGGGCTTCGGAAAAAAAGAAGAACTATCCTCGGTGGAAAAGTTCATGCACGTTTTGTATCGTCATCAGAAGAATATCTACTTCATCATTCGCACTTATTTGGATTCCATCATCGAAAAAAGAAAAAGTTCGGAAGGGGAAAGTTTTCCATACGAGGATCTCCATTTCTTTAAGATCGGGAACACGGTGTTCCCTCCCGTGATCGGAACCCTTTTTACGAGTCCGCATACGATCTACAGGGACGTTATGCGCTCTTTTCGAATGATTCAGGAAAAGAATCTTCAGGTTTCGGGAACTTTGTTAAACGAATTCAGATTCGCGTCCAACTTTTTGGACGACGACTTCAAATATTCTCCCGAAGTAAACGAGGAGTTTCTCAAAATCCTAAGAACCCCTTCTCAAAGAGGAAGGGTTTTAAAGCTCATGCACGAGTCCGGCGTTTTGGGTGCGATTCTTCCCGAGTTCGGCGCTTGTACGAACTTTCCCTTGTTCAGTTATCATCACGAGTTCACCGTGGACGAACATACATTATTGATTTTGCATGAACTTGATCTTCTCGATCAGGGAGAATTTCAGGACGCCGAGGTTCAAAAGGCGTATAAGGAATGTTCCAAGATAGAATTGCTGGCGCTTGCGATCGTGTTGCACGACGCCGGAAAGGTCAAGGAAGGAGATCACTCCGAATACGGCGGTGAACTTGTGGTTTCGGTTTGTGATCGATTGGGTTTAAGCGAAGAAGATACGGATCTTTGCCGTTTTCTCGTCGAAAAACACACCATGATGTCCGAGCTCAGTTCCAAAAGGGACATCGGCGATCCGAAGCTGATCTTTGATTTCGCGAGAATCGTCGGAAGCAGAGAAAGATTGAGAAAACTTTATATTCTTACCGTGATCGATACGAAATCGGTGGGAACCGGCGTTTTGACTCATTGGAAAAGTTCGATTCTCAACACGCTCTATCAGAATACGATTCCGTATCTCGTGAGCGATTCCAAGGATAACTTCGGCGAAACAGGACCTTCTCGCGACATTCAATTGGACGATCTTAAGAGTTATCTGATCACCAAGGAAGGTTTGGAGGAAGGAATCGTAAAGTCGGTTGTCACGTTCGCGAACGAGGTGACCCCTTCTTCTTATCTCAACGCGGTATCCAATCGTAAAATATTAAGAAACTTTAAAGCGATCGGGACGCTCGCACAGGATTCTTCCCTGGGAATGATCTTTGAAACCGAACAAGATCCCGCCTTCGTTACGATCGACGTGATCACCGCGAATCAACCCGAAATTCTTTTGGATTTATCCTGCGCGGTTTCTTCCGAGGGTTTAAGTCTTTTGGGAATGAAAAGTTATACGTTGGGCGAGTTTTGGATCACCACGGTTCAACTGACCGATTCGACCGGCGGCGGAAATCTTTCCCAAGAAAAATTGGATCGTATCGAAGTGAAGCTCAAGTCCATTTCTTCGGGCAACTTAAAACGGGAGAGTATTGCGTTTCAAAGAACCGATTGGAATCCGAGAAAACCCACGCCCGAAAGTATCGTCAATCGATCCGTTATGTTTTACAACAGCGATCTTCCCGACATGACGATCATGGAAGTGAGAATGCCGGACGTCGTCGGTTTGGTTTATAGAATTTTACAAATCATTCTTCATCTGGATCTAAAGGTTCGTTACCTGAGAGTTTCGACAAGCGCCGATTATGCGTATGATTCGTTTTATATCCAAACGTCGGACGGAGTAAAACTCGAGGATTCGAATCTTCTGTTTAAGTTGAGGGAAAAAATTCTCACCATACAATTCGGCGAACAAATCCTAGAAGAAGTTTCCTTCTGATTCGAACAAATTCGTTTTCACAAATCCGTTCACGTTAGTTTGTTTTCTCCGTTTTCTTTTTTCGCTCGCTTGAAATCGCGGGTGGACTTATACTTTCCAAAGATCTATTTTTCGAAAATCAAAGATAAACCCGAAGTTTCGGAAACGTTTTATGAAGCAGGAGAGAATGATGCATCCTTTAAATCAAGCCGCAAACCCGGCGCTCGCGCCTTTTGATATTTCCGACTATCGCGGCAATCGTGGAAAAAACTTTTACGAAGAAGACCGGGTTCTGCAAACGCTCGTGGAGAAATATTCCAAAGGTTACGATGCGGCTCATAAGAAGGCGATGATAGAACATCTTCTCGGTTACGGCGCGTTGGTCGGCGGTGTTCTCGACGAACTCACCGATGCTTGTCACAAGGAAGGAAAATACGGAGAGGTCGTAAAATACGATCGAACCGGAAACAGAATCGATGCGATCGTTTATTCCAACGAACAAAAACTTTCCAGAAAAATTTCATATGATTACGGAATCGTAAATCTCAATTATCATCCATCTTGGAAACATCCTTTTACGGATCTACATCGTTACTCTCTCGCTTATCTTGCCAATCAAAACGGAGAAGGCGGAGTCACTTGTCCTCTTGCGATGACGGAAGGAATGATCAAGGTTCTCGAAGCTTTGGGAACTCCCGAACAAAAAGAAAAGTATCTTCGTCTTGTTGCGGAAGAAGGAAGCGAATCTCATTTTATGGCGGGTCAATACGTCACCGAAAGAGTGGGCGGTTCCAACGTAAGCGCGAACAGAACGATCGCCAGAAAACAAGAGAACGGAAAATGGATTCTCACGGGAGAGAAATGGTTCTGTTCCAATCCGGGCGATCTTTGGGTGACCACCGCGAGAGTGGAAGACACGAACACGATCGGAATGTTTTTAGTTCCTCGCATCAAGGACGACGGTACGTTAAACGGACATCATATTCTCCGTAAAAAAGATATCATCGGATCGAGGGGAAAACTCACCGTGGAAATCATCTACGACGGAGTCGAAGCCGAAGCGCTCGGAAGACCGGCGCACGGAATCGCAAATCTTATCAAATACGTAATCGGAATTTCAAGACTGCACGTTTCCATCGCGGCTTCCGGAATTTCAAGAAGGGCTTGGATGGAAGCCTACGAATACGCGAAGTTCAGAACCGCATACGGAAGTAAAATATTAGAATTTTCTTCTTTGCTAAAACAGCTCAGCGATCAAAGACTCAAACACACCGCGATGCTCGCGTCGATCTTTAGACATTTTCATACGCCTGAACCTTTAAAACTCGCGGGAGAAGTTTTGGCCCCGTTGTTGAAATACAAATGTTCCGCGACTTCGACGGAAATCACTTATAACTCCATTCTCGTGTTGGGCGGAAACGGAATCGTAGGCGACTTCTCCGCGATTCCGAGATTGCATAACGATTCCATCATCAACGAAACCTGGGAAGGAACACATCTTTTGTTAAGCGAACACGTTCTTCGCGGATTCAAACGCGAGAAGGTTGCAAAGGCTTTCTTTCAATACGTGGAAGAAATCACCGATTCGAGTTCGGAAGCCGCCGAAACCGTTCGAAAAAAATCGGAACTTCTGCAAGGACTTTTGAACGACTCGACTCAGGAAGAATTGGAACTGAACCGGATCTATATTTCCGATTTGGCGTTTGAAACGTTCGCGTTAGCCGCTCTTTCAGACGTTTCCGGTAAGAATGCGCCAAACGCACAAAAGGATCTTGGCGTATTCCGGGACGGATATTTGGACTTGGTCAATTCTTCCCATACGTTTTCAAAACGCGGAAATTTTTCTGGGAACAGTGAACGTCTTAAATCAGTGATTCACTTCTGATCGGCGATCGACAAGATCGATAGGCCTGATCCGTTTTATCATTCTATCGACGTGGTTGCGGATGTAGTTGTCGTTGTAGAAGCCATCGCAAAGGAAATCGATTTCTCCCGAACTAACTTTTCGGCGAGTTCGATTTCCACCGGATGAGAATAAAAATAACCCTGACCGAAATCACAATTGAGTTCTCGAAGAAGTTTGTGTTGTGTTTCGTTTTCCACACCTTCGACGATGATCGATTTTCCCATCGCTTGAACCAAGTTGACCATGGAAGTGATCACCGCGCGCGTCGAAGTCTGAAAGTAATTAAAAAGAAACATCTTATCGAGTTTGATATAATCGATCGGAAGGTGGATCAATCTTCCCAAGGAAGAATAACCTTTTCCGAAATCGTCGATCGCAAATTTAAATCCGTAGTCGCGCAGTTTTCCCACCACTTTGCTGATCTGAGATTCTCTTGAGTCGAAGGAATCCTCCACGATTTCAAGAATGATCGAACAAGGTTGAACCTTATAGTAGTCGCTCGCTTCCTTTAAAAGCGGGAAAATATTCTTATCCGAAAGTTGTTTCGGAGAAATGTTCAAGGACAAGGAAATATTCTCGGATTTTAATATAGAATTTTCGTAATATCGAAACGTTTCCCAGATCATCCATTCTCCGATGGTTTTGATAAAACTGGAACTTTCCGCGATCGCGATAAAACTTCCCGGAAGAAGTTTTCCTTTTTGCGGATGATTCCAGCGCACCAAGGTTTCCATGGAAAAAATCCTGTTTTCTTTTAGATCGAGAATCGGTTGAAAATGGATTTCCAGCTCGTTTCGGTGTAATACCTTACGGAGATCGATTTCGATCTTCGCCTTTTCCGAAGTCGATTCGATCGCGGTTTGATCGTAATAAAAAAGAGAATTCGGGCCGATCATACAGGAATGATGAAGCGCTTCCCTCAGAATACGAAGCGCGTTCATGTCCGTTCCCGATTTAGATTCGAATTTCGTATAACCGATATTGACGTTGAGATGAAATTCTCTTCCTTCGTATGTAAACGGAAAATCGAAAAGCATACGAATACATTCCGCGAACCATTCCGCCTTCGCTTCCGAATTCACCTGAGAAGAAGATATTAGAAATTTATCGTTTTCGATCCGGAAAAGATGATCGTTTCGATCCACGTATTTTTTGAGTCGATCGGTGACTTTCCCGTAAATAAATTCAAAGTAAGAATTGTTTTCCTTCGATACGATCGCGTCCGGGTTGCAGATCGAAATTAAAAATGAAAAATGTCCGTCCGTTCCGGTTTCTTCCTCGGAGATCTGGTTTCCGAAATGATTTAAAAAATATTTTTGATTCGGCAGATTGGTGCTTTTGTCCCATTGACCCGCCTCGTATTCCCTGCGCGGTTGTGCGATGGGTTGCGGTTTGAATCGGATCATGTAAGAATCTTCCAAATCGTGAATGCTCAGCTTCAATTGGAAGTTCGTTTCGCTCAGGAAAGAATCTTCGGCGTCTTCCGTTTCCCGCAAAAGATGGGAGATGTTCGTATCGTTTCCGAGATCCTGTTTTTCTTTGGATTTGAGGAGAGGTATTATCTTTTCGTAAAGTATTTGGAAATTGGGGAACGACCAAAAATTTTGAAACTTATGATTTGCGTATACGGTTTTCCATTCACGATCGACAACAACGATTCCTTCCGCAGACTGATCCGAAAAATACAATAAGGATTTCTGCAAGGATGGCGATAGATTCTGTAATTGCGTTCCCATGTATGAAATTCTAACGTCAAACAGCGATAATGAAATCCGTACTATAATTCAAAATATTCGCTATTATAAGTATACATAGATAAATGCTTTCGTTTTGAGATAGTTTTCACAAAAAAATTATTTCTTTGTGATACTCGATCGTTTTGATTCACCCGAGTATATCTCTGAGATTCAGCGCTCGCATACGGATTCTTGCGCTAAAACAAATAAATCATTGGCCTCAGAACGGTTTTCTTCTTTCTGGAATAGTGTTTTTACTTTCGGTTTACTTGGAACGAGTGGCGAAATAAATTTTCCGAACGCAAGGGTATCGGTTTTGAATATAGAGTTCTATAAGGTTCAGTATGTAGAAATTCAAAAATTGCTGAACGACATTGAAAAAAGACTTCTCGGTGAAATTTCGGAAGGAATGGACGAACTACTTCACGAGTTGGCGAGCTTTTCCGCTCGACTGAAACTTCATTTGAACTTTGAAGAAAACCTGTTGTATCCCACAATCAAAAGTATGAAAGACGAAGGAGCCGTCACCCTCGCCGAAGAATTCAAAGTTCGTACGATCGATTTAAAAAATCATTTTAAGAAATATTATTGTAAGTGGACGCTTCCTTCTTCCATTCTCCAGGAAGAAAATCTGTTTCGGGCCGAAACGGAAAAGTTGATCTTTAAACTCAGAGATAGAATTCGCACCGAAGAAAACGAGATTTACGTTCTTTTTTAAAACAGAAAGTCCAGTAACCAAATTCGGATTCTTAGGCTCTTCTAAATTGTTCTGATCGCTGACGCCGAGTTCTTATCTTTTTTCCATCCATTCGATACAATCGTTCAAAAGTTTTCCCATCGCCTCGGATCCCTTGTTTAGGGGATAACCGTGTCCCGGTAAAATCCATTCGAAAGAATATTCCTGCAAACGTTTCATCGATCGGATCTGTTCCGGCCAAGAATACCAACAAACACTTCGAAACGCGATCAATCGTTCTTTACGAGGATCGTAAGCCAGATGATCCCCCGTAAACAAAAACCGATCCTTATGTAAAAGAACCGCGTGTCCTTTCGTATGTCCGGGGGTCGGTATGATCTTTACATCTTCGTCCAACTCGAAAATCGATTCTCCCGTGAGAATGATCTCGGAGTTCGGGGCCGCACCTCGATCGAATTCGTGGATGATTCTTTCGGAGCCGAATCGTTCGTGAAACTTCTGATGATCCGCCACATCGTCTTGGTGGGTTAGGAAATGATAACGGATTCCTCCGAGCGCTTCGATCTTGTCGGCGAGGGAAGGCACGTAGCGGGGAGAATCGATCAATATGTTTCCGTTCTCCCTTTGAATGAAATACGAGAACGCCCCGAACGAATCCTTGGAATGATACCCGCTGTGATATACGTTTTCTTCGATTCGGGTCGGGAAGGTTTCCTTGGCTTCCTGAAGATCCATTCTGTCTTCGGTCCCGATGGAAGTCGTAGGACAAGCGATTAGGGCACGCAGAGCGTTGACTTTCTCGATCGGTGTTTCGGGTTGTTTCCATACGTAAGAAGCCCCGTTTTTTTCGGAGAATGTAGTCGGCGCGAGAATTCTACAGGTTTCACAATCGATACAAGTCGAATCCACGTAGAAATTGCCTTCTAAGTTTTCTGTGCGCTTTTTGAGCCTATTTGCCATAATTCTTAGACTTTGAATCCTCGTTTTTTGTAAGGTTCTCCGAATTCGTTTGAGGCATCATTCGATTTGAATCTCGAACCGCCGGAACTTGCTGTGTTCGCTCGGAAATAAATTTCTGAAACCCGCTTTTTGTCCGTTTAAAGACTTTCTTTTTTCGTCGAATCGTTTTATATTTTCAGGCTACCTTTCGGAAGTTTTCCCGTAATGTTTCCGAAGGATCGTCTTTAAATTCTCTTCATCGTTTTTCGGAATTTGAAAAACGTTCCATATACAAAGTCCGTTTCTCATCGAGTTTCGGACCTTTCGTTCCTTTCAAGAAGCATCGGTTTGCAATACGGTCTTTTCGCATCGAAGAAGACGCGTTTTTCAGATTTGAGATTTTGTAATCAAAATGAAACATTTCTCTCATCTGATTGTAACGTAAATGAAATATAGATTTCGATGACATTACAAAAAGTTCGAGTAGAGAAGGGGAACGGCTCGGGGCCGGTATCTTGAAATGGAAAAGAAAGAGAAACGTAATATAAGAAGTAGAAAGTTACAAATCGGTTTTCTGATCTTCAGCTTGATTTTGTTGGCTGAAACCGGTTTATTCGCGCAGGATAAACCCGCAGGAGGCGATAAGCCCGCGGAGAAACCTAAGAAAGAATTTTACGAGGACAACGATACGGGTTTGATCTATTCAAAACCGGGTCCGAACCGCACGAAGATCGATTCTCTCGGTAGTAAGGATTCTAATAATTTTCCGGAACGGAAGGACATGCAACTTCCGAATCATTTCAAACACAGACCGGACAATATCAACGAGGAGAAACTCGTAATCGCGGCGAGAACTCAGTTTCGCGGAGTGAGCGGGGATCACAATTCTTCCTTTTCCGGTAACGAAGACTTTCATACCGCGGACGCGAACTTTCGAAGACTTCGTCTCGGGTTCTTTTATCAAGGCGCGAAGTGGTGGGGTTTTGCGACACAACTCCGTCTGGAGAACGCGCTGAACAGTCAGTTCTTAAGAGTGACCAAGGATAAAACCACCGGCGACGTTCAGGACGTAACTCTCAACGATTCGAGAGGTTTGATCCACGAGGCCGTGATCTGGATGAACATTCCGTTTATGCATTCCCGGATTACATTGGGTCAGATCAACGTTCCGTTCAACAGAGAATACATTCAAAGTTCTGCGAACTTCATTTCTTTGGAAAGATCGATGATCACCAACATGCTTCCTCAGTTCGATACGGGCGCGATGGTCGCGATTCATCCTCTCGAATTACTCGATAAAAAATATGTGCGCTATTTGTCCTTACACGGTTTTATCGGTAACGGTCACGGGGGCGGTGGTGACTACGGTTACGGTAGAAGACAGGACAACACGGCGGCTCGTCAAAATCTTCCGCAACTTCTTGCTCCGATTTATTACGGAAGAATTCAATACAACGCATTCGGCGGTTTGAATAAAAAAGACAAGGACATCGGCTGGGTGGAAGGAGACGAGATCTTTCAAGACGACGCTAAGTTGTCTTTCGGTGCGGCGGTCGCACAAACGACTCAGTTAAAAACTTCTCAACCGGTTCCGGTCGAATATCTCATGAAGGATCTAAACCCGACTACGAGACTTGCGATTCAACAAACGACTCCGACCGGAGGAACCGATCCGACGGGGCTTCAATCCAATTATCTCGCGGATCGATCGATCACAACTCCGGGACGTCCCAATCTCGGAATCGTAGGTCATACGTACGACTTCACGTTTACATGGAAGGGTTTTTATCTCAACGGAGCTTGGAGTAAATTCTCCGGCGCGGCCGCGAATCAAGTGATGGGTTATCACGGGATGATCGGTTATAACATCCATTTATACGATTCCAAATACATCATGCCCGTTCTGAAGGCGGAGTTTATGAAAGGCGATTGGAACCAGAATCAGATGTTCGAACCCGGTGAAGCGTATTACGTTTATTGGGCGGGTATCAACTTACTCGGAGATTATCATCTCTATAAGGTTCAGCTTTTTTATCAGGTCATTCACACGAACACCGCTAAGAATTATTTCTGGAACACGACGGATAACCGCGATTCAAGAACCGTTTATCTTCAGTTCCAAGCGAACTTTTGGACGGGGACTTCTTCACCCGAGAATATTTCCGGTGGGGCGATCTACAGACAGGATTATTGATCTTATTTAGGAAACGAGAAGGGATCGATCGAACAATTTCAAAATCGATCCCATCTCCACGTTCCCGCTTTCAGAACAGAACAAAGAATAGGCTTGGTTGATCGTAAAACCGTCGACCAAGTATCGAAACAAAACGAATATCTCCTCTCGATCCATATCCTTTTTCAAGTAGTTTAGATTTTGTGCATGTTTGATGTTTTTAAGATGGTATCTGCGATACAATCGATTGTAGTAATCGATCTTCTTCTGAAGTTTTTCTTTGGTAAGAATTTCGTTCGTTAAGAATTGATAACAAACTCGGTTGAGTTCTTTTTTGGAATGAATGTCCAGAAGAATCGGCTTGAGATATTTATCTCTGATATCCTCGGAACTTTTACACTTTAAGAACAGGGATTGTGTGACTTCCAAATCCTTTCGAGCCGCGTAGTCGATCAGGATGTAAATCAAATCGTCCTTGCTCTTAAAATGTTCGTAAAAGGTTCCTTTTGCAAAACCCGCTTGAGCGGTGATGTCTTCCACTCTCGCTTCGTGAAAACCCTTGCTACTAAAAACGGCGAGGGTCGCCTCCAGAAGTTTATCTCTCGTCTCTACGGATTTTTTGGATTCTTTTCCGGAAGCGGGGTAATAAGCCCCGAATCCCGGAAAAGAATTCTTTTTCCCGGGATCCGATCGATATTCTTCTTTGGCGTTCGAGCTCAACGAATCACTTCTTCTTGTTCGATTTGCCGGTGATCTTCATCGTAAGATCGTTAAACACCGATAAGGTGACGGGAACGTATAGAAGGCTTCCCAACGTTCCGAAACCCAATCCCCAACCGAGCGCGAGGGTCATAGGAATCAAAACCGGATCCGAACCTCCGAGACTGTATGCGGTAGGCAACAAACCCGCAACGGTGGTAAGAGTCGTCAGAAGAATCGGTCTGAATCTTCTTTGACTCGCTTCGATCAGAATTTCGTCCATCGTCGCTTTGGAATCCTTCTTGATCGAATCGATACAATCCACAAGAACGATCGAAGCGTTTACAAGAACTCCGGCGAGACCGATGATACCGATCATCGCCAAGAAGCTGATCGATTTTCCGGAAAGAGGAAATCCGATCACGATACCGATGATTCCCAAAGGAATCGTACTCAGAATCAAAACTGGTTTCCAGAAACTTCGGATCGTAAGCGCGAGAATTCCGAAAATACCGAAGATCGCTATGATTCCCGCCTTGGCGAGAGAGGCCATCGATCTCTGCGTATCTTTTTCTTCTCCGCCGAAACTGATCGATATCCCGGGATATTGTCTTTCGATCAAGGGTTTGAATTCGTTCGCGACTTTTTGATTCGCGTCGTGCGCCGTGATTTCGTCTAACTTTACGTCTCCGTTGATGGTGATCGCGCGTTCGAAATCCTTATGCGCCAAAAGTTCCGGAGATTCTATCAGATCCATCTTGGAAATCTTTGCAAGATTCGTAATATTCCCCGCCTTGTTTCTGAGAGGAATCGTTTTGATCTCGTTCGGATTTTTCCGAAAGTCCTTGTCATACATGACTCTCAGATAAATTTTCGTTCTTCCTTTACGGACGGTTCCCGCTCTTTCTCCGTCGTAAGCCGCACGAAGACTGTTCGCGGCGGACAAAGTCGAGACCCCCGTAAAACTTTCGAGACCTTCGTCGAGTTGGATGTACATCTGCTTCCGTCCGTAACGATAATCGTCCCGAACCGAGAATACACCCGGAATCGATTTCAAAAACGCTTGAAGCTCGTTCGAAATCTTCTTTAGAGTTTCATAATCTCTTCCTTGGATGGAAATCGTAATCGGCGCTCCGATCGGAGGTGCGTTTCCGAATTCCTCCAAAAAGATTTCGTTTACTCCCGGAGTTTTTCTAAGCTCCGGTTCGATGGAACGGAGAATCGCGGAAGCTTTGCGATCTCGTTTCGATTCCGGAGTAAGATAGATCAAAATCACAGCGAGGTTCTCGCCGAAACGGGACAAAGGATCGTCCGGATCGGTTTGTTGAACTCCGATCTTTGTGGAGTAACTCACCAATTCTTCCTTTGGAATTTTTTGAACGATCCCTTCCATATACTTCATCTTCTCTCTGGTCTGAAAGATTCTGGAAGTCGCGGGGAATTCGGCCTTGATCATGATGATCTCGATGTCCTCTTTTGGAAAAAGAATAAAGTCCATCTGGGACATCGCGCCGCAGGAACCGAATACCAAAAGGAGAATCACTCCGAACGAAGCTTTCTTATGCCGAATGTTAAACGAAACGAATCTGGTAAAACCCGTTTCGATCGATTGAAAGATAGAATCCATCTTCGCGCGGAATTTGCTCTTGACCTTCATCTGATCCGGGCTTTTTGCGAACGCCGCGATTCTTGCCGGAAGAAACAAAAAGGATTCGATCAAACTCGCGGTAAGAGCCACGATCACGACCAAAGGAATTTCCCAGATGAACTTACCCATGATCCCGGTCATAAACAACATCGGTAAGAACGCGGTGACCGTCGTAAGGTAAGAACCGAAAATCGGAACGATCATCTCCACGGTTCCGCGTAGGGAAGCGGTGAATGCGTCGTTCTTTTCCGCGAGATACGTATAGATGTTTTCCGAAATTACGATCGAGTTGTCGACGAGCATCCCCAGCGAGATGATCAAACCCATCATCGAAATCATGTTGAACGAAACGTCGAAAAACGGAAGAACCGAAAACGTCATGAGCATCGAAAACGGAAGGGACAACGAAGTGAGCGTCGCCGTTCTAAAATCCAAAAAGAGGAAAAGAATTCCGAACACGATCGTAAAACCGATCAACGCGTTAGACGAAACTACGTTGAGACGATTTTTAGTTCTTTTTGCCTCGTCGTTTAGGACGAATGTTTTCATCCCCGAAGGAAAAGTTTGCCCGAGATCCTTCAGTCTCGAATGAACGTTAGCCGCAACCTCGATCGCGTCCGCTCTTTCCTTTTTGATCACGGAAAGAATCAAACCTTGTTTTCCGTTTGCGATCGCGAGAAAACGCGGATATTCGAACGTGTCTTCCACTCTGGCGATGTCGCCGAGTTTTACGGTGGAGAAAATCTCGTTGGTGCGAGTGGGAATTTTGGAGATCTCGGAAGGATCCTTGAATTCTCCGTCGATTCTCAAGTCGAAAGCCGTTTCCGAATCCACCGAACCCGCGGGAAGATTGATGTTTCTGTTTCGGATCGTATTGGTGACGTCGTTCAAATCGAGAGAATACTGTTTGAGTCTATTAGCATTTACTAATATTTGCCATTCTCTGTCGCGTTTCCCGAATACGTCCACTCTCGCGACGCCCGGAATTTTTTCGAGTTCGCGTTCGATGAATTCCGCGGTTGTGTGCAGTTCGATTTCGTCCTTACCGCCGAAAACGGAAAACTCGATAATCGGAAACGAACCGGATTTACGTTCGGTCATTTTCGGTTTTTCGGTGACCTGAGCCGGGAATTCCGACATTGCGTTGTCCACGGCTCTACGGATTTCATTCAAAACCTTTTCGGGGTCTTTTTCCTCCAAACTCACTCGAACGTCTATGTCCGAGACCGAGTTTCTGGAGAAGGAACGAATCTCGTCGATCCCGTCGATTTCCTTGAGTTTTTCCTCGATCGGATACGTGACCCGGAGCTCTACGTCTGCGGGAGAAGCGCCCGGGAATTTCGTGGAAATGACCATTTGTTTCATATCCACGTTCGGGAACGCGTCTCTCCGGAGTCCCAAAAGGGAAATAAGCCCGGATAAAAAGATGAAAACCATCCCCAAATACATGAAGAGGCGATTGCGGATAAAGGATTCTATTAGTGATCTCATATTTATTTCTATTACTGACTGACTGGTCAGTTTCTCAAAAGGTTCGTTTTGATGTCAAACTTGAAAATGTGGGAACTCCTAAAATTCCGAAATCGATGTTCTTTGGGGAGAATGGAGGGTGTGGGAACTCATACAAAAAATCTCATTTGACACCGTCAGAGGAAGGAATCTGATCACAAGAGTGGAAAGAAACCGCCTTGCGTTAGCAATTACATTCGTATTAACCATTTTGTCCGTTTTGATCGGACTCGTGAACATCTCACTCGCGACTACAACTTCCAAATATTCCCGGACAACCGGAGGAACCTTCTTCAGCACGGCTCCGATCGGCGCGGCCTTGATTAAGATCGAGGGAGAAATTCATTCCGGACATTCCACTTTCGAATCCACCGGTTCCGAAAGTATTCTTCAGAAGCTGAGGGATATAGAAGCAAATCCGAATATTAAAGGAATCTTAATCGAAATCAATTCTCCCGGCGGAACCGTCGGCGCGTCTCAGGAAGTTTACAACGAATTGATGAGACTTCGTAAAACCAGAAAGATCGTAGTGTCTATGAAGGACATGGCGGCTTCGGGCGGTTATTATATCGCGGCTTCGGCGGATAAGATCTTCGCGTTATCCGGAACCATTACGGGTTCGATCGGTGTGATCGCGATGGCTCCGAATATCAAAGGACTTTTGGATCGTTACGGAGTGAAGATGAAAGTCTACAAAGAAGGAAAGTATAAGGATTCTCTTTCTTTGTTCCGCGACGCGACTTCCGAAGAAGACGAGATGATTCAAAAGATGTTGTCCGATACATACAACGAATTCATCCAAGACGTAGCTAAAGGAAGAAACCAAACCGTAAAGTCGGTACAAAATCTCGCGGAAGGAAGAATCTATTCCGGACAAGACGCGTTTAGAAACAAACTTGTCGACGAGATCGGCGGAAGAAAAGAAGCCTTGGAAGAATTGTCCAGACTTTGTCAATACGACGGAGAAATTCCTTTATACGAAGAGGAAGAATCCCCGTTCGACAGATTGTTTATGATGTTGGGTTCCAAGATGAATTCTTTTTCGAGCGAAAGAATTTTCTTCAAGGAATTCAAAAATTCTCCGGTGCTTGTGATTCTTCCTCAGGCGATCAGGTAAGAACTTGAAAGATTTATTCAATTCCATTCTCGAGTTATTGGAAGCGTCCTTGTACGAACCGATCCGTTTGGAAGCCGCGCTCGCCAATCTTTCCGAAAAAAGTCTGAATCTATTCTCGTGGATCATATTGATTCCGAGTGCGCTGAGTATTTCCATCGGAGCGACTTATCTTTCTCCGCCGTATACGAGCGGTTCTATGGGAATGATCGGGCTCGCGTTTCTTGCGAACCTTTCCATGATTTCCATTCTTCCCATGATCTTGGGAGCCGTGATCGATTTTCACGCGCAGAAAAAACAAAGAACAGGTAACGTTCATTTTTCGTATAACCTTTGTCGTTTCGGAATGGCGATCTTTTCGTTTTTTACTCCGCTTGCGATTCTGTTGAGAGAAACGGGTTTAACCGGAGGATTCGGTTACTTTCTGATTCTTATTTTTCTGATCGGTTATTACGTTATGATTCTTTCGAAAGGAATTCAATACATCTATGATTTGAAAACCTCGGACGCGGTTCGTTTTGCGGTGACCGCGGCAGTGATTTCAGGCGCGTTTCCTTTTGTGTTTTATTTTTACATCTCCGGTTCCATTCTTCATTTGATTTTATGAATATTCTCATCACCAACGACGACGGAATCGCTTCATCGGGAATCAAAGCCCTGGAAACGATCCTTCAAAAAGAACACAATACGTTTTTGATCGCACCCTTGCGTGAAAGATCCGCGACTTCCATGGCCTTGTCGATTTACGATTCTATGCGAGTTGAAAAGATCAACGACAACCATTATATCGTGGACGGTTATCCCGCCGATTGTGTAAACATCGGTTTGCACGGAGAAATCTTTCCGAAGATCGATCTCGTTTTATCGGGAATCAATCGCGGGGTCAATATGGGCCACGACGTTCATTACTCGGGAACGGTGGGCGCGGCGAGACACGGAGCGATTCACAGCAGACTTTCCTTGGCGGTAAGTTCGGGAAATATCGATAAAGAATATGATTATATTCGAGAAGCTGAATTCGTTCGTCACTTCATCAATGAATACGTTTCTCTTTTGAAAGTCGGCGTCGTGTACAACATGAATATTCCTTCCGATTTTGTTTCTTCGATGGAGAATTTAACGATCACAAAACTCGGTAGAAGAACTTACGAGGACACGTATTCCAAAAAGAACATCATCGGAGGAATCGCCGATTTTTATCTCGGAGGTTCCGAACTCGGTCATTCCACGGAGGAAGGAACGGACTTTGCCGCGTTTTTTTCGGGTAAGATTTCCTTAACCCCGTTGTCCTTGGATCAGACCGATTCTTCTTCGTTGAACGAACTCTCAAATTCTTTGAGTAAGAATGGCAGATAAGGATAAGAATAAAAAATCCGCTTCCGCGAAGAGACGAATTCTTCAGGAGATCAATAAGGAGAATTTTCTTTTCGCTCTTACTTTGATCGATCGGGAAATTTCCTCCGGCAACGAAGACCCCGAACTATATTATAATTTTGCGATATGTTGCGCGAGGACGGACAATCATAAAAAATGTGTTTCCATTCTCGAGGAACTTTTGGAAAAATTTCCGAGGTTCGGAGAACGAGAAAATTCGATTTTGATGATCGTGTATTCTTTGATTCAAAATAAGGAATATTCCAAGGCTCTTGAAAAATGCGAGGAACGTCTCAAGGTTCAAGTGGACGATCTGAGAATTCTTTCCATGAAGGCTTTTACTTTGGAAAAGTCGGGACGAATTCCGGAAGCGATCGAGATTCACAAAAGAATTCTCAGATTGCGTCCCGATTATAAAAACAGTTTGAATTCTCTCGGTTATCTTTTGTTGAACCAAAGGGAGCCGAGTCCGGAAGAATGGAAGTTGGCCGCCGATTGTCTGAAAACGGTTCTGAAAAACGAGCCGGATAATCCCGCTTATCTGGATTCGTTCGGAGTTCTTCTTTCCAAAAGCGGTAAAAAACAAGAAGCGATCCTGGCTTTTAAGAAAGCTCTTACGAAAGCTCCGACACATCCCGAGATATTACGACATATTGAAAAAGTAGAAGACTCTACTTGACAGTGGGGCTGTTTTTAAAAACATGGAGTCGGAAACGGGATGTAGCGCAGGGGTAGCGCATCTGCCTTGGGAGCAGAGGGTCGTAGGTTCAAATCCTATCATCCCGATTTTCAATCCTCCCAGGACTCGGTAGCTCAGTTGGATAGAGCAACTGCCTTCTAAGCAGTGGGTCGGGGGTTCGAATCCCTCTCGGGTCACCAGGATAAAACGAGATGGAGAACGTAGCTCAGTTGGTAGAGCTCCAGTTTGTGGTACTGGCTGTCGCGGGTTCGATCCCCGTCGTTCTCCCCAGTTTTTGTGGGAACTCCTTCATCCGCCGCTTTTACAAAAGAATTTTCCAGTTCAACTTCAAAGCCCTTTTCGAATTCGATTCGATTTCACTTTTCAGCTTCGGTACTTTCCGATACTTTTATTTTCGTTTAAACTTCGTTCAATCGGAGTTCAATTCTCGCTCAACCAAATGTCTTCGAGACAAAGTTCTTCGTGCGCGTTTTGGCTTGGTTCGTTGAGGTTTGTTTTGGAAGTTGCCGCGTCGGATTTTTCTTTAGGCCAGGTTCCTTTGACCGTCCAGATAAACATCTTTTGTGGGAACTCCTCCGTCTCTTCCGGTTTGTAGTAAGAATCCAATGGAATGCTAAAGTGTTTCGATTCGGAGAAATTCAAAATCTTTTCTCCTAAAAGTTTGTCCTTAGGCAATCTGAGTTCTTTATCCATATCGATCGATTCTCTGAGAATCAAATCCAACTTCAATTCTCCCGATGTTTGTTTGCAACCTACAACGTGAAGTGTTTTCCATTTCGAGATAGCTGGTTTCCCGTTGGTAAGATGATGCGTTTGTCGTAACTCCACTAAAAAATCTTCCGGCGCCGTGGAAGGACGTCGTTTTGTCCAAGTTGTCGTAGGATTTTGATCCAAGAGATGAGAGATTCTCGAGTTGCGATCTCCAAGATAGGAATTGGTAAAATCAAAAGCTAAAAATGGGGGTTGAACCGTAAACGTCTCGATTCTATTCTTTGTCGTGTTGTAGAGATAAAGATTCCCAGAAAGGATTGCGATCGGGAAAATTAAGGTTAAAATCTTCGAAAGTAAACTTTTGGAAATCACAGAATCAAAAATGTAGGATCTCCTACTTTGGGCAATCAGATTCTGTCGATTCGGATCTACTCAAAACGATTCAAAATACCGAAGGTAATAGAATGATGAAAGTGGGAATTGCCGGCGGAACCGGTTTGATCGGAAGAAATCTGGCAAAACGTTTGTTGGAGCTCGGACATTCCGTAAGAATTTTCAGTAGGTCTTCCAACATTCCCTCTAACTTACGCGGCCAAAAAAATTTGGAAGTTGTCGGAGGAAGTTTTCCGAAAGCGAAGGACCTGGAAGGTTTGGACGGTCTTGTCAATCTCGCCGGATCTCCGATCGCCGGAGTACGTTGGACCGACAAAGTAAAGGAAGAACTTCGTTCTTCCAGAGTGGATTACACGGAGAATTTGGTTTCTTCCTTTTTGAAAATTGTGGGAACTCCTCCAAAAGTTTTTATCCAAGGTTCCGCTGTGGGTTACTACGGTTCCTACGAAAAAAACACGGAAGAGTTCTCGGAAGATTCTCCCCTGGGAACCGACTTTCTGGCCGGTCTTTGTTCCGACTGGGAACACGGAATCGAACCGATTTTGAAACGTCCCGTTCGACTGATCCGGGTTCGGACCGGAATCGTTTTGAGCAAGGACGGAGGCGCTTTAAAAAGTATGCTTCCTCCGTTTCGTTTGGGTTTGGGCGGACCGATCGGTTCCGGAAATCAAATCTTCAGTTGGATTCATATAGACGACGCGGTGAACGCGCTCGTATTCGCATTAGAGAATTCTAATGTTTCTGGCGCTCTCAATCTGACCGCGCCGAATCCCGTGGACAACGGAAGTTTTACGAAAACCCTCGGAAGGGTTTTGAGACGTCCCGCTTTTTTCAGAGTTCCCGCGACCGCTTTGAAAATTCTTTTCGACGACGGAGCGGAAGTTCTTCTGAAAGGACAAAGGGTACTCCCGAAAAAATTAATGGATACGGGATATTCCTTTCAATATCCGAACTTGGAAGAAGCGTTACGTTCTCTTTTGCGATCTTAAATCAAAGGGAGAATTCTTCGCGGATAACGGGATGTTTTTTAATCGTACTCAGAGCCTTTTCGATTAATTTTTTTCCGATCTCGGTGTGATTCCATACGTTGAGACCGGAAGGATGAGGAAGCGGAATCCAATCGAGTTTGACTCCGTGAAAATCACGGGAGAATTTTTGACCGATTACGTCTTCCAGTTTGTATTTTTTGATTTCGATGAGTTGATCGATCGCCAACTTTCCGATCGGAATGAAAAGTTCCGGTTTGTGAAAACGAACCTCGAACTCTAAAAACTCGGAACAGTTTGCCACTTCTTCCGCGTCGGGTTTACGATCCCCGGCTTTCGCCTTTCCGGGAAAACAACGGCAAACCGCGGACATGTTCACTTTGTTTCTGAAAGTCTCTTCTTCGATTCCGATTTTTTTGAACCAACCGAAAAGGGTTTTGCCCGCGGTGTATGCGAACGGTTTACCGAATCTTTCCTCGTGAATTCCGGGGGCCTGTCCGAGACTGATGATTCTCGCGGAAGGCACACAACCGTGAACGGGGTTGCCCTCCATTTTGGGACATTTTCTACAGCTTAAAAGATGATTTAGGTGATTTGAATATTCTAATTTTCTGTTTTTCATTCGAAAGGGAGAAGTTCAGTTTAGGAGAATGTTGACCGCGTCCGACAGGGTTCCGGTCACCCGGATTAAAGATTTCAATTTAGTAAGTTCCAGAATTTTATTTACCTGAGAAGAAGGGGAGAACATTGCGATTCCTCCTTTTCCGTTTTTGACGAGTCTGGCGTGTGTGCTCATAAAAACTGCGAGCCCGGAAGAATCGATATACCGGATGTTTTCCATATTCACGAAAACGAATATAAAACCCTTGTCGATCAGATCGAAAATTTTTTCCTTGAGCGCGTGTGCGGAATATAGATTGATCTCCCCGCTGATCTTTAGAACGACCGCGTCCTTAGGAAAGTTTCCCGGAAGGTCCTCCTTTTGAAGACTCACGTTTAACTCGTTGATCGAAAAATCCACTTCCTCGCCGTCAAGGTCCAAAGAATCGTCTGCTCCCATTTGTATGTCTCCCGGTTCTATTTTTAAATTCGATTTTTAGAATTCTCTGACTCCGTCCGAAATTCGGAACGTATAAAGCTGTGGTTCGTTTTTAAATTTTTGAATGTAACGGTTTTTGATTTTCTCGAACAGTATATCCCGTCTGCCGACTTTGTCCAGTATCAAAACACAGCCGCCGAAACCTCCGCCGATCATTCTCGCACCCAGAGCCCCTTCGATTCTAAGTTCTTCGACTATAAAATCCGCCTCTTCACACGAAACTTCGTAGTCTGTCGAAAGGGAATTGTGGCATTCGAAAAGAATTTTTCCCGCCTCTTTAGCGTCTCCGCTTTTCAGATTTTGAATCATACGCTCGGTCCTATATCTTTCCGTAGTTACGTGTCTTGCCCTTTTCTTTTCGATTTCGTTCAAACCGGAGGA
This sequence comes from Leptospira barantonii, assembly GCF_002811925.1. Lineage (NCBI taxonomy): Bacteria > Pseudomonadati > Spirochaetota > Leptospiria > Leptospirales > Leptospiraceae > Leptospira > Leptospira barantonii. The sequence continues at coordinate 360,537 of NZ_NPDS01000001.1, forward strand.
GGGGTTTTCAACGTCTTCGGGTTCTGCGGAATAAAGAGTGGGAATCTCCGGTCTCGTTTTGTGAATTTTTAAAAAAGCGGATTCCACTTCTTTTCTACGGTCGTTGTAAGCGCTGTCCTTAAGCGAATGTTTCACTTTGGAATCGATCAAATAAAACTCGTAACCGTCCAATCGCATTTCATAATAATCGTAATTGAGAGTTTCGGTATTCAACGCGATACAAAAACCTTCTTTTGCGGTGGCGATCACGAACTGATCCATGATTCCGCAGTTGACTCCGACAAAACGATTCTCGGCTCTTTGACAGAGTAAGGCGATTTCTTCCCTGGAAAGTTTCCAGTCTTGAATTACGGAAAGAGCGTAAGCGACCGCAACCTCGAAAGCCGCGGAAGAAGAAAGTCCAGCACCTTGAGGAATGTTTCCCCAAACGACCAGATCGAAAAAATCCGAAACGTAATCGAGTTGTCTAAACTCTTCCACAACACCGAAAACATAGTTCACCCAAGAATGTTTCGAATCATACGAGATTTTGGAGGTTTCTATTTTTTCATCCGAGGAAACGGAATAGATTCTAAACTTTCCTACCTCGTTTTTGCGGATCGCGATGGAAATCGAAACGTCGATCGCCGCGGGCAAAACGATTCCGCCCGCGTAGTCCACGTGTTCGCCGATGATATTGATTCTTCCCGGGGCTGAAAAAAATCGGATCGGATCCGAGCCGGGGGAGAATTGAGTATTCAGGACTTTCTCTAAGTCTTCTCGATTCATTCTATGTATTTACGTTTGAAAATCCCGGAAACATTGATGCAGGTTCGTATTCCCGTCAATCCTTCTCCGTTTTTCTAAGCGCTTACGACTTGGTTTTTTCTTGCCCGTCGATTCCATTTTTCTAAACTGTTCAAGCGCTCGTATTTCGGGAGAATTCAAACCAGATCTCGGGATCGAAACGTTCAAAAAGGGATTTCGTAATAATTTATGATTCGATTGGAAACCAGATTTGCTTCTTCTTTCGTTGATTCTCGGGAATTCGAACCCTTTTTAGCGCAAGCCGAATCGGCTCGTCGCACTCTGCATTCTTTTCAAGGCAAGGGAAAGGAATATCTGGGATGGTTGAATCTTCCGAAAGAGATCGACGATTCCGAAATCGAAAGAATCATTCGGGTTTCGGAAAAACTCCGCGCTTCTTCCGAGGTCGTCGTAGTCATCGGAATCGGCGGTTCTTATTTAGGTTCCCGCGCCGTCTTGGAAGCGACACTTCCATTTTTCAAAAAAGCTTCCAAAGGAAATCCGGAAGTGATCTTCGCGGGTCATCATCTCGAATCCAGATATCTTTCCGAACTCATGGAATATTTGGAGAACCGAGATTTTTCCATAAACGTAATTTCCAAATCGGGAACAACCACGGAACCCGCGATCGCATTCCGTCTTTTCTGGGAACTTCTCCAAAAAAAATACGGAACCTCCGCGTCTTCCAGAGTTGTCGCAACCACGGACGCATCCAAGGGAGCCCTAAAGACGTTTGCGGATTCGGAAGGATTTGAAACGTTCACGATCCCGGACGACGTGGGCGGAAGATATTCCGTTTTAACTCCTGTAGGATTGTTTCCTCTCGCCGTGGCGGGAGTTCCTATCCGGGAATTTATATTAGGATTTCAGAATATTCTAAAGGACTTGCACGCCGAGTCCGATCCGATACGAAATCCTGCGACATATTATTCCGCTCTGAGAAACTACTTTTTGTCGAAAGGGCGGCACGTGGAAGTATTAGCGAACTTTAATCCTTCTCTGAGATACATTTCGGAATGGTGGAAACAACTTTTCGGAGAAAGCGAAGGAAAGGAAAATAAGGGGATTTTTCCCGCGTCCATGGACTTTACCACGGATCTGCATTCTCTCGGGCAATACGTTCAGGAAGGAAAAAGAATTCTGTTTGAAACCGTTCTAAGCCCCGAACGAACGCATTCTGACCTGACCCTAAAGCCTACGCCGGACAATCTGGATTCTCTCAATTTTCTTTCGGGGAACACACTCGCTCACGTAAATGAACAAGCTCGGCTTGGAACTCTTCTTGCGCACGCGGACGGGGGCGTTCCTTGTTTGGAATTGATCTTCACCGATATCTCTCCGGCTTCCTTGGGCGAGGTGATGTATTTCTTCGAATATTCCTGTGCGATCTCCGGTTATTCCTTGGGTGTAAATCCTTTCGATCAGCCGGGCGTGGAAGCGTATAAGAAAAACATGTTCGCCCTTTTGAACAAAGCCGGTTTTGAAAAAGAGGGAGAATCTCTGCGCAAAAGAATTCTCGGAAACTAAGTGTTTAGTTCCTCTAATCAGATCGAGTTATTTGATTTGTAATAAAAATATTTCTCGTTTGTTTCCTTTTCGATGAAATTAATTTTCCTGCTTGACATCTTTTAAATTTAAGAACCCGATGAAGGCATGAAGAGGAAAGGAAACAAAACCAGCTCCGTTCTGGCCGCCTGCGTTCTGGCGTTTCTGTTTTTATCCATTTCCGTAACCTCTTCCAGCAATCTTCCTGGGAAGTTGCACCCCCACAAACAAACAATAGACGGGGTTGAATCCGAATTTAAAGAGCCGGTTCAGTTGGAGGAGGAATCCGAATTCCTTCTTAGCGTCCTCTCTTTAACACACAAAAACATTCTGTTCGTATTCAAAGGCAAAGTAACTTCCCTCCAGGATAGGTTCCAATTCCATTTCTGTAACATCCAAACTCTAAATCTGCTGAATTTACCTCCACCCTCTCTCGTTTAACTAGTTCTCACTTTCTAGTTTTTGTCCTTTAACGGGGGAAATATGTCTTACAATCCGCTTCTAGTTGCGTTTGTGATATTCAATGCGACCTTCTTAAGTCTTCGGACCACGGTCTTATCCTATTCTTATCTTGTCGCATCGTCCTTATTACTGTTTGCAACTTACGGATCTCCAAATTTTGCCAATCCCGGTCTTGGGAATTTACTCGTTCTTAAGGGCGGGGTTGGCTTACTTTTTTTCTCCTAAGTTTGATCTCGAGTTTAGCTTTTTCAGGGAAAAATCTTTCCTAAAGTCCTAAGACCTCGCGTATACTTTTCTTCTTTTTCGAAAGCGACTTAAAAATGGGTTTTCTTTCTCGGAAAACTCAGATAGGTTTTTCGGAGAATTTTCCCTTAAGCAAAAATGGACCAAGAATTTAAAAGATGGACCCGTCTTCTCAGGGCGATCGAATCCGGAACACGGATCGAACTTTCCGGTTATATTTTAAACGATTCCTTCCGGTTGAACCTGGAAAAGTTCGTCAAACTCTGTCTTGAAAACTACAACAAAAGCGATCTTACTCCCGTCGTCTATTCCGTGATCCAAGAAATGCTCTTGCGCGCGGCCATGTCCAATCTCAGGGAATATTTCTCATCGGAAAACGGAATCGACTCCTTCGATCAAAACGCGTTCGACTCGAGCGAGGAAGAATTTAGAAAATTCCTAAATACGTTCGACACAAAGTCCGTTCGTTCCGCGTTAAAAACAAAAGGCCTTTTCTTAAAAGTCATCATCAATCACAACGATACCGGATTGGCCGCGGAAGTATTACACAATTCTAAAATGATTCCGTTCATGGAGGAACGTCTTAGAAAGTATCTTGCCTCCGCGATGGATTATAAAAATCTAATGGACTACTACGATTCCTATCCCGAGGATCGAGAGGGTAGGGACATCGGTCTTGCGTTTTCGATTTTGATGCTTCGGGAAACCGGCTTAAAGCCGGAACTGCTCCGAATCGGTTCCGGAGAAGAGGTTCACACTTCCAGACTCGAGGTTCCTTTTGGGGAAGAATACAGAAGTATTCGTAAAAAAATCCTGAACGACGAGGAGATTCTTCCGTTTCCGAAAGATCCGCACGACGCTCCGACGGAACTTCCTTGGAAAACGAGCCGTTGTAGTTATTGCGGTAGAACGGTGGACGATCGGATTTTCTTTTCTAAAATTCCGGACGATATTCCGGTAAAGTCGATTCCCGAGCCGATCCGCGCGGGCAACGGAATTTGCGCTTGGTGTCTTTCTTCCTATCTCTGAACCGGAAGTTTGCAGAGTTCTAAAAATTCTCCCCAACGAGGACCGAGTTTTTCGGAGAAGTTTTTGTTCTTTAGAGAAAGATAATATTCTTTTTCGCCGAGATCGATCGCTTCTCCCTCGAATTCAATTCCGCCTAATCTTTGTTTTGCGGATAATTCCTGGAACGTTTTGGATAGATCGAAAAAAGTTTCGGAAGGAATCGTTTCTAAGACCGCGCCGTTCAATACGGAAATGCCGATGTAGAATAAATTTCCGTTTCCGAAAAGAATTCTCCCTTTGTCCAAACCGAGTCCGGTATAACCGGCCGATTCCGGTTGTGGTAAAAGATACAAAAGACAATCGTTATCTTTCAATGTGGTTGGAAGCGAAAAATTCTCGGGTGGAAAGTATAAAAAATCGGGATTGATGATTCCTATGGTTTCTCCCATCCAACCGGCTCTTTCGAGTCCGGTGCGGATTCCGCCTGCGGTTCCGAGAATCTCTTTGTTCTCGTCCGAAAAAAACAAAGGGAAGAGCGAAAACGTTTCGAGTTCTTTTCGAATCTTTTCTCCGAGATAGTGCGTATTGATCACTGCACCTTCCGCGTTTTGTTTCCAGGCTTGAAAGAGAGAATAGTAGACGAGTGGAATTCCGTTTACGGGCAACAAGGGTTTTGGAAGTTCTTTGGTGAGTTCCTTCATCCTTGTTCCGAACCCGGCGGCCGGTATAAAAAATTTCAAGGGAACGCCTTTGCGTCTTTCATCGTTTGATTCCTTTCATGAAGGAATAATTCTCCAGAAGTTCTTCCTTCAATAGATGAAAGAAAACGTAAAGTTGATCGGGAAACAATCCTGCTTGTACGATTTCCAAAAGATTGTCGAGTGCGCTCAATACGCTTTCCCGATATTTATCCATTTTCTTATCCGCAACGAGATAAAAATAAGAACCGAGCGCCTTATACGATCGTTGAAGACATTGGATGTAATAACATTCCTTGGATTTCGGAAAATCATGATCGCTCAACTTTAGAAAAAGCTGATAGAGTCCCTGTCTCATCGCGAAAGGAATCGGTCTATATGCGTCGTAAAGAATGCTCGAAAGATCGTAAAACGGAGTTCCCATTCTCGCGTCCTGAAAATCGATCATACAGATTTCTTTTTCGGAATTGATGAGAAGATTTCTTCCGTGAAAGTCCCTGTGACAAAAAACCTTCACGGGATATTCCGCGAGAAAGCCGGAACATTCCTCGATAAAGATTTTCATCTCGCTTCTGAGTTGTGTTTTTAGATCGAATTCCTTTTGGAATTTTAGATAATTTGAATATGTGAAATTGCTTTCGAAACAAAGCTTTTCCAGGTCGAATTCCCTCGAACTCACCGGAGGAATCGGACGTGTTTTTTGAAGTCGCACCAAAAGTTCTATGGATTTTACGAGCCATTCCCTGTATTCCACGTCGTCGGTTACGGAAGTCAGATCCTGATCGCCTCCGTCGCTCATCAAAATCAAAAAATGAATGAGATCCTTCTTGAGAATTTCGGGAACCGCAAATTGTTCGTGACCGAGAAAATCCGCGATCTCCACGAAGTCGTGTTGGAAACGAACGTCCTTACAAAGGATCAAGGTTTCATCGGGATAAAAGACCCGAAAGTATTTTCGATCCGAAGCTTCGAGCGTGATCGGCGCGATCTTCTGCGGAAGTTTTCCGGAATATTCCAAAAACTTTAAGTCTCGTTCGGTAAGGGGAGAATTAGAACTCATATTTATTTATACCTTGTCCGGGAAAACCAAACGGAACTCGGTTCCCGAGTTCGGTTCCGATTCGATCTCGATTCTGATTCCGTATTGATCCGCAATTTCCTTGGCTACGAACATTCCGAGTCCGGTTCCCTTTCCGATTCCTTTTGTGGTGAAATAGGGTTGATAGATTTTCTGAATGATTTCTTCGTTCATTCCGATTCCGTCGTCCAGGATCGCTACGATCGGATGATGATTTCTAATATATACGGAAATCTTAATGTTTCCTCGGTTGCCGGTCGCGTCCGCCGAATTCAACATGATATTGGAAAGTAAAAGCGAAAGTTGATCCTGATTGGATTGGATCAACACGGGAGAGGGTTCCGGTTGAAAGTGGATTACGCAGTGTTTGAGTCTGGAAGTTTTTTGAAACACGTCGATCACGCTCTCCACCGAATCGTTTAGATTGATCGGCTCCGATGATTTCCGCAAACTTTCGCCCGGTTTTCCCAGTTGTAAAAGATTGTTCGTGAGAGTTTTTAACTTAATCAACTGACCCCAGGTGATCGTGATCGCCTTTTGACGGATCTGTTCCGTGGAATCCGCCATCTTCGCGATTTCGATATGGCCTTGAATTGCGGTTAAGGAATTATTGATCTCGTGTCCTATACTCGAAGCGAGCGTGGACAAAAACGCGCGGCGTTCCGCGTCTATGAGTTTTTCGGAGATCAGAAGTTTGCTCGTGATGTCCCTTGCGATTCCGGTGTAGTATGTCTGACCTTCGATGTCGTAATAACAAATGGAGATGTCGTAGGTTCTGACTTCTCCGTTTTTGCTTTTGAGATCGGAACGGTTGATTCTCGCGATTTGTTTTCTGGCCTTTCGTTTTAAAAGTTGGGCCACCTTATCCATGTAGAGATTTTCCAAACCGGGAGGAATCAGAATGCCGAAATGTTTTCCGATGATCTCTTCTTCCATATAACCGAAAGCGTTGAGGGCGGCTTGGTTCATGCCGGAAAACTTCATATCCTGATCGAGAGTGATCACACAATCGCTTGTCGCATTGAGAATATTATAATTTTGTAAATAAAGATCCTTGGCCCTTTGTGCGAGTTTCGTATTTTCCGTTTCCGATTTGATCAGGGACTCTGTGTGTTTGTCCCTGGTTTCCTTTTCGGTTTTCGCCTTTTCCAAGACTTCGAGGATGTTCGTTCTTCGGATGGGTTTGGAGATATAATCGAAGGCTCTGTTGCGAACCGCTTCTTCGGCGGTGGTCAGATCCGGGTTGCCGGTCATGAGAATCACGGGAATGTTCTCGTTGATCTTGCGGATTTCCTTAGCGACCTCGATTCCGTTTTTACCGTTCATTACGATATCGGAGATGACCACGTCCACGTTCTGACTGCGTATGATATCGATCGCGGAATCGTAGTCCTTCGCCAAAAATACGCGATACCCTTCTCTGGAAATGACCCTTTCCAAAGCCGTACGAATTTCGGATTCGTCGTCGATAACGAGTACTGATGTGGACTTTGATTCCATGGGACTGAAGATGCCTCGGTGAAACCTTATTTTACCAAAAAATCCGTTCTATATAGGAAGGCGAATCAAAACCCTAGTCCCGTTTCCGGGGGAAGAATCCAGGGAGATCGTTCCGCTGTGCTCGGAAATAATTCTTTGAGAAATCGCAAGACCCAAGCCTGTGCCTTGTTTTCCTCTTCGAGTCGTATAAAGGGGAAGAAAGGCTTTTTCGAGCACGTCCTTCGTCATTCCGGGTCCGTTATCTGCAATCGTAAACAGAATCGAATCCCGATTCAAATGAAATTCTTTCCGAGCCGTGATCGAAATTTTGGGAAGCGCGGGTTTTGTTTCCATTTCGGATATTGCGTTGATCGCGTTGACCAGACAATTGATCAGGACTTGTTCGATTTCCTGCCAAGCCACTCTGATTTTCGGAAGATCGGGGCTTGCGATTCGTTTTAATTCGATTCCGTTTTTTTTGCAGGAAACTTCGATCAACTCGCAGGCTCTAAGGAGAATGTAATAAGGCGATACGAGTTCTTTTTCTCTCGTGACGGTTCTTCCCAAATCCAAAAGCGATTTGATTAAGTCTCGAATTCTAAGACTCGCGGCTTCGATTCGTTTATAAATCTTTAATCTTTCCGCGGGATCGGATTCTTCCGTTTCGATCAGATCTTCGAGATACAAAAGACTTGCCTGTAACGGATTGTTCACCTCGTGCGCGATCCCCGCCGCAAGTTCACCGATGGACGCGAACCTCGCGGTTTCATAGAGTTGTTTGTCCAAAAGTTTCGTTTGTGTGACGTCCGAGAAGATGAGCATTACCGCTTCGCCTTCTTCCCTGTATTTTTTTAAGGGAAGAATTTTGATCGAAAAGAAACTCTCTTCGTCTTCGATAAACTGAATCGAAAGATCCAAAAATACCGCGCGTTGCGACGAAAGACAGTTTTTGATTCCGTCCCTGATCTCGTCGGATACACTTCTTACAAAAAGGGAAAAGAAATCTTCTCCTGGATTTACATTCAAAATTTGGAATAAAAGAAATTTGAGAATCGGCGCGACTTCGAGGATGATTCCGTCCGGAGTAAGAATTACGATTCCGTTGTTCATCGCGGAAAAAAGGTTTCTGAGTTTGATTTCGGAGGAACGGATCAGTTCCTCGTTTTTCTTTTGTTCGGTGATATCGAGTAGAAGTAGAATCGTTCCGATCGCGTTTCCGTATTCGTCCCGGATTCTGGAAGAAGCGAGCAACATAGGAGCTTCCACGTCCGGAAATATTTTCATCTTGATTTCGGTTCTGAATTCTTCCCTGGAAAGTCTGTCTAAGATGTCCGGTGTAAGGTTTAGAAATTCTCCGATCGGAAGATCCACGAAATCTTCTTTATAAACTCCTAATATTCTTTCGAGGCTTCGGTTTCCATACGTGATATAACCCTCGTCGTCCGTGGAAATCAAAGGAACTTCGATCGAGTTGAGAAGCGCTCCTTGGAATTGGAGTTTTTTCGAGTTTTCGATTCTGGTTCTTTCCGTTTTGGCGTTTTGAAGAGAGCTGTGAACGTCGGAGATGATTTCCTCGTACAAAAAATTCTCCCCCGAATCGAAAGCCATTCCTTCCAAGGAAAGAATTTCTATTCCACCCAGGAGATTTTCCTTTTCACGGATTCCGATCGCGAGACTTCTTCTGAATTTATGATCCGCGAATATGGATTCCCATTCCGGATAAATTCCGTTTCCGAATTCGTGGATGATGAAGTTGTCCTTCGTGTTCATGAGATTTCTCATCGGGAACGGAACATTCGAAGAAATGAATGTATGAATTTTCTGTTTTAACTCGGGGTTCATGTCCCTTTGTCCGAGCACTTGAAGTTCCCCGTCCTTAAAGAAGAACGCCCAGACCAGGAAGTAATGCGGATTTTCCTTCAACGTGTCGCAGAGTTTTTGAAATACGGAACTTTCCGAAGTGAGATATCTTAGGTTTTGTCTCAAGAGCCGAAGGGTTCTTAAGATACTTTGCATATAGTAAAGCCTAAGTTCCGTTTGTTGAATCTCGGATCGGTCCGTAAAATAAAATAGAAACACGTCCTTTCCTAAAAAGTTGGAAGTGTTGACAGTGAAGTTTACGAGTTTTCTTTCCCCGTTTTTGTGACGGAGTTGCCAATAGACTTTGAGAGGTTCGTTGCGTTTGAATGTAAGAGCTTCTCTCGGATGTGTGGGACTGGGAAGAATAAAACTTAAGGTTTTGCCTTGCAGTTCTTCGACGGTATAACCGAGAAGATTTTCCAAGGTCGGATTTACATATACGATCGTTTCGGTTTCCGTGTCGAGGGCGAGAATCCCTTCCTTAACCGGATAAAAGAAGGAATTCAGCACGGAAAGTAAGGAGTCGGGCATTCTGATTCCAGTTAAACCTAATTAGAATTTCGGCTCAATTTCGATTCTTGCAAGAACTAATTCCGATTCCGGGCCGCGGAAAGATTTACAGAGAGAGAAGGGATGGAATTTTTGAAATCGGATCGGACCCGTCCGAAGTTGCGGTCCCGCGTCGGACACGTTATCAACAAAAACGGAATAGAGAATCTACATTTATGAAATCCTTGTACTCGTTATTTCTAAACTACTATCACTGGAAAAAGAAAAAATACATGAGGGAGATTCTCGGGTTTCGGGATCTCGAGGTCGAAACCGGAGGCAATTCGGTTTATTTTTTGGAGAAGAATCCCGAAAGAAACAAGTCGATTCTTTTGATTCACGGTTTGCTCGATTCCGCGACCGGTTTACGAAAGATCGCTCCTAAAATCCGTCAGGATTATCGTGTGTTGATTCCGGATATTCCCGGTTTTGGAAAAAGCAAACTTCCACCTCTCAAGTATTTGTTTCAAGTGGACGTATTCGCGGATCTGATCTACGAAGCGATTCGAAAATTGGACCTCACCAATCTCGTGTTAGGCGGTCATTCGATGGGAGCCTTGATCGCGATGCATATCGCTCTTCGGGACCGTGAAAAAAGAATTTCCAAACTCGTTTTGATTGCTCCGGGCGGGATTCCACATCCAAAGCGGGACGAAATGAAGGAACTTTTGTTTCCTAAAAACGAGGACGATCTCGTGAAACTCATCCAAGCCTTGTATTATGAAACGCCCGAACTTCCGGGAAGAATCGCGAGAAAGGCGCTGATCCAATCCTGGAACGAACTTCCGAATCAGTTTTTAACCGTGAACACTTTGGAAAGGGAAGAAGAGATTTTTCTCGGAAAAAAATTGGGCGAGATCAAAATTCCGGCGTTGATCGTTTCCGGAAAAGAAGATCCGATCACGGACGCTACGATGACTAAGAAACTTCATTCTTATCTGAAAAAAAGCAAACTGGTTTTTATACCGGACGCCAAACACGCGATCCACATGGAAAAACCGGAAGAACTTTCTTTGGAGATCAATCGTTATCTCGATTGATGTTGTACTGGGATTTTGTCGTAGTTCCGACGATTTTTTCGGAATACGATGTCGGCCCCACCCGCATGCGGTGCTTTCGCGGAAACTTTCGATTAAAGCGCGCCGAAAATTTCCTTAACAGCTTTGATTACGTCCTGAACGTCCTCGTCTTTCATTCCCGGGAAAAGAGGAATCGAAAGGGATCTCGAGAACATCGCATTCGAGTTCGGATAGTTTTCCTTCTTAAATCCGAAACGAGAACTGTAAAAAGGATGTTCGTAAAGCGGAATAAAATGTAGGCTCGAACCTATATTCCGTTTTTTTAATTCAATTGCGAAGATATCGCGATCCATTTTTGCGGATGCACGATCCACTTCGACTCTGAAAAGATGCCAGGAATGTTCCCCGTCGGGAGCGGAAAGAGGAAGATGTAAAAACGGAAGATCCGCGAATTCTTTTTTATACAGTTCCGCGATTTCGACTCTTCGTTTCCAAAGATCGTCGGCTTCGGAAAGTTGAACGATCCCCAGAGCCGCCGCGACGTCCGTCATGTTGTATTTAAAACCCGGAGAAACGACTTCGTAATACCAACCCGGACGATCGTAAGTTTCGCGGTTGATTCCGTGAAGACGCATGAGTTTGATTCTATCCGCAAAGTGAGAATGGTTGGTCGTCACCATTCCACCTTCTCCGGTTGTGATTCCCTTGGTCGCGTAAAAACTGAATACGGTGAAATCACCGAAGGTTCCGATCTTTCTTCCCTTGTGAACCGCAGGAAACGCGTGGGCCGCGTCTTCGATTACGTAGAGATGATATTCTTTAGCGATTTCTAATATACCTTCCATGTCGCAGATTACACCCGCGAGATGCACCGGAAGAATCGCTCTTACTGTCTTTCCGGTTTTTTTGTGGAACAGGGTTCCGTTTTGATAAGTACATTCTCTTTCGATGGTGGCTCGAAGAGTTTCCGGAGTCATAAGATTGAAGATCGGATCTACGTCCGTAAGAATCGGTTCCGCGTCGAAGTAACAGATTACTTCGGCGGTCGCGGTGAAAGTCACCGCCGGACAGATGGCCGCGTCTTCCCGGCTCATTCCGATCGCTTCGAGTGCCAAGTGAAGACCCGCGGTCGCGGAGTTCAATGCGAGCGCGTAGTCGGCTCCGGTGTAACGCGCAAATTCTTCCTCGAACTCCTTCACTTTTGGCCCGGAGGTAATCCAGCCGGAACGAAGTACTGAGGATACTTCTTCGATGGCCCTTTCGGAAATGCAGGGAAGGGCGAATGGGAGAAAGGTTTTGCGTGCTGTAATCATAGTATCGGACATAACCCCCGGTGCTCTTCTAAACTTCGGCAGATTCGTATTTTTCCTGAGCAATTTTAGCGGGGAAAAGGGAGAATACAGAGTGTAGTTCGCAGGTTATCTCGCTTACTACGGTGCGTTCGATATAGAATTGAAATCTTTTCCGTGGAAATATATTTTGCCTTAGTGGCTTTAACTTTCGGAGAGATTTTAGATAGAATTCGGATCATCGACCGCGATGTAACCGAATTGAACCGCCTGAAATCCAGGCTCCCCGCAGACCGTCCTTATTCCTCGTCTTTACAGATTTCCTTCGACAAACAGATCAACGAACTCTTGAACGAAAGAGTGGGTTTGATGGAACTCGAGGTTCTCGATCCACCTTCTTGGATTTTAGGAGTTCCCACAACCGGTGTCGTTCAGGAAACCCCGGTCCCGATCAAAGGACTTTTCCCGTCGGGAGATCTTTCCAAGGAAAAACCCGACGACCAAGATGTTATCAACTTCTTGCGGGAACTCCCTAAAACCGAAATCCATCTTCACCTCGAGGCTTGCGTCAACAAGGACACGATGAAACAGTTGATGGCAAAGAATGGAATCACCGTTTCCGACGAAGAGTTCGAAGCCAAGTTCAACTTCAAAGATCTCAACGGATTCATTCAGGTATTTTTCTTCATTCAATCCCTCGTAAAAGAACCGGCCGACTTTTCGTTCTTCGTGGGAAGTCTCGCGGAATACATGCGTGCGAATAACATCGTTTATACGGAAGTGTTCTTCGCACCTTCCAAGTTCATCCAGAACGGACTCGACTTCGAAGAGATGGTCGACTTTCTCGTAAATCGAATCCGCGAGGAAAAGGAAAACGACGGAATCACCATACGCTTGTTAGTCGACGTTTCCCGTTCCTTCGGACCGGAGAATGCGATGAACAATCTCAACCGGGTTTTAAAACTCAGACATCCCGAAGTGATCGGGATCGGACTCGGTGGAGCGGAGTTGATGGGCCCAGCACGCGATTATCAGGAAGTTTTCCGGAAAGCGAGAGAAGCGGGTCTTCGTGTGGTCGCTCACTCCGGAGAAGACGACGGACCTTGGGCGATCTGGGAAGCCGTGGAACTTCTCAAAGCGGAAAGAATCGGTCACGGAACTTCCGCGATTCAAGATCCGGAACTCGTAAAATATCTCAGAGAAAATCATATCCCGATCGAGATCTGTGTGACGTCTAACGTGTTCACGGGAAAATACGTTCGTAAGGAACAAAATCATCCGGTTCGTTACTACTACGATCAGGGACTTGCTCTGAGCGTCAACACGGACGATCCGGAGATATTCAACGTAAACCTTACATACGAATATTATAAACTTTGGAGATTCCTCGACTTCTCCCTGGACGAGATCGTGGATCTGATTCGTCAGGGCGTTTTCGCTTCCTTTCATCCGAACAAAGAATCCCTTTGGGCTGAAATGGAAAAGAAAATCCAACTCGTAAAAGCAAGATACGGTTTGAAACGATAAATTTCTTTTCGAAATTCCGCTTCGTTTTAGAATTCAGTCCATGCAACCCAGAATTAACATCATCACCCTCGGAGTGAAAGACTTCGATAAAACGGTTCGTTTTTACGAGGAAGGACTCGGTTTTCCCAGAATGAAATTCGAGGGAGGCATCGCCTTCTTTACGTTAAACGGAACTTGGTTTGCTTTGTATCCTTGGGAGGCTTTGGCCGAAGACGTGGGTGTTCCCGCAAACGGAAACGGATTCAGAGGTTTTACCTTGGCTTACAACGGTCAATCCAAGGAAGAAGTGAATCAAGTGATCGCAAAGGCGAAAGCCGCAGGCGCTAAAATCGTGAAACAACCGCAGGATGTTTTCTGGGGAGGATACTCGGGTTACTTCGAAGATCCCGAAGGTTATTATTGGGAAGTTGCTTGGAATCCTGCCTTTTATCCCGGTCCGAAAGAAGTTTAAGAATCTTTAAAGTTCTTTCTACCTTTTGTGGATCTTATTTTTGACAAAACACTTGGACGGTTCTTCGCGTGTAAATTCCGCCGATCGTCCAGTGAATCACGTTGTCTAAAAAGTTTCTTTGAATCAAAATCTGCGGTTTTCCTTCTGTACAACGGACTTCCGGGGTTTCGAACGAGTCGATCAAACCCACCAAATATCCTCCTTGTTTGAATGTTTGATCCGGTTTGGATTCCGCGGGAAACTTGAGGGGACTTTGGTTTTCGTGGATCTGCAAGGTTGTGTTATGACAACCTACCACGATCGTCGTTGCGATCGCGATCTCAATCCAAGGGAGAATGGTGTTTAATGATTTCATAATATTCTTTTTAATTGTAACAGATCAGGTTGAGCGTTCTCGGTGAATAAATTCCCAGAGTCAGTTGTTCGTATAGGGAATCGAAAAAAGTGGAATATTGATGCGCTTCCTTGATCCCGTTCGGACAATACGTCGAGCCGTTGATCGCATAGTTTTTAGGACTCATTCCCCAAAAGTAAAACGACTGTGGAATTACGTGCATCTGGCTCGGTTCCGCGTTCAATCGTTCGCGATCGTCCAATGCGTTTTTACACTGTTTTTGTGTCGCAGGATTCAGACAGGACTTAGGCGGTTCCTGCGGAAAACGAACCCTTGCGTTCTGGCAAGCGGCAAAAACGCTCAGAATTAAAAATGAAAATAAGACCTTAACGATCTGTCGTCGATTCGACATCTATATAACCTATTCCGAATATTCCCGCGAAAAGATTGAAGTTGGATTCGTTTTCGTAGTTTTTCCGATACACGGAAAGTAGATAACGTCCTTTTTCCAAGGAATTGATTTCAATCTTACAGGAATACGTGTTTCCTGAATTCGTATTTGTACATTCCATCTTTGTGTCCAAAGGGAATTCTTTTTTTGTTAAGCGAACTCTCAAATCAGGGTTCGTCGAGTCGATTTGGAAAACTCCTCGGACGTTTTCGGATTGTTTAATCGTAAATTCGTAATTATGAATATTACTTCCGATCTCCATTCTCCCGTGAACGAAAGATTGAAGACGAAACATTCCGTTTTGTTCGTTGTTGAGAAAGGTCAGCTTTTCGGGTTTTTCGCTTCCATGGCAGAATAGAAGTCCCGCAAAAACGATCCACATGATCGAAACGATCTCTAGGACGCGGGCAAACAAGTCGGCTTTGATTCTTTTGTGACTTCGCATATCAATTGTTCTGTTGTCTATATACGCGTACGGGTTGATTATTTCTTCCCGCGCTTATGTAGATGTAGTTCATACCTGCGTCCGCTCCCGAAATCGCGGAATAGATCTGACGATTGGCCGTGTCGCCGAGTCCGTTGCCTCCGATCTGCTCCCATACGTTAGACGCGCTTCCAGGGTTGGAGATGTTCGTTCTCCAGACTTGGATTCCGTTTTCGTTGTCGAATCCCACATAAAGATACGATCCGTTCGCGACCACCATCGTCATACTGTGATTGGAAACGTTTCCGAAATTCGTAAATCCGTTTCCGTCGTCCCCGACAACGGACCAGTCTCCAGCCTCACAGAGTGTGGCGTTTCCGCTGATCGCAGGATCACATTTCCAAAGTTGAGGTCTTCTGTTCGTATAAGTTCCGTTTGTGCAACCCGAGATCGTTTGAACCGATCCTCTGAGTCCCGAGTTGTCCTGAGGAGTCAAACAGATCGTTCTTGTTACGTACATTCTTCCGTTAAACTCGGCGAACTGAGAGAATGCTTTGTCCGCGGGAATCATATCATAATACTTCGTAAGTTCGAGTGAGAACCAATTGTTATTGGAACCGTTGTGCCATTTTGCGTCCGTTCGAGGAGCGGCATCGGTCCAACCCGGACAACTATCGGTTCCGTCGCAAGGAGTTGGGTTGCCGCTTGTGGAACGTATTATACTTCCGTTATGTAATGAATTCGGAAATCCTCCGTTCGCCGCATACAATCTTCCGTTGAAAACGAAGAGAGAATCGATTCCCACATAGTAGGCCCAGTTGATCGAAGAATTGTTTCCTTCCTGAGAACCTCCTCCGAAGTAAGGCATTCTATCGATTCTAAAACGATCTCCTCGTGATCCGTCGTTCGCGTTACAATTGCTTCCAACCGTACATCTTGTGGAATCCGAAGTGTTGAACGTAATTTTTCCGAAGTCCGGAGAATTCGAACCTTGATTTCGTTTCGCAAAACCGGCGTAGATTCTATCGTTTAAAACGTTGATCGACGAAGTTCCCGCGGTTACGGTTCCGGTGATCGTTCCCATATCGATATACTTGAAGTCGAGTCCCGAGTCCGTATCGGAAGAATAGTAGAGATAATTGAAGTTTTCGGAGGATCTGGAACCCGCCATAAGAATATGAGCCGTTCCACCTAACATACCTGTTGCGAACACACCTCTTCCGTCCTCGTTGTCCGGTCCGCACCCGGTCGCTTGGTTTGCGTTGTTCAAAGTGCAACCCGTATGACCGATCGTCACGTAAGGAGGAACGCCGATTCCTCCGTCTCTCGTCGAAGCGCTGTTAGACGAAACATTGGAAGTTCCAGAAGAGGACGTTGTGTCCTTCGTAAAGGAGAAGGAAACCGATTCCGGAGAAGTTCCGTTGTAATTAAAACGAACCGCTTGGTTTCCGTTTGTGTTCGGACCGATATAGATCTGATTGTTATAACCCGTGAGATAACCGAAGGAAGAATCGTCTCCGAAAGGATTTGTTGCAATCGGGCCGTCCGCAAAGTTTACGGGAGAGCTTCCGCATCCGATAAAGCTGGTTCTATCTTTCGGAGAGGATTGTAGATTTTCCGTATCGGAAGAATTTCGAATCGCACCCCAAGATGTGTTGTCGAAACCGTCTCCGTCCAAGTTGTTCGCAGAGATCACGGTGTACTGACCACCCGATTGAGAAAGAGAATGCGTTAGACATACTTTGGAAGAATCCGCAGGAGCCCCACCGCAAACCGTTCCGTCCAAAATTTTCACGCTCGTGATGTTTCCTAAAGAGGAAACGCCCGTGAATTTATATCTCAACGCGCACTGCGTTTGATTGGAACATTCCGCGGACTTTGCGACGTCCGCTCCCGCAAACAATGGTTTCGAAAAGGAAACGATTACTCGACCCACGGTGTTACAAACCGCTCCCGAAAGTTTGAGTTGTTCTTGTCCCGTAAAATCGGCGTTATTCGGACAACCCAAAAGATTCGGAGCGAAGGAAAGATCGTGAATTCCCGCTTTGTTCACTACAAGCGTATATGTTTTTCCCGCAATTTGAGAACTCGAAAGTGTGATCGTAAACGTGTTGCCGCTTCCACTGATGTTACTCAACGAAAAATCTCCGGTTTGAGAATTTCCGCTAAAGTCCGTGTTATCCGAACAGATTCCGGTAAACGAAGAGCTATTCACGACTTTGTAATTGGATAAGGTAAGGGCTTCCGTGTTGTTTACGGATTCTGAATATACGATTCTTATCGTGGTCGGAGATAAGGAAACGATAGAAGTCACCGTAGGCGGAGTTGTGTCGATCGCGTTTACGGTAAGAGTCGTATTGCCCGAGACGGAACCGTATGCAGCCGTGATCGTTGCATTTCCCGCGAGAATTCCCGTCGCCAAGCCTTGTGTGCCAAGCGCGTTACTCACCGTTGCTAACGAATTGCTGGAGCTGGACCAGGTTGCGGTCGAAGTCAAATCCAAAGTGGTTCCGTCCGAATACGTTCCAACTGCGGAGAATTGTCTCGTTGCGGTTGCGTTGATTGCAGGGTTGGTCGGAGATACGGCGATCGAAGTAAGAATTGCCGCGTTTACCGTGAAGTTCGTATTTCCCGTGATCGAGCCTGAAGTTGCAGTGATCGTAGTCGTTCCGAGTTGAAGTGCGCTCGCTCTTCCGATGGTTCCGATCGAATTGGAAATCGAAGCAAAGACGGGATCGGAAGAGGACCAAGAAACCGAAGTAGTAATGTCCTGAGTGGACGCGTCCGAATAAACACCCAATGCTGTGAACTGACGGTTTAAACCTTTGGCGGAACTTCCGTTGACCGGGCTGACCTCAATGGAGACTAACGCGGCCGGATTGACAGTGAAACTCACCGAGTTGCTGTTCACTGAATTATAAACCGCGGAAATGTTCGAAGAACCCGTGGATAGCGCGGTTGCTAAACCGACAAACCCGATCGCGTTGCTGATCGGAGCCGAATTCGTATCGGAAGAATACCACGTGACAAGATTGGTAAGATTTTGGCTGGAACTGTCCGTATAAATTCCAGTAGCGGTGAACTGTTGAGTCAAACCTTTCGCTTTCGAGGGAGAAGGCGGACTCACTACGATATTTACAAGTTCCGCGGCGGTTACGGTCATCGTAGTCGGTGCGCTTTGGATCGAATTGTAGATTGCTCTAATATTCGAACCTCCTAATGCA
This sequence comes from Leptospira barantonii, assembly GCF_002811925.1. NCBI lineage: Bacteria > Pseudomonadati > Spirochaetota > Leptospiria > Leptospirales > Leptospiraceae > Leptospira > Leptospira barantonii. Next base: position 378,964 of record NZ_NPDS01000001.1, read on the forward strand.
ACTGCGACCGCCAAACCTTCCGAACCGGCGGCGTTTCCTACGGTTACTTTTGAGGAATCCGAAGAAACCCAAGTGGAAACCGAGGTAAGATCCTGAGTCGAGTTGTCCGAAAAGATCCCGGTTGCGGAGAATTGTTTGGTAAGACCCTTTGCCACCGAAGGAAGACTTGGTGTAACGGAAATCGAAGTGAGAATCGCCGAAGTCACGTTCAACGTAACGTTCCCCGAAATCGTACCGATCGTAGCTGTGATCGTCGTCGCGCCCGTGGTTAATGTGTTGGTCAGACCTTCCGAACCGGAAGCGTTGCTGATCACCGCCTTGGAAGGAAGCGAAGAAGACCAAGAAACCGAAATGGTAAGATCCTCGGTGGAATTGTCCGTATACGTTCCAGTCGCATAAAATTGCTGTGTTAAACCTTTTGCAACGGAAGAATTGCTCGGAGTAACGGAAATCGAAACGAGAGATGCCGGAGTTACCGAAAAAGAAACGCTCGGACTTGTGATTGCGCCTAACGTAGCGGATATGTCGCTCGAACCGGGAATCAAAGCGTATGCGAATCCTTTATTGCCGGAAACGTTTTCGATTTGTGCGATCACCGTATCGGAGGAATTCCAGGTTACTTGTTCGGTAAGATCCTGCGTAGAGTTATCGGTGAAAACACCGGTCGCCGTAAAATTCTCCGTAAGACCTTTTGCTTTTGAGGAGGACGCAGGGGTGATTCCGATCGAAACGAGTTCCGCCGCAGTTACGGATAACGTGGAATCCGAGCTGTTGATACTTCCCAATGTCGCTTTGATGTTTGTGGTTCCGAGAGCGCTTCCAAACGCGGAACCTTCGCTACCCGACGCGTTTGAAATCGTAGCGACCGTAGAATCCGAGGAGGACCAAGTCACCGAGGAACTGATATCCGAGTTCGAAAAATCGGAATAGATTCCGGTCGCAGTAAAAATTCTCACCAAACCTTTGGCAAGAGAAGGATTGAGAGGTCCGATTTGAATCGAAGTGAGAATGGCCGAAGTCACCGTAAACGTGGTATTCCCCGAAACGGAACCGAACGTGGCGGTGATGATCGTGTTTCCGGTCGTCACCGTTTGCGCAAGACCTTCCGAACCGGAAACGTTAGATACGCTTGCGATGCTCGAAGAAGAAGTCCAAGTAACGGCGGAAGTAAGGTCTTGTGTGGAGTTATCCGTATAGGTTCCGGTGGCGACGAACTGTTGTGTAAGACCTTTCGCCTTCGAAGGCAGGTTCGGAGTTACTCCGATGGAAACTAACGTGGCGGAAGTCACCGTAAAATCCGTAAGACCTTCTATGCCGCCGATGGTCGCAGAAACCGTAACGTTTCCTTGGTTTAAGGTCGCACCCAAACCGTGACTGCCCGACGCGTTTGAAATGGAAAGAATGCTCGTATCGGAAGAAGTCCAAGAAACCTGATCCGTGATATCCAAACTCGTGTTATCGGAAAGAATTCCGGTCGCGGTAAACGATTGATCCAACCCTTTTGCTCGGGAAGAATTTACCGGTGAAACGGAAATTCCAACCAAGGACGCCGATGTTACGGTTAACGCGGACGATCCGATCGTAGAGCCGATCGAAGCGAAGACCGTGGTCGAACCCGTATTCGAAGTTTCTAATAGACCGTTTGTTTGGATCGAGGCTAACCCCGTATCCAAAACGGCCCATGAGACCGAAGACGTGATATCCTGCGTGGAATTGTCCGAATAAACACCGGTCGCGGTCAATTGTTGATTCGCACCGAGCGGGATACTCAAACTAGAAGGAGTTACCTGAATCGAAGAAAGTGTCGCAGAACTTACGGTAAGAGAAGCGGAACCTTGTTTGGAACCGAATGTCGCTCGAATATTAGAAATTCCTAAATTGATTCCTTTTGCCAAACCGGAAGCGTTTACGGTTGCAACGGAAGAATCGCTCGAAGACCAAACGATCAAAGGATCGGCGGAAAGATCCTGATTGGAACCGTCCGAAAAAATTCCCACAGCGGTAAAACTGCGGTTCACACCTTTCGGCAAAGAACCGGAATTCGAACTCGTAACTTGAATCGAAATCAAAGAAGCGGAAGTCACAAAAATTTGAATCTCGGAAGTCAGACCCTTATATTCCGCTTGGATTTGCGAAGAACCGGAAGAGGTTCCTCTCACGCTGTTTCCTTGAATCGTCGCAACGGATTGGGAAAGAGAAACGATGGAAGCGGAATTGGTGATGTCTTCGTTCGTACCGTTATCGTAAATCGCGGTGACTTGAAAAGTCGTGCTCGTTCCTTGAGCGATGGAAGAATCTTGAGCGCCGAGTTCGATACGCGAAAGAACGGGAGCCGAACTTCCCGGAGGAAGAAGGAAAAGGGAACCACCCCCTTTTTTTCCCGCGGCCAAACCGATCGTGCCGGTGAGGAGGGGCCAAGCCATACAACTCTGTAAAAAAATGGATAGAAATATAAAAACGAAAAATCTGCTCTTCATCAAACCGGCTTGTCTTATTGCTTTGTTTTTTGACGTTTCCATACGCGTAAATCCGGCAATCGGTTTATTTTTTTAATCCAAGCGGATTATTGTGAAAGAGATAAGAGACTAAGTCTTTGTCTTCGGCGTGCAAAGAACACAAAACTGGGTTAAAATGCCATAACTTCGGATGAGAGTTCATAACGTGTCCTTTTTTTTCGGATCTATGTCCCGAAGGAAAGAGCGGATAACGGTCTTTCCTTCGGGAAACTTTATACTAAAAATTGTATATTCAAAAAATAGAATGTATTTGTTTTTCAAAATCGAAAACGACTCCGTAAATAAAGTCTCGGATTTCAAAAACCAAACATGAGAGGACTCGGAAATAAATTGAAAAAAGGGGAGATCCCCACGCCGATATTTGGGGAAATCGGTCAAAACTATGTTTCTTTTTAAGACGGGTTATGTCTAAATAACAGTATGAATCCAGTTTTATTTTTCGGACACGGTTCTCCGATGAATCTCGTAATCCCATCGGACTTCACCCGCAATTTGGAAGAATTCGGATCCACCTTAAAGGATGTAAAAAACATACTCGTCGTTTCCGCGCATTGGAAAACGAGAGGAACTTACGTGAGCCTTTCCGATCCGCCGGAACAGATTTATGATTTTTACGGATTTCCACCGCAGTTATACGAAGTGCAATATCGACCATCGGGATCACCCGAGCTTGCAAACCGAGTGAAGAATCTCATCAAAACCGTGAACGTGCAGACCACGGAAGAATGGGGGATCGATCACGGAAGTTGGGGAGTTCTTTACTTTCTTTTTCAAAAAGCGAATCTTCCGGTCGTGCAGTTGAGCATAGACGCAAACTTAAGTCCTGAAAAACAATACGAGATCGGAAAAGAATTACGACCGTTGAGGGAAGAAGGAACCTTGATCATCGGAAGCGGAAATATCGTGCACAATCTTCACAAAGCGGATTTTCACAATATGAACGCGACCCCTTCCGATTGGGCGATCGAGTTTGACGAGTTCGTAAGACAAGCGTTGGAGTCTCGAAACGATAAGGCGATTTTGGATTTTGAAAAGAAGGGAGAAATCGCAAAACTTTCCCAGCCTACTACGGAACATTTCGAACCGATCTTTTACGTTTTAGGAGCGATGAAACCGGAAGAGAAGGTGAAGTTCATTCATCAGAGTTTTCAAAACCGATCGGTTTCGATGCGTTCCTTCACTTCGGTTTAAAAAATTATTCTTCGTCGCCGGAGAGAATCCATTCCTTGTTCGTAAGCGAATTGGAAACCTTCATCAGGTCCCTCTCCGGGTCGATCAGAACCTGACTCTTTCTTCCGTTTAACGAAACCATAACGTCCGCATACACGGAAACTTCCTGACCGGTTCTTTCCTTTTCATTCTTTCCCGCCCAATGTGCGAACTGAAGAATCAGATCGGGTTGATAACTCATCATGATCCTTTGAATTTCGTTCAAATGCGATTCGGGAAGAACCACGTTCGTTTCTCCGGTCTGTTGATTTACGACACGAAACGAAGCGATTCCGTTTTTTTGAACCAACATGATCTGCCAGGAAAAACGAAAACCTTGTTCGGTCCAAAGATGATTTCCCGGATAAAGAAAATGTCTGAGAGGAAAAAGACTTTGAAATAGAACGTAAAAAATCCAGAAGTAACGCAACATCCGATCGGATAAAAGAATCCCGAACTTCTTTTTCAGAACTTCGACTTTGGAAAAAAGAAGATTCTCCGAAATCGCGGACTTGGATTCCAAATACGCCAAAAAGGATTCGATAAAGGAGAATACGGATCTTCTAAAATGAATCGGAAATCGGGTCCATAAGAAATGTAGAATATTCTCACGATCGGGCAACATTCTTCTGGATTGAAGAAAACGAAACAGATCCACGGGCCAAGTTGGCGAAAAAAACAAGGTCGCGTTGACGATCATCACCCAAGGAAACATTCCGATCGGAAAAAGCTTCCAAGTCAAAAAATGGAATATTAGAACTAATGAATATCCGAACGCTCTCGTATTCTTATTTAAAAGAAGAAACGGAACCGTAAGATCGAAAAACAAACCTGCATAACTGAAAAAGTATCCGGTCGCCGACATGGAAAGTGTAGATCCGAAAACCGGCATGTCCGAATTTCTCAAAAGCCAAATTCGAACTGGTTGCGCGTCGAACAACCAATCCGGAACGAGTTTTCCGATTCCTCCGAAAAAATAAACCGCTCCGATTTGAAACCGGAGAATGTAAAGATTCCACGCGGGGATCGGTTCTATCTCCTGAATCGCTCGGTTTTTGAATATTCTAAAAATATGAAATATGTTCAACGCTCTGTCGGCCGGAATCCAGATCAAAAGAAAGAGAATCAGACAGATGAGATAGTAGTGATTGAGATAAACCGCGACTTCGAGGAGGTTGATGTATGTGAATATTAGAAAAAAACAAAGCACCGAGATTCTATAAAAGACTCCCAGGGAGATAAACACCGCGAAAAAAAGAAGGGAAACGAAAAGAGGATACAAAATCCAAGCGGGAAGAACTCCGATCCAGGAAAGACCGTAGAATTTAAAATGAAAAACCGGATCGAGAAAGTATCTCGCGATCCATCCGTTTGCAAAATAACGAAATGCTAATATAAAAAGAAGAAATCCTAGGACGATTCTATAAAGACCCAGGGACCAAGCGGGGACCGGGTTCGAAGCCCGGGAGAATAGGTTGAAAAGAAGTTTTTCTCGCATAGTAACCGGAACCGATCGGTTTCCACTCGCCAGAAAAGCGCTTCTTAGAAAGTTCTGCAAGCATTCCCGGAATTTTCGATTGAGAATCGGGTAAAAGATCGTTTAAGTGAAACACTTCCCGCATCCCCAAAGAGATGTCGTTCAAACTCAAGACATCCGCTCCGTCTTGAATCAAAATTTCTCCGCCTTGATTTTTTGTTTGAAGCGGATCGGAAAAGATAAAAATCCTTCGGTTTTGTTCGAGGGCGTTGTGCGCGGAGGAGATCGCTCCCGATTTTTGGGGAGCTTCCACGATAAAAACGGATTCCGCGAGACCGGTCACGATTCGATTTCGTTTCGGAAAGGAATACTTCAACACCTTGTGGCCCGGAGGATATTCGGTTAAGATCAAGGTTCTTTCGGAGGACTTCATTCTTTGATAGAGCGATTTGTTTTCGCGCGGATATTCCGTTTCGGGTCCGGTTCCCATCACTCCGATTACGTCTAATGTTTCGTCTAACGCGGAGTTCATCGTTGTCGCGTCGATTCCTTTGGCAAGACCCGAAACGATTCCGGAGAAGCCGTTCTTTTTCAGATAAGACGGAAACAACTCGGACGCAAATGTGGAAATCGGAGAAGGATTTCTCGTTCCGACCACGGCGGCCAAGGATTGGTTTAAAATTTTAAGATCCCCTTTGTAGAATAGAATCAAAGGCGGATCGTAGATCTGTTTTAATCCTATGGGATATTCAGGATCGAAAAAACAAAGAACGGAGAATCCGGTTTTGGAAAGATCCGAAAGAATTTTTTCGGAATTGTCCTCCGCATTTTTGAGAACGGACGCGGGAATTGAACGTTTTATGACTTCGCTAAGTTCACCCCAAGAGTCGTATTTTTCGAATATTCTATTTTTATAACATATCTTGGAAGCGACCGAATCCGAAAGAACGAGCGGGTTCATTCTTCCTTGGAGGAACTTTCTTCTATTTTTTTCAGGTTTTGTAAAACGTTTTGATAAGAATCGTTCTTTTCCAACCCGCCCCTTACAAGTCCGGCGTCGTTCAATTCCTCGATTGTTTTTTTTACCTTCAGATATTCTTCCTTGGAATCCTCGACTTTGCCGAGTCGATACAAAAAATTCGCTTTTGCAAATCGGGCGGGAACGTTCTTATATTCTTTTTTTATAATATCATCGATGATCCTAAGCGCCTTGTCCTGATCGTGGAATCCCGCGGATACTCCCTCCCAAGAAGAATCCGGCATGGAAGAATCGAAATAGATCAATGAAAGCTGAAACGGAAATCTGGAATCGCGGGGATCCTGAATCGCGAGATGTGTGAAAAGATCGATCGCGATTTGTCTTCTTGTGGTTTCCCAACCGCGATCCTTGGAAGCGTTTGCGTAAGCGAGTGCGGTTTCATAAAGAAGTTGTTGATCGACCGGTTTTAAAAGAAGGGCCTTTTCGAAATACGGAATCGCGGGTTCGAAAAAATGTAGTTCCGCTCCGACGATTTCCACTTTTTTGCCCTCGTTGTTTTCCTTGAGCGCGCGGTTGTAAAACTTAACTCCCATATCGTAGTCGCCGATTTTCATATAACCCTGAGCGATCTTCCAACTCAGCGTTCCTGCGGATCTTGTCTTCTGTGCCATCGCGGAAATTTTCTTTTCCAATTCCACGATCTCCGCTTCTTCCATCGCAAGTCTTTCCTTCCAAGCCTCGAGGTCCTCTATCGTGGGAGGTCGATCTCCTCGATTTTGAAATCCGAAATTTTTGGATCGTTCGCAGGAAACAAGAAGGGTTACGGACAAGAAGAATGGAAAAAAATAACGAAGAATGTTTTGCATCATAAGAACTTCCCGGTCGGCGTCGACCTTTCGTAATGAGTATCGGCTCGAAGAAAAAATCCCTTCTCCCCTAAATGATGCGGTTTTGGAAATTGAATCGGCGGAATGAATTCTCGGAAAAAAAGAAAAAAAGCGGAGAAGCTCCGCCTTTTTTATGAAAGATCGAATTAGTCTTTTGTGCTTCCTGAGATCAAAAGAGCCGCTCCCAAAAGGGCAACGTCCTTTAAAAGTGCAACCGTCGAAGCTTGATTTCCCGCGGCCGCGCCCGGAAGGTGAACTAAGACCACGAAAATTCCCAATAAAACCGCAAGAAGAATGGTCGCGAGATGCGTTTTAATTCCCGTAATGATCGAAACCGAAGCCGCTATGAGCGCGAGTCCGATTAGGTAAACCCAAATGACCGGAAAGGGAATATAAGAAGGAACGAGTCCAGACATAGCCGGACCCGAGATAAAATGAAACAATCCGAAGATCGCAAAAGGGACCGCATAAACTATTTTACCTATTTTTTTCATGGTTACTCCTTGATTCAAGTGCTGAATCCTGATTGAATATTGGACTTCGGCAACTAGAATTTGACCGAAAAACGAAAATGGTTTTTAATTTTGGATATTAGAATTCTCGATAAAAACGATCTGGATTGGCTGTTCGCTTTGGAAGAAAATTGTTTCGGAAGCGGGGCCTGGACAAAGGAGATGTTATATTCTCATTTGAAAGAATGTTCCGGGATCGGCTCGACTGATCAATGTTACATTCTTTACAAAGGATCGATCGGCGAAATCGAAATCTACCGGGTCGCGGTTCATACTCGTTTGAGAAGACAGGGAATGGCCAAAGAACTTATGGAACGTCTTTTCAGCATGGAAAAGGAGAAGACGTTTTTCCTCGAAGTGAGTTCCAACAATTCTTCCGCGATCGCATTGTACGAATCCTGCGGTTTTCAAAGAATTCATATTAGAAAACATTATTACGAAGACGGCTCGGACGCGCTGATCTACAAAAAAACTCACTTGGACGTTTTTGAAAGTTTCAGTTTCGACGTTCCGAATTGAAACGAATCGCTACTCGAACGAGGGATTTTCGATAAAATTTAAGCATTCAAAAACTCTAAACGAACGTCGATCATGTCGCTTTAACGAATTCGATGAACTTTTTTTCGTTATGCGCTCCTTGAAATCCCTTTTTTAGCTGAAAGTTATTTCCAATCGGTATACACTGCTCCTATTGGAAAATTATAATATGAAAAGGGTTCTTTGTACTTCGTTCTTATTCTTCGTTTGCACATTCGCTTCGAATTGTTTTTTAAATCCGCTTTCCCAACTCGTTACGGAAACGATTTTTCCCACACAAGAAGTTTGTAAGGACTGCGACGCACAGCGCGCCATCGCGTTGGCCGCCGTGTTTCAACCTCAAGCGAACGGAATCAAAGCGTTCGGTTTTGATTTATCCGCTTCGTTTTCGACGTATTGTAAGGCTGGAATTTGTGCGGGAGGAATTACGGAGAAACAACCGAATTCCACCGTGACCATCGCCGTTCCCAGTGCGACTGACGTTACCAGTTTAAAACCTACTTTTTTGATTCCGGAAAATTCTAAATTGGAAGTGAGTGGAACCGCTCAGGTTTCGGGAACTTCGGTTCAGAATTTTACGAACCCCGTCGTGTATAAGTTTACGGATGAGAATGGAAATTCTCAAAGTTATACTGTGACGGTTGTACCTGCGGCGTCTCAGGATAAAGTAAACGGAACGGTTATCATTGGTGGCCAGTATATTTGGACCAAATGCTCTTACGGACAAGTTTGGAGACCTGGGTTTAACGACTGCATGGGAAAGGGAACCGAGGCCGATAACTACGGAGCGAATCTCGATGTCGTGTTTTGCGATACGGATGATAACGCCTGCGGTCCTTATGGAAAAACAGAATTTTCAAATGCTTGTTACGACATGCAGACCACATTGGCCCCTCCGGAACTCGCTTCTCTTCCGTTTGTAATGCGTCCCGGCGGCTTTGACCCCACGAACCTATTGACCTCTTGTAGTCCCTATTCAAAAGGAACTTTCTGTACCACAGTTTCTCAGTATCAATGCCCGAGTAACGCGAGCACGGATTCTACGATCAATACGACCTTATTTCCTCAAACCGTAAACGGATATTATTGGACTTTTACCCCAAGCGGTTGCACTTCCGCAACTATGCAAGTGATTCAATTCGGCGGTAAGAGCGAAACGATCACGCATACGAAAAGCAGTAAAGGTAAAGCCATTCGCTGTATGTATGATCTTTTTTCATGATCCGAATCCAAAAATCAAAATTCACGTTTTATTATAGAGGCCTTCCTAATATGAAATTCAAATCTCCTTTGATTCCTAAAATGAAATACACAATTCACGTTCTCCTTTCTTTCATCCTTTTCTTTGCGATCTTATCCGATTGTAAGATCGATCAGAGAATCAGTTCGGATAAAAATCACAGAACCATTCTCGCTTCTGCGGACGCGAACTGCCAGGTTGCGGCTGTGGAACCGTTGTATTCTTTCTTGTTCGGCCTGGTTCCCGTGTTTCGCAAACCGGAACCAGAACCGGGAATGGGACAAACGTTACGCATCACCGAAATCACCAACTGGAAGGATTACGCGATCACCGCACTCGGAGGTTGGGCGATCACCTTGGTTCGTAGAACGAGAACGATCGAATTCTGCGAAGAGAATTTATACGCGAGCAATTGGAATCCCGAAAAAGTTTCAGTGGATCAAACTTTGTATCAGATGGCCGTTACCGGAAAGGTGATCGTTCATCTGAAATCGGGCGATCCTTTGACTCAGGTAAGAATTCTATCCTTCGACGAAACTTCTATCGACGTAGAAACCGTGGTTCCCGATCCGCAAGGCGGATTTACGGATCGAGCGATTCTAAGAGACGGTTCCACCGTAGACGGGAAACAAGTCGGTCAGGACGACAAAGAAGTGATTATGGAAAATCTCGAAGGAAAGAAGATCACGATCACCAAGGCCAGTCTTCACAAGATCGATATGAGAGTTCCGAAAACCATTAAAGAAAAGAAGAATATTCAAAAGTCTGAAATCTCTAGGATCGCGTTCGAAGATACTTCCAAAAAGTAAACGGCCGCGTTTAAACCTTCTTTCCCAAAAGAATCGTACAAAACGTTCCGATTCCTTCTTGGCGACCTAAGGCTCCCATCTTTTCCGTGGTTGTCGCTTTTACGGAAACACAATCCGCGGGAAGATTCAAAAGATCACATAAGGATTTTGTAATTCTTTCTTTGAGGGGAGCGATCTTCGGTCTTTCTCCGATCACCGTACAATCCACGTTGACGAGTTCGAAATTTCTTTCCCGCATCAGTTCCAAACATTTGCGGAGAATCACCTTGCTGTCCATGTTCTTCAGATTCGGATCCGTATCCGGAAAGTATTGACCGATGTCGCCCAATGCAAGCGAGCCGAGAATCGCGTCCGAAAGCGCGTGCAAAATGATATCCGCGTCCGAATGTCCTACAAGTGCGAACTCGGATTCGCATTCGATTCCACCGAGGACCAAGGGTCTGTTCGGGTTGATTTCGAGTTTGTGAAAATCGATTCCGTTTCCGATTCTATACATTTTGAATATTCCTATATTCGAAAATTCTCACGTACTCGCGGAGTTTTTCGATAAACGATCGTTTTTACTTTTTAAAGGAAAGATCCAACATTCTCTGTACGGACATTCTTCCCTTTTCGATGACTTCCGGGTCGAGATGAATCTCGTATTGATCGTAGAGCAATGCGTCTCTGATTTTTTCCAACGTGATCCGTTTCATGTGAGGACAAACCTGGCAAGTCGAAACGAAATGACGATCCGGAAACTCGGAACGCAGATTGTCTCCCATGGAACATTCCGTGATGAGAAAAATATTCTTAGCTCCGGATTTCTTGATGAACTCGCTCATCTGAGAAGTGGAACCCGAATAATCCGAATGATCGACCACCTCGGTTTTACATTCCGGATGAGAGATCACTGTGACGCCGGGGAATTGTCTTCTCGTAAGTTCGATGTCTTCCGCGGAATACATTTCGTGAACCATACAACTTCCGGGATGTGTGATGATTTTTTTCTTAGTAAGATTCTGAACGTTTGCGGCGAGATAACGATCGGGCAAAAAGATAACCGTGTCGCTTTCCAAGGATTCAACGACTTGCAATGCGTTTGCCGATGTGCAACAAATATCGGTTTCCGCTTTTACGTCCGCGGTGCAGTTCACATACGTCACGACGGGAACGCCCGGATATTTTTGTTTGAGATCGATCACATCCTGTCTTGTGATACTTTCGGCGAGAGAACAACCCGCTTTCAAATCCGCGATCAACACTTTCTTTTGCGGAGACATAAGCTTTGCGGTCTCCGCCATAAAATGAACCCCGTTGAAAAGAATGATATCCGCGTCGGTGTCCGCCGCGACCTTACTTAAGTAAAGAGAATCACCCGTGATGTCGGAGACACCGTGAAAAACGTCGGGTGTCATGTAATTGTGACCGAGAAGAACCGCGTTCTTCTCTTTTTTCAATCTTTGAATTTCTTGGATCAGAGGAAGTTTTGCTTCGACCTCGTGTTCCATATAAGTGGTTTTGAGTGCTTTGGTTACTTCTTCGAGAGTTTTCATGGGTAAGGCCAATATGTCGTCGTTGTTGAAATTCCTTTTAGCTTTGGAAAGGAAGAATCGATTCCCGTGTTACAATTAGACTGACACTGTCTCCAAAGATTCCCGCTATTTGCGGAAGATGAACGTTTGGCAGTGACGTAATCCGACTCGGTTTCAAAGGAGCAAGACGAGCCCGAACTATAACTTAGGAAGAATGTGGAATTGCATTTGCTCCAGCAACGAAGAAGCTCTTCCAGAATTTCCCGTTTTTGCAGATTGGCGGGTTGAATTCCGTTTTCTAACTTATCCAATTCGTTACTCGAACATTTGTCGTTGATTGATACGGGAGATTTTAAACATAAATTCTCCTGAGTGTAATAGTCCACGCAGGAAGGGTTGGAACCGGAGGCGAGCAACCAGCTAAGAAGTTGTTGGTTCTGTGTATCCGCTTCTTTCTTGCGAGCGATACAACCGAAAACGACTACGATACAAAGGAGAATTAAAACGTATCGTTTGTGCGTAGCAAAATCCATTCCTTTTCAATTTCTTTCACGAGAAGTCTCGATACAATCAAAAAAACGACGGGAAAATCGTCGATTGTTCAATTCCGATTCGGCCCATTCTAAAATATATTGACACGATTCTTTTTGAATTTTAAATAAGCCCTTATCCCCAAAATCAAACAGGTTGGTGTTACTTTACCATGAGAAAATTATCTTCTCTAATTGCTGTGCTAGTTCTCCTTATGTTCTTAGGAAATTGTGCAGATACAGTAGATGTAGAATATCCGGTATTCCCGAAAGATAAAGAAGGCCGTGCTCTTCAAAAATTCCTCGGAACAATTCGCAACGTAGGTCTGGCAGTTGAGCCTCCAAAGAAAAGTCTTTGGGAAGCGATCTTCGGAGAAGGTTCCAGCTTTATCGATCAAATGCCTTCTAAAGTTTTCGAAGCATTCGACAAAGAATCCTATTACAAACTGATCGACCTTAGCAAACGTGCGGACGTTCTGAACGAAGCGACTCTTTCTCTTACTGGTATTACTAAGTCCAGAGCGAAGATCGGAAACCTTCTCGGTGCAGAAGCGATTCTTTACATCGGTTATCAAAAACCTTACACTGAATGTGGTAGCGAAAACAAAATCGACGCGGTAGCGGCTGGTTTGAAAGTAGCCGGTTTCGCGGCTTCTATCGCAACCGGTAAAGAAGTGAACACAGGAAACGATCCTGTTTCTAAACCGACAGGCGTTCGTTACATGTTGATTCCTCTCGATGCAACTTTGATCAAAGTTGACACCGGTGAAGTGAAGAAGGCTGTCGTTTCTAATCCTGCAAAAATCTTCAACAGCGTTGGAAATCTTTCTTGCCCATCAGTTCTTGATTCTTTCGGACAAGGTCTTGACGAAGCCGCGGCTTACATCAAGGGCAGACTTTCTCCTCTTGTTAAAACCGAGAAGATCGAAATTTTCGTAAAAGACGAAGATGAAGAAGTAAAAGAACTTCTTACTGAAGGTTACGAAGAAATCCAAGGTGAAACTCCAAGCTTCAAAAAAGCAAAAGAAGCATGGGAAAAAGCCGACAAAAAAGCGAAGGGTCAGTCTTGGGGAGCAAAAGCGAACCTCGGAACTTACTACTTCTCTTCCGGTGATTTCGAAAAAGCAATTAAACTCTACGAAGAAGCTATGAAAATCAACGGTGCGAAAAAAACGTATCTGAGAGAACTTAGAAAAAGAGTAGAAGCTACTTTTGCGGTTGATGAAAGCAACGCGAAATAAGCCGATTCTTTTGAATCTTCCAAGTGATAAGAAAAGCGGGCGCAAGTCCGCTTTTCTTTTTTTAACCCTAACGATCGTATCCTTATTCTTACTGGATTGTAGAAAAACTCCGAACGAAGAAGAATGTGTGGAGAATCAAATGCACAACGTAAAGTTGATCGCACAATCTACGGATGAGGAAATTCCCACAGGTATGCGTCAGCTCATGTTGAAGCAGATTCTTCAACCGGATATGTCTCGGGCGATCGTATTGCGTTGTATGTCCGACAAAACGTTGAAACAGGTTCAATGTGAGTTGGCAAAGGAAAAGTTCGGCGACTTAAAAGAATGTTCGAAGTTCGCTAAGGAAGAATCGAAGTAGATCGACCTCAGCTCCGATCAAGGTCCGGAGCTGTTTCTTCTTAAATAAGCCGGGATATCGTAGTCTTCCGCTTTCGGAGAAGAGCTGTTCGGAGAACGATGACGCAACGATCCCGGATTTCTTTGCGATTCCGCGTTCTCTTCACCGAAAAAATCTTTTTTCTCCGAGGAAGAATTCTCCATCCCAACAGCCTTACGTTGAAACCCGTAATTCTCCTGAACTCTCGTAACCAAATCCTGATTCTGAATCAGTTTACCCGATGAAGAACGTTTGTTAAAACCGGTTGCGATCACCGTTACACGGATTTTATTCGAAAGAGTTTCGTCTTCGTGAAGACCGATGATGATGTTCGCATTCGGATCCACTTGAGAAGTGATGATTCCCGAAACTTCGTTCCAATCGGAGATCGTAAGATCCTTACCGCCGGAAACGTTGATGAGAAGAGAGGACGCGCCTGCGATCGAAGTGGAGTCTAACAACGAATTGTTGATCGCGTATTCCACCGCTTCTTTTACTTTTCCTTCTCCGCTTCCTTCGCCGACTCCCATGACCGCGTCGCCCGTATCGCGCATGATCGTCTTAACGTCCGCAAAGTCCACGTTGATCAGACCGGGATTGTTGATGATATCGCTGATGCCTCGAACTGCGTTCAAAAGAATATCGTCGATCACTTGAAACGCGAGATCGATCGGAGTGTTTTTATCCACAACTCTAAAGATCGAATCGTTGTTGATGAGAATCAACGTATCCACGTGAGAACGGAGTTGTTCGATTCCTTTGCGTGCGAGTTCCATTCTTCTTCTGCCTTCAAAGGAGAATGGAAGTGTGACAACTCCGACCACGAGACATTTCATTTCTTTTGCGATCTTTGCGATTACGGGCGCGGCTCCGGTTCCGGTTCCACCGCCCATTCCCGCAGTGATAAAAACCATATCGGCTCCGCGCAAAGACGATTGGATTCTTTCCTTATCCTCTTCGGCGGCCTTGTAACCGAGTTCGGGATCGCCACCCGCTCCCATACCGCGAGTCGCTTTGGTTCCTAAGATGATTTTGTTTTCCACGGGAGAACGAAGAAGAACCTGTTCGTCCGTGTTGAGAATCGCAAACTCCACTCCTTTCAAAGTGGAATTGGACATTCTGGTGACGGCATTCATACCGCCGCCGCCGATTCCGAATACTTTAATGACTGCGGGACTGGTTTTTGTTTCTTCTTCAAATCGGATCATATTCTGTTTTCCTAATGGAGTTGGTTCAAAGATTGTCTTCGATCCATCTTCTGATTTTTTTCGTCCAACCTTCCGAACGGTCCACGGATTTCTGATCCATGTCCGTCATTCTATCTGCGTATTTGATCATTCCGATTACGGTCGAGAATTCGGGCGAAGACGCCTTCTCCGCGAGTCCGCTGATTCCGCCCGGTCTTGCCCTGGAAGCCGTTAGACGAAACACGTCTTCCGCAAGGGTGTCGATTCCTTCGAGAAGGCTTCCTCCTCCGGTAAGAATCACTCCTCCCGCAAGAAGTCCTTTTTTGCCGGACTTTTCGAGTTCCTTGTCGACCATCTCGAAAATTTCGCGCATTCTCGGTTCGATGATGGAAACGAGTTCTTCACGGAGCACTTGTCTTGCGGGTCTTCCGCTGATGGGAGGAATCTCGATCGTTTCCGTGGGATCGATTTCGGAAAGAACGGTATGACCGTATCTTTTTTTGAGTAGTTCGGCTGTTTCTAATGTGGTTTTGAGTCCGATGGAAATGTCGCTCGTGACGTTGATTCCTCCGAACGGAATCACGGAAGAATAAGAAATCCCTCCGTCTACGTAAACGATCAGATCGCAGATTCCGGCGCCTATGTCGAGAACGGCGGTTCCGAGATCCTTCTCACCCGAGGTCAACACGGCTTCGGATGATGCGAGGCTGGAAAGAATCATGACCTCGCAGACGAGCCCCGATGATTCAACACATTTTTCTAAATTATGAATTGCTGTTATACCCGCGGTCACGATATGAACTTCCGCTTCGAGACGAACTCCGGTCATTCCGATCGGATCGCGGATACTCGTTTGATCGTCCACCGAGAATTCTTTGGAAAGAACGTGAAGGATTTGTTGATCCGCGGGAACACGGATCGCTTGTGCGGCTTCGATCACTCGAACCACATCCGGTTCGGTTACGGTTCGATCTCGGTTCGTGATTGCCACAACTCCCTTAGAGTTATCCGCCTTTACAGTTTTGCCGGTGATGTTTACCGCTACGGAAGAAATTTCCTGACCGGACATGAGTTCGGCTTCGCTTACGGCTTCGATGATGGACCGGGTGGTGGATTCGATATTGATGATGGATCCGTTTTTGACTCCGGAAGAAGGATATGCTCCGGTTCCTATGATTTCCACTTCGTATTCGGAGATAGGTCGGGCCACGACCACTTTTGTCAAAGAGGTCCCGAGGTCCAATGCGGCGATGATTCTATCTCTCGGTTCCAACATATCAATGATAGACTGCGTCTTCTCCTCGGATGTCCACAAGTTCGGATTCGATCTTGTCTTTTTCAAAATATGCTAATATAGCGTAGAGTTTGCGAACCTGATCCCTATGAAGAAGAGTGCCGATCTGAATTCTCAAGCGAATCGGTTCGTCCGCGAAGAAGAAAATTTCTCCGTCTTCTTGTAGAAGAACCTCGGAGATTCTCGGCTTTAACGCGGGATACATTCTAAACGCTTGTTCGACGGAATTATAAAGATCGCGGAAACTTGCGTCTTGGATCGATCCATTCTTAATCGGAAAATTTCCGGAAAGAACACAAAGGTCCTTTTCGCGAACGTCGTCTTTGGAAAGAAGTCGTAACTCGCCATCGATCTCGTATAAATGTCCGTCGGAGTTTACGATGTAAACGGCCTTTCTTTCGGTAAGTTCGATGAGAAGTTGGTCTTCCGACTTTTTAGTAATGCGGGCGGAATTGACTCGGGGAAGTCTGGAGACCCTTTTTTCCAGAAGATCCAAGTCCAGCGTGTCGAAGGAGGTTCCGGGTTGAATTTCAAGCATTCTTACGATTTCTTCCGTTTTGAGCTTTTCATGCCCCGTAATGATTAACTTATTCAATTCTCGGGGAATCCCTTGAAAACCGAACCCGAGAATCATCCCAATGCTCAAGATTCCGACGAGGAGAGCCAAAAGGAGAATGTTTCTCCTTTTCTGCACAAATTCTCGTAGAAAGTCAATCAGATTATGTCTCATGATAAATTCTTCAGGGAAATTTCTTCTCTGGTTCCAATATCGGGATTTGTTGCGTGGAGTACATCCGTTTTTCTGAAGGCCCGTTGTCGACGCGGTCTTTCAGAAAGGTTTTGAGGAAGTTTGGAAAAGGTTTGCCGCTTTGTTAAAATGATTCATCGTCGTAAAGGTCGGAAGTACGAAATGCCGAGAATTCGAAAGGTAGTAGTTCCTACATTTTTCTAAAAAATCGGAACGTCCAAGTTTGAAACCGGGATCTGAAAAGAAGCTGAACTCATTATGAATCTTACCAAACACACAGCGGTCCTTACGGGAGTGATCTTCTTCCTGGCTTTTTCCTTGGGAATGTATATTTCCGTGATCGAAAAGGCGGGAACCAAGGACGATTATCCATACACGATGAAGATCTATTATCCTCGTTTGGAAGGAATTCATCCCGGCGCGCCGGTGCGGATTTTGGGCGTGGAAAGAGGGATCGTTTTGAGTTTGGACGTGGTTCCGATCGACGAAGTAGGAGATCAGAAATTCTTAAATAAGGATCAAACCAAGGCGATCGAAATCGTGATTCGTTTGAAGGAACCGATCACTCTTTGGGACAATTATAAGATCACCTTTCAAACCAATACGATTCTTTCGGGTAGAACCATCGATATCGATCCGGGTTCGTCGGAAAAGGAAGACACTACATTCTTTCAACCGACGTATTTGGAAGAAGAACAAAGACCTCCGGACTTCTTACCTTCGGCCGATTACTTTGAGGATTTTTTCGCGGCTTCCACGGGTGTGATTCGCGAGAATCGAGAGGATATTCGCGCTTCGTTTACCAATCTTTATGAGATTTCGGAAAAGCTGAAGTCGAACCGCGGAACGATTCCTCAGATCATCAATTCTCCGGAAACATACGACAACGTGTTGGAACTCCTTACCGACGCGAGAATTTTCGGCAACGACGCCCGTCGTTATACGGAAGGTTATCGCAAGTTGGAACGTTCTGCGCCGACTCCGTTTACGATCAATTTGTATCGTAGGACGACTTTGATCGGTAGTGTCGGGAACGATTACTATTTCGGGAAGTTGTAGTAGATCCTACACGATTTGTCGGAACAACGGTATAAGAGAGAACTTGTAATAGATCCTACATTTTTCGTTTTACCAAATCGTTTTTAAACCGCGAGCCTTATACTTTTTCATCTCAGAATCCTTACTAACAATGGTTAGCTTTCGTTTCATCGCCTGCCAAATTAACATTCGATCGAACGGATCTTTGTGATGGGATTCCGTTAAAGAATCGTAACTGCTTGCCTCATCGGCTTCCAAAGGAATGATTTCAATATTGAGTTTCGTTAATAAATCGGGAATCTGAGAAGGTTTGAATCCGGTAATTTTAAGTTTTCCTAATTTACATTTGAGAGAAATTTCCCACAACGAGATTGAACTTGCATATATGGCGTTTTCCGGGTTTTCAATGATTTCTCTCGCCCTTTTGCTGAGAAGATTTGAAGATCCGATTGCCCATAAAATTACGTGCGTATCCAGAAGATATTTCATGGTGAATCGAGAAATTCTTCCTCTGAAATTTTAAAATCTTCGGAAAAGGTTATTTTCGATTTTTGATCTAAGAATCCGATTTTTCGTTTAGCCGGTTTTTTAGGAGAGATCGGCACGATCATTGCGACCGGTTTTTTGCCTTTTCCGTAAAGAATGCCTATCTGTTCTCCGTTTTTAACGGATTCGAGAACTTTGGAAAAATTCGATTTGAGTTCGCCTACGGGAAAGGATTTCATATTCCGATTTTAAACTTTTTCTTGTCAACTTGTCAAGTAAAACGAAATCGGGAGGATCGGTTTTTGGCTATCGTATGTCGGAAGAATCATCGTAGCCACGGAGAATGTAGTAGTTCCTACATTTTCGAAAATTTACTTCGTACGTCGCTAAGAACGTAATAGTTCCCACACTTTCCTCCGACTGAAAATCTCCGAACCGACCGATAAATCCAATATGAAAGTTGCCATCATCCATGACTGGCTGAACGGAATGCGCGGAGGAGAACTCGTCCTCGATTCTCTCTTAAAAATTTATCCGACAGCCGACCTATTTACGTTATTCTACACACCCGGAAAGTTGAACCCACGGATCGAACAAAGAAAGATCACGACCGCGTTTACGAACAATCTTCCGTTTAAGGATTCCAAGTATCGTTGGTATCTTCCTTTGTTTCCGACGGCGATCGAATCCCTCGATCTAAAAGGATACGATCTTGTGATCTCTTCTTCCCATTGTGTGGCGAAGGGAGTGATCACCGATCCGGATTCGATTCATTTTAGCTATGTCCATTCTCCGATGCGTTACGTTTGGGATTTGTATTACGATTATTTTCCATCGCGCAAGGGTTTGAAATTTTTTGCATTCGAAGCGATTTCGAATTATCTGCGGACCTGGGATGTGGCTTCTTCTTCAAGGGTGGATTCTTTTTGGTCCAACTCGGAGTTCGTCGCGAGGAGAATTCAAAAATTCTATCGTAGAGAATCTAAGGTAATCTTTCCTCCTTGTTTGCCCGAAAAGTGGAAGGTCGATTCTCAAACAAAGGACGACTTCTATCTCATCGTCTCCGCCTTTGCGCCTTACAAAAGAATCGATCTCGCCATCGAAACGTTTCGTAAGAACGGCAAACGTCTTGTTCTGATCGGAGGCGGACAAGAATTTAAGAAACTGACTTCCGATCTTCCGAAAAACATCGAGATTCTTCCCCATCTAAAGCGCGAAGAGGTCCTCGAATATTACAAAAAGGCGAAGGCGTTTATCTTTCCGGGAATGGAAGATTTCGGAATCGCCCCCGTAGAAGCTCAGGCCTACGCAACTCCGGTCATCGCTTTCGGAAAGGGCGGGGCCTTGGAAACGGTGGTCGCGGGGAAAACCGGAGTATTCTTCCCCGAACAAACCGTGGAATCTTTGCAAGCCGCGATCGAACAAGCCGACCGGATTTCCTGGAAAACTTCCGATTTTCAGAAGAACGTAAGTCGTTTTACCGAGGAAAAATTCATTATCGAAATCAAAAAGCAGGTCGAGAATAGAATCAGAACTCCAAGGAAAAAAGGATAACCGTTTTGATTCTACTTCATAGACTAAAAGGGGACGAGTTTGTACTCAACGCTTCTCACATTGAGAGTCTTGAAGCCAATCCCGACACTACGATTACTCTTTCCAACGATCGAAAGTATGTGGTGAAAGAATCCGTTCCCGAAGTTATCGAAAAAATCTTAGAATATAAAAAACGGATTCTTGTGTTTCCTATGGGATCTTCTCCGGATCAGTTCAAAAGGATGGATTAATACAACATGGATTTTGGAACAATAGTCGGCTTAGGTGGCGCGAGCGTCCTGATGATCTTCGGGATCATTTCCGCAGGGTTAAGTCCATTGGATCTTTTTGACGTTCCTTCGATCTTGATTACGTTCGGAGGGGCTACTGCGGGAACGATCATGGCGGTACCTTGGGAATCCACTCTCGCGGTTGGAAAGGTTACTCAAAAAGTTTTTAGAACCGAAAAACACGATCTTATAGAATTGATTAAAACGTTAGTCTCCTTTTCGGAGAAGGCGAGAAGGGAAGGTCTTCTCGCGCTTGAAGACGACGTAAACGAACTTCCCGACGAATTCTTACGTAAGGGAATTACTCTCGTCGTGGACGGAACCGACCCGGAACTCGTTCGTAACATCATGGAAACGGAGATGGGAAACATCGCTTCCCGTCATAGTAACGGAAAGGCTTGGTGGGAAAACTGGGGCGCCTTGGCTCCGGCCTTCGGGATGATCGGAACTCTGATCGGACTCGTTCAGATGTTGAAGAACCTCGGTTCCGGTGACCCTTCGGCGATCGGAACGGGGATGGCGGCGGCTTTGATTACGACGTTATACGGATCCATGGGCGCGAACATGTTCGCGATTCCCGTCATGAAAAAACTCATGAGAAAATCCGAAGACGAACTTACGATCAAACAGATCATGATCGAAGGAACTCTTTCGATTCAATCGGGGGACAACCCGAGAATCGTGAAGGATAAGTTATCCTCTTTTCTTCCTCCGTCGGAAAGAGACGTTCTCAAGGACGACAGCGAGTAAACTCGGGCTTTCATTATGGCAAAAGCAAAATGTCCGGAATGTATTCAGAATATCCCCGAGTATATGCTTACCTACGGGGACATGGTGACGCTGTTGTTGTGCTTCTTCATCATGCTTTATACCACCGGTAAAACGAACGCGATCGAAATGCAGATCATTCTTTCGGCGTTCAAAACGACGACCGGATTTTTCGACGGAGGACAAACTCTTTCCAAAGGTAGATTGGAAGAGATGGGAATGAACATTGAAAGTCTTCCTTCTCAGACGACCGGAAAGGCTCTGTCGAAATCTAAAAAACTTGCCACCGAACTTTTTAAACCGGAAGTGGAAGCTGGAAAGGTAAAGATCACCGAAGACGAAAGAGGTTTGATTATCTCTCTCGTAAGCGCGGATTATTTCAATCCGGGTTCGGCGGTTCTAACGGATTCGATCAAGATCGCACTTCGTAAAGCGAGTTCGCTTATCAAAGAATTGGATCGTTTCGTAAGAGTGGAAGGACACTGTGACGCGGACGCGGTCAATCCCGGAATTCCCCCCGGAAAGGAAGAACGAGCTTATATCAACAACTGGGATCTCGCGGGAGCGAGAGCGATCAACTCCACGGATTATATCATCAACGTGGAGAAGTTGGATCCGGCCTGGTTTCAAGCTGTGAGTTTCGGAGCGTTCAGACCTTTGGTGGTCGAATATTCGGGAACACCCGAAGCGAAAGCGTACAACCGAAGAATCGATATCGTAATTATGACCGATAAGTCAACCAAGAGAAGTCCATATGAAACGAACTTTGGACTTCCAAAAACGAAAATTCCCGGCTCCGAATCCAGCGTACCTGGCAAAGAGTGATCGGAAGAACGACTAACGTTAAAATTCAGGAGGCAAACCCATGGGTGATGCGGAAATAGACGAGGAAGAAGGCGGGCTCCCCGCCGCCGAGGGTGGCGGTGGTACGTCGCCCATTATCAAATGGCTTCTTTATGTAGCCGGAGCCATATTCGGAATTATCATCGTCGCGATCATCGCGATGGTAGTCGCGAAACAAACAGCGACGAGTACGTTTAAACAGATGAAGAACGTAGCGTTGGTAAAACCTCCTCCGCCGTTGGCCAACTATAACTTTACGGAAGAATTTAGAATCAACACTTCGGACAAAGGCGAGGCTCACTTCGTGAAAATGAAACTCGCGTTCGGGATCGCCAAGGAAGATCAAACCTTATCCGCCGAATTAGCGGAAAGAAACGCGCAGATGCGGGATTTGATCAACCTGATCGTGGGAAGAAAGTCCAAGGACGAACTGATCAACATCGAGGATCAATTGGATCTACGCGAAGAGATCAAAGCTCAGGTGAATCACATTCTTACCGAAGGAAAAATTCAGGAAGTTTACTTTACCGAGTTTATCGTCAACTGATGAGAAAAATTCTTGGAGTGATCCCGGCACGTTATGCGAGCTCTCGCTTTCCGGGAAAACCTCTCGTAAAAATCGGGGATAAAACGATGATCGAGTGGACGTACCGGAATGCCTCCCGGTCGACCACTCTTTCCGAGTTGGTCGTCGCAACCGACGACGAAAGAATTCACAAAGTCGTATTAAAATTCGGCGGCAAGAGCGTGATGACGAGCGCGGATCATCCTTCCGGAACCGATCGTATCATTGAAGTCGCCGAAAAATTTCCCGATTATTCCGTGATCGTAAACATCCAAGGAGACGAACCCGGAATCGAACCGGAACTCGTGGACGGGGTCGCGAGTTTAAAAGCGTCTCATCCGGAATGGACGATGAGCACCGCGGCCGTTCCTTTATTAGAAATTTCTCATGGAACCGATCCCAATCGCGTAAAGGTCATCATGGATCAAAACGGAAAGGCGATCTATTTTTCCAGATCCTTGATCCCGAGTCAGTTTAAGGTCACGGTTCCCTTGTATCGACATCTGGGAATTTACGGATACGACCGTGATTTTTTGTTGAAGTACAATTCTCTACCGAAAAGCGCATTGGAAGAATCCGAATCGCTGGAACAATTGCGTGCGATCGAAGCCGGTTACGGAATCGGAGTTTACGTTGCGAAGGAAGCTGGGTTGTCCGTGGACACGCCGGCGGATCTGGAAATCGTAATCGAGGATTTTAAAAAACGGAAGTGGATTACTTAAGAGCTTCTTGAAGAGAATTGTGGATTAAGACGAAATCGGTTAATCCGACGATGTCCATTACCTTTCTGAAATGTTCGTTCAGACCGGCGAATTCGATCTTGCCCTTCGTTTCGGAGGCTCTGGTGATCAGGCTGATTAAAGTAGCGATCCCGGCCGAATTTATGTAGGAAGTTCCCTGAAAGTTCAGGATCACTCTGTTTCTTTTTTCAACGGGAATGGATTCGTATTTACCAACGATCTCCTCATCTGCTTCCGAAGTGATTTCTCCTTCGATATGAATAATGGGAACGGAAACGGTGAGATCTACGAAAATTTTGAACTCGTCGGACATAAGGAATCTTTCAACTAAAAATCGCTAAATTCCATTAAAGTCAATCGAATTACGCATAATTTCCGAGCTCGGTCGGAGACAATTGGTCAAATTGTCGCCCACATTTTTTGCAATAAAATTTAACGGACTTAGGTTTGGATGAAATTCCAAACAGGATCAAAAAGATGCCGAGTTTGGTATAAGTTTTTTCTTCCCTTGAGTTGGGAGAGGTCCTACTGATTCCGCAGTCTTCACCGCAGGGTGGTTGGTTATTGGGATTCACAAGAATAACGTGCTTTTGGGGTTTAAAAAATGCCAGTCGAAAAACCGGAAGTGGACCGGAAAACGAAAGTCTTCCGATCCGAAAGGGATTCTTAGTTTTGAGAAAGGTGAACTACGTATTTTGCAAGTAGTTTCAAATTCTCGTCGCCTAAGAACTTGTAAGCGACCATCGGACTCGCTGGGATCCCGTTGTTCAAAGTTTTCAAGATTCCCGCTTCCGTGTTTCCATTCTTCCACTGAGCGGCAGGCGCCTTGTAGTTACGAGGTTTCGGATTTAAGCTCGCGGCCGCGGCTCCGTCTCCAGCTCCTTTTTCACCGTGACAGGAAGAGCAATTTTGTAAAAAGATTTCCTGTCCTTTTTGAAGTTCGGGGCTTAGAGCTGAAGCGGTTTCCGTCGCGGCAGGCGCAGGAGTTTCAGCTGGTTTCTCGGACTTATCTCCGCAGTTCAGAAAAAGAACCAAAGAGGTAAGAGCGATTACGATGGAAATGATCATATTTTTGGAGTTCATCGAAAATCACCTCTATATATGCGAACCAGCTTATCTTAGGAGGAAAATTCACGATAGAATTTTTTTGTCAGATAATTGTCACGGGACTTGATTTTTCTCAAGCCCCGTAAAAGAATTAAGCGGGGTTGAAAATGAATCCGGTTCCGGATTCTTCCCTTTGAAATCGAACAGGAAGATCGATCTTTACCGATTCGGTTACGGCAACACCGGAAACTTCTCCTTCCAAGATTCCCATCGTTTTGATTCCTTCCTCCAACTCGATCACGGCGAGAACATAAGGCGCTCGTTTTGCGAGATGACCGAAGCCTACATGCACAACCGTGTATGTATAAATTTTTCCTTTACCGGAGAATTGAATTTCGGACGTTTTCGAACTTCCACATTGCGTGCAAGCAACCGAAGGTTCCGTCATTTGAAAACCGCAGTCGTCGCATTTTTTTCCTTTCAATATTTCTAATATAGTTTCCGACATGTTTAAATCCTCTGAAGAATATGAATACAACTCACCGCGCCCGGTCCGCCCAACACGTGTGTCAATGCGGTTCTCGCGTTGGTCACTTGACGTTTATCCGATTGATCCCTAAGCTGAAACGTCATTTCGACGATCTGGCCGATTCCGGTCGCTCCGACAGGATGTCCTTTCGCTTTGAGACCGCCCGATGTGTTTACGGGAAGTTTTCCGCCGAGACGGGTATGTCCGTCCATCGTATAAGAACCGCCTTTGCCCTTGTCCACAAAACCAAGATCTTCGATGTTGATGATTTCGGTAATCGTAAAACAATCGTGACATTCCAAAACGTCGATTTCTTCCCGTTTTACTCCGGACATTTTAAATGCTTCTGCGGCGGCTTGAACCGTTGCGGGAAAACTTACCGAATCCTTTTTTAATGCGACGTTGAAATAATCTCCTCCGATTCCCGATCCTTTGATGACAACCGGATCTTTGCGAATCGATTTCGCTTTGTCCAAGGTAGTGATCACAAGCGCGGTGCTTGCGTCCGTCACTAAGGAAACGTCATGAAAACCAAACGGAGTTGTGACCATTCTCGCTCTCATGATATTGTTAAACGAAATCTCCTTTTGTTTGTGTGCGAACGGGTTCAAACTTCCGTGATAGTAATTCTTTTCTGCGACCTTTGCGAGCATTTCTTTGGTCGTTCCGAATTCGTACATGTGACGGATCGCGTTGAGGGCGAAACCGGAAGGTCCGGAAATACAATAACCGCCTTCCACATCCGCATCTTGACCTCTTGCTACGATTTCCATCGTCGTTTCAGGATCGAGCCCGTTCATCTTTTCAACACCAAGAACCAAAACCGTATCGTAGATCCCGGCGGCTACGGCCAAGAATCCCTGACGCGCCGCGATTCCTCCGGATGCGCAGGCTCCTTCGGTGCGAATCGCAGGACGATCGCCTAATCCGAGTAAGTTGGCCGCATAAGAACCCATCGTGTTTTGTTTGTTGAATTCGTTACCCGCGTAGTTTCCCACGAAAACCGCTTGGATTTCCTTACGATCGATACCCGCGTCCAGAATCGCTCCGTTTCCCGCTTCGGTTACAAGATCCCTCAAGGTTCTGTCCTTATGATTTCCGTGTTCCGTTTCGTAAGCTCCGATGATCGCTACTTCTCTCATGGAAGTCTCTCCGTTTATAAAATTAGAATTTTAGAATATACTGATTTTTAAAGCGCCGATCGGAACAAACTTTTTGAAACGTTTTTTAAAATGAATGAACGTTCATTGGTAAGGTCGTTTTCGATCGGAATCTATGGAAGAAGAATCAGGAAAGGCTTTCGAGTGCACTTCTTTTTTTGTAGGGAAATATCAGTATGAGATCCTACAAGACGGAGAGTTTTAGTTTTTGGATAAAAGCCTAAAGTAGGAATTCCTTCGATTTTTAAAAATGAAACGCCGCTCCCGCGCTGACCGATTCCGAGTTTTGATTTTTTAAATATTCAAGAAGGAAGTTTGCGTTCTTCCATCTAAATTCCATTCCGATCGTTCCATACCAATTCGAATGACTGATAAAAAGATTTCGTTTTAAGTCTATAAACGCAAGAGTAGGGTTTGTCAAAAAATCATCCCGATTGCTCGAAGATGAAAGTGCCACGTTGCGATCGACTCGAATGTTCACCGTACCTTGGTTATACATCGCGCCCAAACCCCCATACATGGTAAAGAATCCGATCGTCTTCGCATAACGAAAGTCTACGGTCGCGGAATACAGATTCGAGTTGTAGGAAAGATCGTTGATCCCGATCCACTTTCTTCTTTGACCTGAAAGATTGACGTTGGTCGGTCTTCGATCGTAAGAATGAAGTTGAATCGTCTGCAAGGATTGATATAAACCGAATCCGAAAGAAAGTCCGTCGTTTGTACCTTCTTCCGAAGAATTTTTTTCCGCAAAAGGAAAGTATCTTAGATTGAGTCCCGAGTTTGCGACCTTGCCGTGTAAGTCCGTTTTTCTGATTTTTAAAAAAGGAACGTTCTGTTCCGAAAGTTGATACGGAAAATAATGAAAGTGAAGATTCCATTTGTAAAGTTCGGAATTCGAATTCGAGAACAAAGCTCCCAAGTTCACTCCTAAATTGACGGAGGGCGACGCGGCGATTCCTTGTTTCGGAAGTTCGCGTAGTTCCGAGTTTTCGAAAAAATAATTTCTCGGACTCAGGTTCGTTCTTGCGACCGAGTAACCAAGACCGATTCTCCCTTTAGTCAAACGGGTTCCACCCAACAAGGAAGAATTGATGTTTTGTAAAACGGCGGATTCTCCCATGGAAAGAAGAAATTCTTTTGTATAAACGGCGTCTAACGCGGGATCGATCAGATTTGCGCCGAACGTGATTTCGCTTGGAATCGACGCACATTCCACACCGATGCAAAGCGCTTCGGAATACGAGCTTTTTGAAACTAAGAATAAAAAAAGAATTATAAAGACGTAATGTTTCAAGGTTGGGAACAGTTTGTGAAAAACGCATTCTTAGGAAAGCGTTTTACGAAGCGCGAAACCTGCGAAATTCTTTTATCTTTTTCCGATTTCCGGAAGTCGTTTTGCTTGAAGAAGAGTATTCTTTTGAAAGAACAATATTTTTGAACATGTTCAAAAATATTGTTGATGGAAATTAACGTCTCTGCAGAATCCGGTTTTAGATCTCGGAAAGTTTTGCGTTTTTAAATCCCCGGATCGTTTAAGGAGAACTTTTATGGAAACGGAAAAACGAAAATTTAAAGTCGCACAAATCATAACCGCTTGTGTGATCGCAGGCGCGTTGATTGCGTTTCTGATTTTCGCTCCGTTTTGGGCTCTCAATGGAAATTATGGATACGTTCTTTTTATCGCATATCCGTTTTCACTGGGTGCCTTGGGCGGATTTCTCATTTCCATTTTTACAAAAGACGCCGTACGGACTTTCGGTTACGTTTTCAAAGTGACGTTTATACTTACGATCCTTTCCATTCTCGTATTTTTTGTTTACGCAAAGGAAGGAATAATCTGTATTTTGATGGCGCTCCCCATCGTCTACGTTCTGCTTTTTATCGGAACGTTATTCGGCTCCGTGATTTATCAGAGAGTTTTTTCCAAGTATCTGCTGATATTGACGGTTTTGTTTTTTAACGTTTCCGCGTATCTTTACGACTACGGCGACAAAGAATCGGATCTGCACGAAGTCCGAACCTGGGTCGAAGTCGACGCTTCTAAAAAGGAAATCTGGGAAAAACTCGTCTCCCCGTTCGAGTTCGGAGAGGCGAACAACTTTTTTCTTCGCAACGGAGTTTCCTATCCGATTTCCATGAAAATCGTAGAATATAATAAAAAAAGAATATTATATTGCGATTATACGAACGGCTCCGCCTCGGCGGATATCGATTCCTTTGTGAACCAGGAAAAAATATCCTTCTCCTTTCCCGAACCCCAGGTCACCATGAAGGAAACTTCGCTTTACGGAGAAGTGGAGCCGAAACATATCCGCGGAAAGATTTGGGCCAAATCTGGAGAATTTCAATTGATGGAAATTTCCGGAAATCGAACCAAACTAATCGCCGTTACGAAATACGTGAACAACCTAGGTCCGAAGTTTTATTGGGAGTTATGGGAGAATTATCTGGTGGACGAGATGCACCTTCACGTTCTGAACAAGGTCAAAGAAAAACTCGAGTCCAGATGATTTCAATTCGTTTCGCGAATTCGGATCGGATTAGAATATAATAAAAATATGATATTATCGGGTAACGTCGAGAATCAAAGGAGATTTTTCGATCTGTTTTCGAGGAGTTATCATCTGATGGAATTTTTTACCTTTGGGTTGGCCAATCGGACGAGAAAACGTTTTTTAAGAATTTTGAACCCTTCGAACGAAGGAATCGTCTGCGATTTGATGTGCGGAAACGGAAACAACATAGGAATTTTAAAAAAAGATTTTCAGTGCGGGAAAATCATCGGCGTGGACGTTTCCGACGGCATGATTCGAGTCGCGCGAGATCGTTTCGGAGAAGAGGACGTTTTTTATTTTAACGAAAACGCTTTGTGCTCTTCGGTTCCTTCGAATCACTGCGATTTTGTGAGTTGTAGCTTTGGACTTAAGACCTTACAACCCGAGCAGAGGGTTCTTTTGATTTCGGAAGTGTATCGAATTTTAAAACCTTCGGGAACCTTTGTGTTTATGGAATTGTCCAAACCTATCGGTTTCGTTTCCATATTCTGGAAATTTTATTTTTTGTTTTTTCTTCCTCTGATCGCAAGACTGTTTTCGTATCCGTTCGTGAAAAGGAAATATTTAACGGATTCGATTTATGACTTCGGAAGTATTTTTTCTGACGAAACGTTCTATCGTTCCGTATTTTCAAAATTGAGATTTTTTCGTTGGTATGGTGGAATCGTAACCGGAGTTTCCGGAATGAAATCTGAACCATCTAACGTTTGTTAACTGAATGTTCGGTTCGGTTGGGTGCGGAAAAAATTTTCAGGAGAAGAAGAATCCGGATACGAAACAACCCGACTGCGGGGATGCGGTGCAACTAAAACAACAAACAAAACAAACAACGCAGAGATAAAAAAGAATTCTTCCCTCCGCGTTGCAACGGATCTTACATTCCGATCGCGGCGCCTCCGTCCACTCTCAGATACGTTCCCGTGATATAGTTGGATTGATCGCTTAAGAAAAACTTAACCGCGTTGGCGATCTCTTGTTGTGTTCCAGGTCTTCTCAAAGGAATGAACATAGGATCGGTCAATTTCTTTTGAACCTCTTCCGGTAAAGAGGAAGTCATATCGGTTTGAACGAAACCCGGACATACCGCGTTTACAAGAACGTTTCTTCCCGCAAATTCTCTTGCCGCAACTTTTGTAAGAGCGATCACTCCCGCTTTGGAAGAGGAATAGTTTGCTTGTCCCGGTTGTCCCGTAAGACCGGAAACGGAAGAAATGTTTACGATTCTTCCGGACTCGGCTTTGAGAAGAAGTTTGGAAGCATACTTGGTCATCAAGAAAACTCCCTTTAAGTTTACGTCGAGAACGAAGTCGAATTCTTGTTCGGACATTCTTATGAAAAGATTATCCTTAAGTACTCCCGCGTTATTCACGAGGAAATCCAATTTACCGAACTTCTCCTTAACACCCGCGATCACGGCCTCACAGTCGTCCGGTTTGGTGACGTTGCAGGGAATCCCTAAAGTTTTAACGCCGAATTCTTTAGCGATGTCGGTCGCGGCTTGTTCGATATGTTCTTTATTGAGGTCGACTACGACTATGTCGCCTCCTTCTTTTGCGATTGTATTTGCGATGGCTCTTCCGAGACCGCGAGGAGACGCCGCTCCGGTAACGAGTGCTACTTTCCCTTCAAACTGTTTAGACATGATTTCCCTCGTGTCGAGATTCTAATTGGCTTTCCATTTCCGTAAGAGAAATAGAATTGCCAAGTAAAAACTTTCTTTCGAATTTCCTTTGCGTTTCTAAATTGAAACTATATATTCGTTAGATGAACATTCTTTCATTTCATTTTTGGAGAATTTAAACATGCAGTCTTCTTACAATCGTCCTTTAGAAATGGTGGGTCCGATCGAAGCGGTTCATTTACCGGGAAACCCGGATGCATATACGGTGATTTTATTTCACGGTTACGGAGCGAACGCTTACGATCTTTCACCGCTCAGCGCGTACTTGGATCTTCCCGACGGAACCAATTGGTTGTTCCCCAACGGAGTTTTGGAAATTCCGGTGATGCCCGGTTACAACGGAAGGGCTTGGTTTCCGATCGATATGGAAGCCTTACAAAGAGCGATGATGACCGGAGGTTATCGGGATTTTTCGGATCGTTATCCTGCTGGTTTGGAAAGCGCGCGTGAAAAAGCGATGGAGATGATTTCCACTCTCGGTGTTCCGATGGAAAAGATCATCATCGGTGGATTCAGCCAAGGTGCGATGCTCGCAACGGACATCGTTCTTCATTCCGAAGTTTCTCCCGCGGGTTTGTTGATTCTTTCGGGAACGTTGATCAGCGAAACGGATTGGAAGAGACTCGCCGAAAAGAAGAAGGAATATAAATTCTTTCAGAGTCACGGAAGAATGGATCAGGTCCTCGGTTATCCCGCCGCGAAAAAACTGGAACAACTGTTAATCGGAGCCGGATGGAAAGGGGAAATGATCGCTTTTCCGGGTGGACACGAAATTCCCGAGATCGTACTTAGGGGTATGAACCTGTATCTCAGGAACATCACCGGATGACGAAACTCGTAGAGAAATACATCGCTTTAAAAAACAAATATCGGAACTACGATACCAAAGAAGCCCTGAAAAGAATGCAGGCGTTTCGAATCGCCTTAAAGGAATTGGAAGACAAGGGTTTTCATACCGGAGTCGAAATCTTGGGTTCGATTAATTTCGGAATCGTGGAAACTGCTTCCGATATCGATTGTATTCTACTTCACTTTTGCGATCTTCATAAAGAAGTGGAATGTCCCGAATACTGTCCTAACTTTCTTTACGAAACCGAAGAAATCAAATCCTCCCTTTGTAAACGTTTGAACGACGAAAACCTAAAGGTCGAATTTTTGGATTGTATCAATCTAAGAATGGTCGAAAAGGCGATGGAGAAAAAGGAAAATCTAAAGGACAGCGATCTTCTCAAACGATTGATGTTTTATAGGACCATCGGAAGACCCGTTAACCGTCCTCTCTTCATTCCTTATTGCGAAAAACTCGAAGAGAACGAAGAGTTCATCCAGGATATTCTCGATTGGGGTTCGGAAGCTTTGGAGGATTATCTAAGAACCTCCAGACATAGATTTTCCTTTAGCAAATACAACGAGAGAATCGAAAGTTCCGGACTTCAGTTGCCTCCCGGACTCAAGGAAGAATTGAAAAGTTATCTCGACGAAGTTCCGGAGAACGGTTAGAGTTATATAAGAAACACGGAATGGAATTTTCGTTCGGATTTTTCTGTAGAAGATTCCTTTTTTGCATCGTATATTTGAAAAATTCCGAAAATATCGGAAACTAATCGGAAAGCGGCTTCCGTTTTTTCAATACAATGATACGCTTTTAAATCGGGTATTCTATGAGCGATAAATCCTATAACGCCGTTCTCTTCGGCAGACAAATTCTTTCCAAACGTAAAAGAATCATAATGGAAGTTGTTCCTTTCGTATTATTTTTCTTTCTTTTAATTCCGGCTCTGAGTTGGAGCAAATCAAACGGGGAACTCACCCTCGACGGAAAATACAAATACTACAACGTCGGGCTTCAGGATCAGTTCACCTTTCTTGAAATCAACGGGCAGATAGAAAACGTTTCCGGCAAGGATCACGCGGAAGCTTTTTTCACCATGAACCTTTATGATAAGGACGATTTTCTATTGGAATCCTGCCGGTTCGCGGTTCAGGGATTACCCGTGGGTCATAAAAGGGATTTTTACGCGAGCGCCAAATACGTGGATCCGAAACTGATCAAACGGTTTACGATCGAGTTCGAAGACGGTAATTAATAAAAAAAGGATATAAGAGATTACTTATGAATAGATTCAAATTCTTTCTTTCGTGTTTTTTGGTTTTCACCTTGAACTGCGGTTCCACCGTTCATCCGGGACAGATCGGATTGTTTTGGAAACCGTTCGGAATCACGGACGTCGGACTCAGTCAGGATCCCGTTCTCAACGGATTCTATTGGTTGCTTCCTTGGAACGATATTTATACGTATTCCACTCAGTGGGATTCTCATAAGGAAAAAGTGGACGTGCTCACCAACGACGACTTGAAGATAGACGTTCAAGCGGTGATTATTCTTCGTCCGATCCGGGCGGAAATTTATCAGCTTCATATCGAGGTCGGTCCCGAATATTACAGAAGTATTGTGCAACCCGAGTTCAGGGCTTCGATTCGAAACGTGGTTTCGCATCACCAGATGATTCAGATCTCCAAGAACAGCGCGGTTCTCGCAAAGGATATTAAGTCCGCGGTCGTGGAAAGAACCAAGGGCAAACACATCGAGGTGTTCGACGTGATTCTCGACGACATAGAATATTCTCCGAATATGTTACACGCGATCGAGGCGAAACTCACCAAACAACAGGAACTCGAACAACAGAAATACGAACTTGAAATCGCCGAAAAGAATATAGAGATCGCCAAAAGAAAAGCGAGAGCCGATGCGGAAGCGCAGTTGATTCGTGCGGATGCGCAGGCCAAGTCTCAGGCGATCATCAACGAGAAGTTGACCACAAAATATCTTCAGTATAAGGCTTTTGACAATCCGAACTCGAAGGTGATTTTTATTCCGCAAGGAAAGGACAATCTTCCGGTCGTAGTCAGCCCCAAAGATTAAAAGTTTTGAATGTGCGTTCGGACTTCTTCGGGCGCGAGGTTATAAAAAAACGCGGCTCGGGATTTCGTCTCGGGCCGCGTTTTTTCGTTTAGGATTGTGATACGGGGATCAGTGTGTGGCCGCAAACAATCCGGAAAAGTCGGAGTCGTGACGGAAGTTATCGAAATCGCTGTCCTCGAAATCGCTCGGAGGTTTTCCCAAGTGAAGGGCCAGTTTCGTATAACGCAGAACGTTCTCCTTGTTTTTTTCCAAAGAATTCAAACAAGCAAGGTTGAACGCAAGTCTTGCGTCTTGAATGTCCGAAGGTAAAAGATCCTCGAGTAGGGAAAGATATTTACCTCCGCCGTATTTGGCGATGAATACGATGATGTCGCCCGCAAAGTATTCGGCCGTGTTATAGGAGTTACCGGTTTCGTTTCCTTTGAGAGTGGAGTTTCTTCCGATTCCCAAACTTTGATAAATATCGAAATAACACTGAAGCACCCAGCCCGCAGGATCCGGTTTATTCTCCCTTAAAAAACGATTGAGAGCCGCGGAACTCATCTGCATTCCCAAATTCATCAGAGTGATTTCGTCTTCGTCGCTCGAAGACTTGTCCTTATATTCAAGAATTCTGTTGAACTCTCTTTGATAACGTTCTTTGTGTTCGTGAAAGTTGCTCGCGATCCGATCGATTCCTTTTTCGATCGTACTTTTCCAAACCCATGGATAGTCCTCCATGACGTCGCCGACGATATCGTCGATCAATTCCTGTTCGTCTTCGGGAACCTCTCTTTCCTTTTTATTCTTACCTTCGGTCGAGAATAAACTTTTGAAAAATTCCTTTTTGATTCCTTCGGAAGAATGATAAGCGACTTCGGCTTCTTCGTCGTGATAATGCGAATACGCGATATAAACGCCTTTCTCGTCCAAAGGAAGTTTTTTAAAATCCTCTCCGTTGGCGACGGAGATCAAGTTCTCGACGGAAAGATACGCGAGAATATCTCGTGTGATCGAATAGTCGTCTTCTAAGATTTCAGTAATCTCGTCTCCGCTCAATTCGGAACTCGGAGCGTTGCCCAAAACGGATTTATAGAACGGAGTAAAGTCGAGAATGTATTCGATGAAGTTCGCTCCTTCCGAGATCGCGTCCTCGTAGTCGCTTCCGGAATGCCAATCGAAACCTAAGAATACAACTTCACCGGCGTCGTCCCAATACGAATCGATCACGAGAATCTCGTCGTTCACCGCGCCGTCTTGAGAAAGAAAGTCGACCCATTTCAAAATCGTTTTGTGTATATAAGAAGCCAAAGAATGCCAATCATACTCTAACAGACGTTTGGCGACCTCGGGACGATTTTCGGAAAGTTGTACGGCCTTTTTCGCCATGAACTCTTGAAAGTTTCTCGTAACGACCGGCGAACCGGAAAGCGACAAATCGTGTCCCGAGTCGATCTGGAGATCTAAAATCCAAGAAGCGATTTCCCGAAGAACAAAACCGCCCATTCCGTAGCGAACGACCGTTTCGTCCAGCTCGCAGGATTCGTGACTGACGGTGGTGATCCCGAGTTCTCCGAATTTGTTTTTGACGATCGGGTGAAATACGAACCAGTTTTGACATTCGTCGTAAGCCCCGAAACATTGAACGTCTCCGAAATCCTTTTCCACGATTTCAAGAGGGGAGATCCACCAATCCTCTCCTTCTTCTAAAATTTCTTCTTCCCAACCGCCGTCTCCTTCTACGCGGGCCGATTTTTCTCCGTAAGGCCGAACGCCTTCCACATAAAGATTCGCGAAGTCGTCGTTGTCATGGTTGAAGGAAACTCCGTTGAAAACGGACACGAACTTTGCGGTCGAACCCGGAACGGAGGGATGAATTTTTCCGAGATAAGGAGAACTCCATCGGATATGCACTTTGGTTTCTTCGTCGTAGTGCCAAGGAAGAGTAAACACGAATTGATCGTTTTCAACATAGATGTCTTCGATTTTGGAAACGATCTGATTGAGGACTTCCTTACATTCTTCCGTTTCCGTCAAAACTTGAAAATGAGAACGAAGCGCTTCCTTGGGCTCGGAAGATTCCACGATACGATTCCATGTTTCGAGATAGTTTTGATTTCCGCTCAGGGTTTTGAAATTCGGAACGTGATCGGATTCTTGAAATCCGGATTTCGATTTTGAACTCACGAGTTTATCGAATTCTTTGAGACATTGATCTCGCGTTTCGAAGATACGAATGGAGCGTTTGCCCACGGAGCCTTTTTTTCCCGAGGAAAGAATCAAGGAATATCCCGAAAGTTCGATTTGCCAAAAATTTTCGGAGCCGTTTTCCGAACGAATGAAGTGTTTTCTCATGCTGGAACCAAATTCTTTTATGATAAAAGTGACTCGAGCAGTATAACCGATACATTCGAGTATTGCCAATCAGATTATATTCTGAAATTGATTGAATTATATTTCCAGAATATTCGACAAACGACGATCAGTTGAAAGAATCAACTTGTGGTTTTTGCGATTGCTTGAACGGGATCGGAAACGTGACGAATGTCCATTCCGGTGTTCAAACGAACCAATTCTTCCGCGATGTTCACCGCGTAGTCACCGGTTCTTTCCAAACAAAGAATGAGTCGATATACGTCCGCAAATTGATTCTTATCCAATCTCGGATCCATCACAAATTTAAGAAAGGCGGATTGGCAGAGATTGTTGATTTCCTCTTCCACGGAATGAACGCTTCCATAGAAACGATTCTTTTCTTCCACTAAGGATTCGACCGCCATTCCCACGATTGTGATGACCCTGGATAAGAGTTTGTTGAGAATTTCCTCGTCGCAAAAGAATCGATTCGGAATCAAACCTCTTCGAAAACATTTGGCGCAGTTTACGATCTGGTCTCCCATTCTTTCCAAGTTTCTCGTGATTCGAATCGCGGAGAGCGCGAAACGAAGAGGATCTCGTTTGAGAACGACTTCTCCGTCCACTTGGTCCATTCCCATGGAATTGCGGTTTGCCACCGCTTCCAAAATCGCGTTTTGAGAAAGGTTGTCGTTTTGTTTTTCGAGATTGTCGATGAGATCGTCGCGGTCGATTAGCTTTCTTGCAAGTTCGGTATCGTCCTTTTCCAGAGCGTCGTCGAGAAGAAGGACTTGTTCCAGGCATAGTTCGGCCATGCTGTATAAATTTTTGCGAAGGAAGTCGAACTTGGAAGACATAAGAACTAAACGGACAAAAGAAATGTAAAAAGAATCGTTCTTAAAAAAATCGTTCGGTCAAGTAGATTTTCTTTTTAACAAAATCTTGTCTCCGATTTCCTGAATCTTGGAAGCCGGAATTTTATTTCTATCCTTTGAGAGTGGATTGATGGAGGTCTTTACGATCAGAAATTCCAGTTTTCCGTTTTTGGAAATCACTTCTTCCACGATTCCGTTTTCAGAACCGTCGCTGTTTAGAACTTTCAAACCCTTGTACTTTTCGAAAGGGATCGTGTTCAGAAGAATCGCGTCCACTCCGAGAGTTCTTACGTAATCGATTCCCACAAAAAGATCCGGCTTCATAAAACCTTGATCGATCGTAATTCCGGTGATCTTTTTTTCCGCCCGATCGATATGAAGTTTTACCACAACTCCGAGAACCTGGCCCTCCGGATCGAGAGCTTCTTTACCGAGAATATCGTCCGAGGTGATATTATCTTCGTTTTGCATGTTCTTTTTTTAATAAGACATTCTTAATGGAGGTTTGGATGTCTTCGGGATAAAATTCCAACTTGGGTGTGAACGGAAACTTGCGGACCCAAAAACGGATGAGTTTGACCGTTCCGGGTGAAACTTGAATTTCGGCTACCGACCCTAAAAATCTTGCGTTCTTGTCGTAAACTCGTTTGCCCAATAGATTGCTCGGCGGATCGATCTTCAGTAAAATTCTTTCCTTAGAATCGGTCTTGAGATGTTCTCTGGAAAAATAGATTTTTCGAAATCCCTTGAGGACCACGATGCCGGAAAGATTTCCGGAGAGAAAACAAAGGTCGACGAGTCTTCCCGAGTTTTCTCCCGATTTGGAAATTACGTTTCTTCCGAGAGAAGCCCAGAAACTTTTCGCTTCCTTGGGCTCCTTTTCTTTATCCGCAAATACGATCATCGATTCAGACGATTCCGGCTTTATGGAGAATCTGCCAAAGCAGAAATGCAAAACATCCGTACTGAGTTACGAAGCCGGTGAAACGAGCGTTGACCGCGAGAACGGAACCGGAACTGAGATGCGAAAGCGTTTGGAAAATTCTCGCGCCGAAAACGATTTGAGATACGAGCGCGAACGTTTCGTCTATAACTCCCGTAAAGGCTCCGATCAAAACCAAACTTGCAAAGATCGGAAGGTTCTCGATGCAGTTGACGTGAGCTCTGTTGAGTCTCCAATAGAATTCGCTTCCGTGTTTGATTCCCGCCGGGAACTCGTTCGATTGTTTTTCTTTGATCAACACTTTGAAAGTTCGTATGCTCACAAGCCAGAGTCCGAGTATAAGAGTCCAAAGTAAAAAGCCTAATAACGCTACGATTGCCGGATTCATTCCATTCTCCATTGTTTGTTTTTCCCGAGAATGAAATCAAGACACGCTTGGAATGCAAGTAGGATTTGGGCGCGTCGAGTCCGGATTTTAGAGCCCGTTGGTATTCGACGTCTTTCGGATGATGGCGAGAATTTCCTCTTTTTTATCGGCGGATTCGACTCCTCCGCTTACGCTTGATTCGTATTCTCCCGGCTTATCGGTCGAATTTAAGAATAGTATAAAGTTCTGATTTGTTTGTTCCGGATTCTCGGAGACGGAGGATTGATAGTGCATATAAATCGGCGACTTGGAAAGTCCGATTCCGTAATACAACGCGTGCAGTTCCAAGGAACTTTCGTAGTCGGCGGGTAGGGTTTTGATTTCCTTTTCGTTTATGTTTCCTTTATAAACTTCGAGGACTTGATACTGATAGATTCTTCTTTCAAAATCCGGAATTTTGTTTTTGGGTTTGGTGGTGATCCCGAGTTCCTTCAAAAGTTTTGAATCTATCTTTACCTTTCGGATCGTATAAGCCGGATCGGATGGTCGAACCAGAACGATATGCGAGGAACTTCGGATCAATTCCTCAAGTGTGATATTTTCGTAGTGGATCTGACTCATACAAAGAAAGGAAAAAGGAAGATAGATTAGAATTTTAAAAAGAATCCGTTTCATATCGATCCGCCGCGGTATATTCGAAAGTCGTAAATCTGATTCTGTAGCGGAGTCGTTTTTTTTAAAGAAAAATATGACTTGAATCCTTCGTTTTCGGATACTATTGTTAAACGAAGTTTTATCGACTGTGTTCGGGCCGATTTTGGGTCTTATAAAATTTCGATGAGGAAGGATTCGAAATGAATCGTTTGCAATCGCGATCCGCGTTCTATATAAAATTCCACCTCGTTCT
This sequence comes from Leptospira barantonii, assembly GCF_002811925.1. Taxonomy (NCBI): domain Bacteria; kingdom Pseudomonadati; phylum Spirochaetota; class Leptospiria; order Leptospirales; family Leptospiraceae; genus Leptospira; species Leptospira barantonii. Next base: position 417,610 of record NZ_NPDS01000001.1, read on the forward strand.
TTTTTGCGCTTTCTTCTTATTTGTCGCGGATTGTAAGAAAGAAGATACGATCGACGAAACGCAACTTTTGATGATGACCTGGTGCGCTCAAGCCTCGTATGCTCCGCCGAAGCCGATCACGGCAAACGAAATCAAACTCTTTTCTTCCGGTTCGATCGCGACCGCGTACAGTCGATCGGGTTCTTACGAAACCAATTCCAAAGAAGAAGTTACGTTATCGTTCAGCACGGATGGAGTTCTTTTTTCAAATCGAACTCCGACTTCTCCGGTTAAGGGCGGTTATACGTTCGGTTATTCATTTCAATCGGAAGCCGCGATTTATGCGATCAATGGGGAGACCGTAACGTATAAAACTTCGGATGCGGGTAACAATTGGTCTCCGATGAAATTCGAATCCGCTTATATAGGCCCCATCTATGTCGGTCCGAAATCTACCGGGAATTACGACGGGATTTGGTTTACGGATGCGTCGAACGGGATTCGCAAAGGATATGTTTATAACGGGAGTTATAGTTCCGAAAAATTTCTGGATCGAACCGGAGACGGAGGAGAATCTTGGGTTCGTTATCCGATCGGAAAACAAATCGGGATCTATGATCTTGTGATGCTTTCCGCTTCGGAGATTTTATACACCGCTTCGAATTCCGGTTCGGGGATGAACGTCTTTCGTTCGACCGACGGAGGTGCGAATTTTAATGCGACAAACGGTCCCACGTCGTATCGATCCAAACTTTTCTTTTTGGATTCTTTGAACGGTTGGGTGGGCGCCGCGAATTCCTTGGGGAAAACCGTAAACGGCGGAGCGTCTTGGACAACTGTGACGCATAACTTGACCGGGGGAAGTTTTTGGAAAGTGAAGTTCTTAACGGTGAACAACGGTTATGCGCTCTACGGAGTCGATTATTCTCTCATGAAACTTTATAAAACAACGGACGGAGGGGCGACTTGGACGCTGATTCCCTTGTCGTTTGCCACAACCGGTATCGATGGTACGTTCGACTCGGTGACTGGAAAGATCGCCGTTTCTCATAAAAATTATTTATACGTTTCGACGAACGATTTCGCTTCGTATTCCACGGTGGATCCGGGGCTTACGAAACATTCTTACGCGTATTCGAACGCGGTCGGAAATGCGGCCTGTATTCCATTCTCCCTTTGAAGAATGGAATATTCTAAATTCAGAATGTAGTTTTGATTTTCTTTTTAGCCCGGATTCTTTTGCAAGAATCCGGTTTTAGAGAAGTGTGGGGTCAATCCCCGTCCGCGTTGGATGGAAGAGCGTTGGCTCCTAAGATTCCGATCACTTCGGTCGCGAATGTGACTCGAAGATCCTTAAAACGCGTATAAATCTCGGTGTTTACGAAATTTAGATTTCCGGTCAGATCTGCTTTGAGAGTTACGGATGCGTTGATTCTTCCTTGAATCAAAGACTTTAAGGTGGCTATCTTTGTTTTCACCCGCGCGTCGAGTGCGCTGTTTTGAAATTGAACGAGATAACTGAGGGATCTTGCGTCCGATTCTCCGGCGTTTCCGTAATAGACAAGCTCCAAACCTTCGAGAGAGGACAACAAATCCTTGTAAGCCGAATCGCTGTAAACCGATTCCAACTTAGCGGGAAACTGCGTGGTTCCGGCTAACGTAAGTCCCGCGGGAATTCCGATCCGAACATCCTGGTTTACGTATTCCAACTGAACCATTCCGTTGATAAACGAATCGACCGCGTCCTTGATTCCTCCGAAGGAACCGCTTCCGGTTGCCAATTCTCCGGCGAAGTTTCCGGAAGTATTGCTCCAAGAATTGGAAAGACGAAGCGCGTCCAATTGAATCACGTTTGCGAGCGAGACGATATACGCGCGTCGACCCGCGCTCCCCGTGTTTGCGGCGTTGATGTTTGCGGCCACGGCGCTTCCCGCGCCGTCATTGAAGATGAAATATTCGAGAGCAGGAAAACCCTTTCGAGTCAACGGATAAGAATCGACCGTGCTTTGGCTTGGAGTTGTAGCCGCGGCCGTATCCAAATCACTGGCTACGGGTCTGCTCGTTTCTCCTAAGATATAACCGTCCAATCTATGAAAATAATTGGAAGGAAGATACGAACGGTTGATGTAGAAGACCTCGCACTGTTTGAAGATTCTTCTCGCGGCGAGCCATTTGGTTTGAAGATCGCCTAACGTAGTCGCGTTCTGAGTTGTATTGTACGCGGCCGCGCTCGTTTTCAAATCCTGAGTCGCGGTCACAAGACGGTTGAACTGAGGAACCGCGACTTGATTCGCGGAGTAGTTTAAAAATTCTCCGGTACTCGCGTTTGCGAACAAGGCCACGAGTAGGGTTTCGGTTCCTGTGATTTTACCGAGGTCCTCGCAACGAATTCCGGGAAGAATGATCGCAACGCTGAGAACCAAAATTTTGATTTTTCGGGCGAGCGCGGTTCTCGCCGAAGGAATATCAGTAAATTCTAAAATTCTCATAAAGACTCCAGGAACAAAATCAACTTATCCCGATCGGCTTTCGGAAGATTGACGAATTTATTTCTGGATGTCAAAGCCTCGCCTCCGTGCCAAAGAATCGCTTCCTTATGGCCTCTGGCGCGTCCGTCGTGAAGTAGATTGTTGTGACCGTTGACTTTTTGAATGAGCCCCGTTCCCCAAAGAGGTGCGGTTCTCCATTCCGAACCGGAAGCTTCGAAGTCTTCGCGGTTGTCGGCGAGATCGGTTCCCATATCGTGAAGAAGAAGATCCGTATACGGTTTGATATGTTGGAACGAAATCTCCGGGAATCCGTCCACGTAACCCGTATAAATATAAGATTTGTGACAGGAGTTACATCCGATTTCGGAAAATATTTGTTTCCCACGAACCACATCGGTGTGCGTCCAGTTTCTTCTTCCGGGAACGCTTACCAGTTTTGTGTAAAGGGTCACTAAGTCCGCGGTCCGATTCGAAATCTCGGTTCCTTCCGCGGTTCCGTTGTTACCCGGAGTGGATGCGAGACAATTCGTCTGAGCCGCAGTACAGTTTTGAGTGGAGAAGAGGGGACTTGTGATTCCTATATCACCCAAAAACGCGCCTTGGTTTTGTTGGAATAGATTCGGTTCGTTCGCCTTCCACCCGAATCGACCCAATACTTTTTTCTGTTGTTTCGCATCCCAGACAGTATTCGGTTTTCCTGATATACCATCTCCGTCCGCGTCGTTTTCGTCCGCAAAGGAACGGATGGTCGCTTCCGGAATCGCTTCCAAAAGTCCAAGACCCGGAATCATAGGAGTTGTACGAGGGGATTGATTTACGACGGCAGGTGTTCCGAATGCCCATGCGGAAATCGTAAAGGTCGGTCTTCTTAAAGAATACGCTTCTCCGTCCGGAAAGTTTCCGGGTTCTTCCGCAAACGTAACCGTCGTAGTCGCTTCACCCGGAACCAAAGGAGGACCGGTAACTCCGTGATCGTTGATCTGAAGACCGTAGTTGTCGAGTCCCACGGGTCCGCCGGTGATCGGATCTTTTCCGTTTTTACTGACTCGAATCAACATCGTTGTAAAAGAACTGCTTCCGCTTGCGGGTGGAGTTCCTCTTCCGTCTTTTACGTGACAACCGTTGCAGGACGTGCTGTTAAACACGGGACCGAGTCCGTCCGAAGCGGAGTTCCCGCCTTGAACCCAAAGACGATTGAAGAATGAATTCCCGCCTTGAAAATCTATATTACCGCCGTCGCGAAGATTGGCCGCAACGAGATCGAAGGCGTTGACCGTAGAATCGAAGGTGGTCGTCAAACCGCCCGAGTATTGTTCACCCGGATCTTGGTTCGCTAAAAAAAGAAGAATCGCGGCCATATCCTGATTGTGGTTCTTCTTTTTGTGATCCAACAAATCGGTGTTACATTGTGTTAATAAACCAAAAAGGATTCCGAAGAGGAATCCGATTTTTATTTTAGAATCGATTGAAACCGAGAGGGAAGAATTCTCTTCCCTCTTTTTTGATATTTTGTCTTTCATAACCATTCATCTTTTGTAATATATTTTTAACTTAAATCGAAAAGTCGGTGATGGACACGCCCACGGATTTCGCCGCGTCGGTGATCGTTTTTTTCAGAGTGTCTCCGATCAGCTTTTGAGTATCAAAAAGAATCTTATACTCCGAATCGGTGTTTCTGATGATTTGATCGTATCTTCCCGTTAAAGATCCGGTCGGACAAGAAGTCGTGTAGTTCGGATCGGAGGTTTGTTCCGGGAGATTCAAACAGAACGCGTTTCTGGAAGCGGTAGTCTGAGTTACGATCGGAGGACCGGTTAACGTTCCGAATAAACTTCCGAGTCCCGGACCGGTGGAAACTACGGTTCCTTTTTTAAGTTCGTAAGCTCCGTTCCAAACGTTCAACACACCTTGTGCGTCGTAATAAAAGTCCGCTTTGGTAGTATCGCTAAAGCAGGAATGTTCCTCTTCTTGTTGTCCGTCGAAGGTTCCGGTAAGTCTTTGACCGCCCCATTCTCCGGCGATGAATTTTCCAAGACCTTGGAAGATTGCAGTGATCGCCGCGTCGGGATTCGATTTGAGTTTTGTGGAATAAGCGGTTCCAGTTGCGTATTGGTCGCGGATCAGTTTGAGTTGCGCAACCATCGCGTCGGTTACGGCTTTCATATAAGCTCTTCTTTTGGCGCCGCTTGCGTTCGCGTTTGCGAAATCACTCACGGGGCGTTGGCCGGAAATTTGGTTTACTCCGCCGTTGGACAAGTCTTGTCCCCAGAGAAGATATTCGATCGCGTGCCAACCTACAAGAACCACTTTTTCGTCGTTTCCTTCCGGTGCGTTAGTCGCCGCGGCGTCTCCGTTTGCGGCTAAGATTGTCGCATACGGATATGCGCCCGCTGTAAGTGCGGTGCTCGTGATGAAATTATCGATTGATACTTCGTCTAACGGCCATGCGTTGATCAAACCTTCGCATTCCTGAGTTCCCGATCCGTCAGCGACGTTTCCGCAACCGAGAACGTCGGAGTTGTCCACGGGACCGGAAGAAAAACGAAACGCTTCGGTCACTAAGTAGGAAGCTCTTCCGATTACGTAAAGATTTTTGAGATTCGTGTGATCCGCCGCGGTCGGAGTTGCGGTTGCATTGAAAGTCGTCACCGCAGTTTGGAGAGCGACAGCGTCTTTGTAACTTTGATCATACGATTGATAACCGAGTTGCAGATAACGGTCCACAACCTGCGCTTTGTTTGCGGTCGGCACGGTTCCCAGCGCGAGAACTCCGGCTAACATGGTTGTGTCGTTGGATTTATCCGCCGGTTTGCAATTGGAGAATAAAATCAGGCTCGAAATGAGGAGAAGGGAAGCAAAAGTTTTTAGATTCATAAAGGTTTCCTGGATGTCTTTGAAAAAAGGTCCCGGAATTGGGCTGTTCGCCCGCAACCGGGGAATTTTCGATGAACTGGTTGTTATGATATTGATACTAATTCTCAATATCATTATTCTTGTCAATCGAAAATATGGGGTCGTGATGAATTTGCGGGAACTCCCGCTAAAAATTCCGGAATGATCAGAGTTCAAAGGTAACTCCTACGTTGATTTGGCGGAACGGACCGACCTGAATTCCCTCGGGAAGACGACCGGAAATGTAACGAACGTCGGCTAAATTCTTACCCGTAAGAAAAACGCTCCAACGTTTGACCGGATGTTTATAACCCAGAGAAGCGTTGATGAGGGAATAGGCGGGAATGACCCCGGTTTCCCCCGAGCTGTTGGAGCTAATATTCATATATTGTAATACTTTTTTTCCGAGAGGATCGGTGATCGAATCCGCCCAATAAACGGTGCGTGTGTTCGCGTCGTCGTGGAATTGAGCGGAGAAATACTGATATTCCGCTCTCGCATAAAATCCTTTTTGGTGAATGAATCCGAGCGCAAGAGTCGCGGTATCTCTGGAAACATAAGGAACGTAGTTTCCGTTCTTATCCCTTTGTGTGACAATGAAGTCCAAAAGAGATTGGTTCGCCGTAACCTTGGAAGTGTCGATGGAATACTGATTCATCTTCGCATCGGCTCTCGTATAAATCAGATCGATCGGAAGTTTGAAGGAAGCGTCGAAAAGTTTTGCGGGGTCGAACGTTACGTTGGTTTCCAAACCGCGGCTGTAGGTTCGTCCACCATTCTTAGCAGATGAAGCGGAATCGTTTCCGGAAGTGGAAGAAGTGATGATGATCTGGTTGATGTAATTCAGATCGAAGTAAGTCACCTGAGCATTTAAGTAATTCGTAATATCTCCGCGAATCCCGGTTTCATAGTTATACGAATATTCGGGATCGATCTTGTTGATCACACCGGAGTTGTTCAACGCGTCTTGGTATCTAGGAGGGGAGAATCCCTTGTGCGCTCCCGCGAACCAAGTCAGATCCTTTCGAATATCATAGGTAAGACCTAAACCGGGAATGACAACGTGATAAACGTGTCTGCTTCCCTTGTCCACTTCCTGAGAAGGAGCGTTCGGATCGGGTTGATTCGTCGCCGGATCGATCGCTTGTTGACGGAGAATCGTTCTGTTTTGTGTGAACGTTTCGTAACGAATTCCGGGAATCACGGAAAACTTATCATAGAATTTAAAACTGTTCTGTGCGAATCCCGCGATCGACTTCGTGTTGTTGACTTCGTGATCTCTTAGGTTTCCGGATTTCGCTAAAGAATATTCGGAAGAAGCCGTTCCGGTCGGCGGGTTGCCGAGTCCGTTTCCGAACACCGCATAATCGGGTGTAGACGGTCCGTCCAAATATTTGATGTCTGCGGTTTCATAGTGATACCGAAGACCTGCGTCGAGTTGATTCTTAATTCCGAAAAATTGATAATCCATTTGATAGCGGGATTCAGCGCCGACGAATCGATAAGAACGATCCCTGTGGCCCACACTATCCAACATATAAACCGTATCACCGGGACGATTTACGAAAGGTTCCGTATCATACGCTTTGATTACGTTGCCCGGATAATTGTTAAAATAAGAACCGGTGTTCCGAACGTAGTTTTGTCTCGCCCAGTTTCTTTCCGTATAAGCCGCGTAAACCTTCGTTACGAGTTTGGAATTATCGGTAAGTTTCCATTCGTGACCGATATCGCCGGAATATCTTTGAAGTTTTCGGTTATCCTGTTCCGCAAAGTTCGAGGAAGAATTGTTCCAGAGCTGAGCGGTGGTCAAACCGAGATAAGTCATATTCGCGTCCTGAGCGGTCGCTAAGAATTTAGAAGTAAGAGTATGTTTTTCGTTTAGATCGGTTACCGATTTAAAGGAGAATTCGTGCAGTCGAAAATCCTGATGATCCCTAAAGCCGTCTCCTTGTTTTCTTAATATGGAAATGTCGATTCCCGTATTGCCGAACGTTCCGCCGTAAGAAACCTGAGAAGAAAAGAATCCGTAAGAACCTCCCTGTGCGGAAACGGAAAGAACCGGTTCTTTAGGAGGACGTTTTGTGATGAAGTTGATCACACCTCCGATCGTGGAGGGTCCGAAAAGAATCGCGCCCGATCCTTTTACGACTTCGATTCTTTCCATACGATCGATGTTAGGCGTGTAGTATTGTTTCGGTGCGGAGTAAGGATTTAAGGATGTGAAGATTCCGTCTTCTAAGATAAGAACCTTTCTTCCGAGATCGTTGTTCACACCTCGAAAGCCTATGTTTAAAATCAAACCGGTATCTTGATAACGGATCGAAGCGCCTGGAACTCTTCGTAAGACTTCCATCGAGTCGACCGGTTTTACTTGATCTAAGAATTCTTTTTCGATCACCGTTGCCGATCCGGGAATCCGTTTGAGATCGGTCTTTCGTTTACCGATTACGGAGATGGTTCCTTTAGACCATTTTTCTTTTTCCGGATCTTCTCCGTTTGTCGGGACAGGTTGTTGTCCTTGGCCGTTCGGCGTTTGTTTATCTTTGTCGACCGGCGGATTCTCTTCGGGTTGTGCGGGAACTCCCCAAGAGAATAGAAATAAAATCAGAATAGAAAGAGACAGAATTGATTTTTGTTTCATTTGTTTGTTTTTCGATTTTGAATTTGAAAATGATTCTCAATATTTTTCTACGGTGTTCAGAGTCAAGGGAGAATGCGGAGAAATCATTTATGCAGTCGGAAAAAATATTGGAAATCAAGACTTAGGGAATGAGAAAGTCATGACACTTCCCTGACAATTGGTTCGTAAGAGAAGTGTAGGAACTACTACTTCATCGTGCTTGTGTTAGAATTTGTTCTTCGAACGAATGTAGGAACTATTACGATCTCTTCATTCTTCGTTTGAATTTGTTTTTAAAACAAATGTAGGAACTACAACGTTTTTAAAAAACCTTACCGGTAAAAACATAACGAACGAAAAAAAGAATCACCAAACACTGCGTGAGTTGTCCCGCAACAAACACCGGATAAAAAACTTTTTTCTTATAACGGATTACACCCAAAACGGCGCTTAGGATCGGAGCGGGTAAAGGAAGCGCGTTGAACGCGAAGATCGCAAGAACACCGTATCGATTTAGAAAACCTTTCATACGATAGAATTTTTTCGGACTGATCAGTTTGATGCACGCGCGCGCGGCGATTCTTCCCAAGAAATAATTGATCGTAAAAGAGATTAATAAACCTAGAATATGCAAAAAAACTAAATCACTTCCGTCGAGCTTCGAATAGGTCGCGCGAATGTATAAGAATTCGATGGGAAGATAAAAGAAGAACAGGCCGCCGAACAATGTCGTGTAGAAAACGCCGATCAAACTCGGCTTTTTGATTTCTTTTCCGATGGAAAGCGCGAGCTTTTGAATTTCGCTTAAGCCGGGAATTTCTAATTTAAGAATTCCGAATGTAGTCAGCGCCAGAAGAAGAACCGCGAGAAAAACGGAACCGAGAAAGATCAGACCGGAATAAAAATTTCTCTTCTTGTGATATTGAAAGATTTCATTCTTATGAAATCGCACTCGATTCTCTCTTTGCTTCCCGCTTGCGGACCCAATATCCCGGAATTCTCGACCAAATCGCGGATAAAATCAAACCGCCCATCTCTCTCGTAACCTCGTCGTCGAAGGAGAGGTTTTGGATCTGCATCGCCGCGAGAACGGTTCCCGCCGAAAAAAGTGCCGAAAGAATCAGGGAAGTTCTGAGCCAGAGTTTCGTTTTTTCCGGATACATTAAATATCCTGCATATAAAAACACGACGCTCATATAGATCGGAACCCAGAGCCAAGGATCGGGATCGTTGTACTGAAGGCCCGCAAACAAAATCCAAAGTAAAATCGTAACGATGGAGAATATTTTCATGATTCGTAAATCCATTTGAGTTCGTATAAGTCCTTTCTTCGATTGGAAAGATTTCGAACGGAACCTTTCTTGCGAAGTTCTTTCAAAAGATCCAAATCCAAATCCGCGATCAAGGTCATCTCGGTATTCGGAACGGATTCGGCCGCGACACAATCATGCGGGAACGCGAAATCGGAAGGAGTAAAAACCGCGGACTGCGCGTATTGAATGTCCATATTTTCCACATGAGGAAGCGCACCGACCGAACCGGAGATCACGACGTAACATTCGTTTTCGATCGCTCTTGCCATCGCACAGTGTCTGACTCGGTTGTATCCGTTTTTAGTATCGGTGTAGAATGGAACAAAAAGAACGTCCATTCCCTGTTCCGCCAAAAATCTCGGAAGTTCGGGAAACTCCACGTCGAAACAAATTAGAATTCCGATTTTACATGCATCCGTGTTGAAAACGGAAAGATTATAACCGCCCTTAACACCCCAATAAAAATCCTCGTCGGGTGTAACGTGAAGTTTGTATTGTTCTTCGTAGGTTCCGTCCCTTCTGCAAAGATACGAAACGTTGTGAAGAGTATTATCCCTATACTCGGGCATACTTCCCGAGATGATGTTCACGTTGTATGAAACCGCAAGCTCGACCATCTTTTCGATGATGCTGTCTGTGTGACTCGAAAGCGCGCGCATTGCGTCGGAAGGACTTCGATCGTTGTATCTCGCGAGTAGGGACGCATTAAAAAATTCGGGGAATAATACGAAGTCGACGTTGTAACCCGCGACCGTATCCACGAAAAATTCCACCTGACGCATCAATTCTTCGATGCCGGAGACCGGACGCATCTGCATCTGAACGACTCCGACACGAACCACGGTTTTCTGGCCGCCGATCAGAGCGGTTTCTTCCTTTTCGTAATATATATTCAACCATTCTAATAGAACTGCATATGAACTGAAACCTTTGGTGTTTCCGAAATATCCGCGTTTGAGTTTACGAACGTGAAACCCGTTCGCGAGTTGAAAGGAAAGAACCGGATCGTAGATCTCCTTGTCTCTCACCTTTTCTATATACTGCGCGGGGGTCATGTTGTCTTCGTAGTTTTCGTAACCGGGCATCCAAGCGCCGACTACGATTCTTTTGAGATTCAACTTCTCGCAAAGTTCCTTTCTCGCGTCGTAAAGTCTTCGGCCCAAACGAAGTCCGCGATACTCGGGATGAACGAAGATATCGACTCCGTAAAGAGTGTCTCCACTCTCGTTGTGGTTTTTAAGGTCGCCCTTTCCTACGATTTCTTCGTAGGTATGATTGTCTCCGTAATCGGACCACTTGATGATCTGGCTGATGGCCGCGCCGACTACTTTCCCGTTGTCTTCGATACAAATCTGACCTTCGGGAAATTTCGTGATCTGAGATTCGAACTGATTTTTTTTCCAAGCACCGTCGAACTCCGGGAAGACGATGTCCATGATTTCCTTAACGTCGGCGTAATCGTCCAGAGTAAGACTTCGCATAACAATCCGGTGTTCGGATTGTATTTTCTTCTTTCTCTTGCTCGGTTTTTTACCGCCGGAACCGTTTGTGGAAATCATCAGAACACTTTGCCCGGGTTCATGATGTTTTTAGGGTCCATGGACTTTTTGATTTCCTTCATAAGAAGAATTTCGCCTTCCGTTCTTGAAAAATGGAGAAAGTCCTTTTTTAAAAGCCCGATTCCGTGTTCGGCGCTGATCGATCCATGATATTTTTGTAATAAACGAAACATATCCGGGTCTACGTTCTTGCACTTTTTGAAGAATTCCTCGTCGGAGATATCCTTCGGTTTAACGATGTTTAGGTGAAGATTCCCGTCGCCCACGTGACCGAAAAGAGCGATTTCAAAACCGGGATACTTTCCGTTTAACAACGCTTCCATGTCCACGAGAAACGGTTCCATGTTTCTTAGAGGAAGGGAAATATCGTTTTTGTGAACCGTATATTCGATGGAAATACTTTCGCTGATTCCTTCTCTGTATTTCCAGAAGGTTTCGGATTGTCTTGAGTTTTGAGCGAGGCTTCCGTCGCTGATCAGACTTTTTTCGGTGATCGTTTCCAAAAATCCGAACAGTTTTTCCTCGTCCGATTCTTCCGCGATTTCGAATTCCATCAAAACATAATATGGACTCGGGGCTTGGAACGGATCGGAAACTCCGAGGTGGGCTTTTACTTTTCCGAGACAATATTCGGTGAAGAATTCAAAAGCCAACAAAGGAACTTTAACCTGATGCGTTTCCTTAAACAGGGAAAGAATGGAAGAGAAGTCGGGGACCGCAACGAGCAACACTCGGTTATCCAGAGGTTTGGTAGTGAGCTTTAAGGTCGCTTCCGTGATGACGCCTAACGTTCCTTCCGAGCCGATGAATAGTTGTTTGAGATCGTACCCTGTGTTGTTTTTTAAAAGTTCTCCGTTGAATTCCAGAACCTCGCCGGTTCCGGTGACTACGGTAAGACCCAAAACCCACTGACGGATCAATCCGTAGTGAACCACTCTCACGCCGCCCGCGTTGGTCGCGATGTTTCCTCCGATATGGGAAGAACCCGTGGACGCGAAGTCCACGGGAAAATAGAAATTTCTTTCTTCGGCTTCTTTATGAAGATTTTTCGTGATCATTCCCGCTTGAACCTTGATACTTCCGAAAAAGGGATCGAAGTCCAAAACCTTGTCCATCTTAACGAGGGAAAGAACGAGCTCCTGATTTTTTGCGATCGCTCCGCCCGCGTATCCGGTTCTGCCGCCCGAGGGAACGATCGAGATTTCGTTTTCGTAAGCGTACTTTACGATTTTTGCAACTTCTTCGGTGGTGGTAGGAAACGCGAGAATGTCGAAGTCCGGTTTGTATACCTTGGTTCTGTCCGTTCCAAAGGAAAGAAAGGTCGCTTCGTCAAAGTCCGGATCGTTTCTAAAAAATATTTTTCCGGGTCCGATGAGGGATTTGAGTTCCGTTTTGTTGATTGTCGAGGTTGTTGTCATGTTCTTTTGAAATTTTTAATCCACGAAAGTCATTCTTTCGATTTGGGAATCCACGAGTTTTTCGTCTTTTTGTAATATTCTTTTTTTATAATGTCCGTCCGGGTGAAGGAAACGAGCCTTTACGTTGTCCCTGAGTTGAACATCCAGGATCTTTTTGATTCTTTCCTTGTTTTTGCCTTCGATGATCGGGAACAAAACCTCGATTCTTCTTTCGAAGTTTCTAGGCATACAATCGGCGGACGCGAGGAAAATCGATTCCGCTCCGCCGGAATGAAAGTAGTAGATTCTTGTGTGTTCCAAAAATCTTCCCACGATCGAAAGAACGGTTATGTTTTCGGAAATTCCTTTGAGACCGGGTTTGAGACAACAGATACCGCGGATGATCAGATCCACCTGAACGCCCGCTTGGCTCGCCTTATATAAGGAAAGAATAATATGCGGATCGACGAGCGAATTCATCTTGAAGATGATTCTCGCAGGTTTTCCGGCGAGGGCATTCTCCCTTTCCTTGTCGATCAGCGTAAGGAAAGTCGATTTCAGATTGTGAGGAGACGCCGCCAAAAGATTGAGAGTAGGCATCTTCGCATAACTCGTAATCGTGTTGAAGATCGTCGCTACGTCCTCCGTAATCTGTTTGTTCACGGTGAAGAAGCTGAGATCGGTGTAATACTTCGAAGTGGTCGAGTTGTAGTTTCCGGTTCCAAGGTGCACATAACGCACCATGTGGTCGTCTTCCTTACGCACGACCAAAAGCATCTTACAGTGAATTTTTAATCCGACAACGCCGTATACGACGTGAACGCCTCGCGCTTCGAGTTTCTGCGCCCACTTGATGTTTCTCTCCTCGTCGAAACGAGCTTTGAGTTCCACAAGAACGGTCACTTGTTTTCCATTCTCCGCCGCTTGTCCCAAATATTGGATGATCGGAGAATCCCCGCTCGTACGATAGAGGGTCATCTTGATCCCGAGAACCTTGGGATCTTCGGAAGAAATTCGAAGCAAGTCTTCGATCGCGGAGAAAGATTGATACGGATGATGTAGAAGTCTGTCTTTCTTTTTGATCGCTTCGAAAATCTTTTCGGGCGTATCGAACTTCAGAGTCGACTTTTGTTGAAAGAAAGGATATTTGAGTTTGGACGTATGATCCAATCCGTAAAAGAACATCGCGTCGTTGATGTTTAAGATCGAAGCGACGTCGAACACTTCGTGATCCTGAAGTTCCAAAAGCTCGCGTAACGTGTTTTTGATAAAGGGAGAAGTTCCTTGATGAATATCCATCCGAACCGCGTCGCCCCAGATTCGGTTTCGAAGTTCGTCTTTCATCGTGATGAGCAAATCTTTAACGGACTTTTCTTCGTCGATGGAAATGTCCGCGTCTCTTACGATTCGGAAGGGATAAATTTCCTTTACGGTCATTCCGTAAAAAAGATCGTCTACGTGCAGTTTTATGATTTCTTCCAAAGGGAAGAATCTTCTTTCTTCTCCCTTGTTTTTCAGTTGTAAGAATCGAGGAAGAACCGAAGGCACTTGTACGACCGCGAACAGATCTTTTTTTCCTCCGGTCTTTTCGTCTTCGGTGCTCAATACCATCGCGAGGTTTAAGGACTTGTTGAGAATATGCGGAAACGGGTGGGCCGTGTCGATTGCGAGAGGGGTTAAGATCGGAGATACATCTTCTTTATAATACGTTTGGATCTGTTTGATTTCGTCTATCGTCAATTCTTCCGGATTGAGAATGAGATGGATCCCGGCTACTTTCAATTCTTCTAATGTAGTTGCCAGGGTTTCGTATTCTTCGCGGACGAAGGTGCGGACCTTATCCGATACGTCGGAAAGAATTTCGGAAGCGCTGTCTCCGTTTAAACTTCTTTCGTCGTTTCCTTCCTTTACGAGATTGCGAAGTCCGGCCACGCGAACCATGTAGAATTCGTCGAGGTTCGTTTCTGTGATGCTTAAGAATTTCAATCTTTCCAAAAGCGGATTTTCAGGATCGTTCGCTTCTTCCAACACGCGTCGGTTGAAATCCACCCAGGAAAGTTCCCGATCGAAAAATATGTTCGGGTTGGTTAGAATGATTTCCGTTTGATTCCCGTTGGTAGAACCGTTTTGGCCCGTTGTCGTAGGAGTTTGTTCCTGTACTTTTGGTTTTGACACTTGGATATCCTGAAAATTCTCGAAATCCACGGATTCAAAAACCCGATTGGGTGTTGTCGGTGGATTCTATTCCTGTTTAAACCTGCTTTACCGGGAGTCAATGATTCTAAGGGAGATTTCGATGACAGGTTTGTACTTCCCTTCTAATTTTTGGACGGCAAGAAGGTCGTGATTCGGTTATTTTTCGGAGGTTGTAAGAGTTCCCACATTTTTTGTCTGCTATGAGATCTCTCTGAGATAGAGAAATGTAATAGTTCCTACATTCCTTTGGGAACCGAAGAGTTTTCCTTAAGAACTGATTCCCGATTTTTAAAAAGAAAATCTTAGATGAAAACCGATATTATTCCCAAGAAAAACCCGAATTCTTCTTGGCAGAGACCTGTCTAAACCATTGAATACTGACTAAAGGAACAAAATCTTGGCCATTCCCAGTCGTTACGCCGTTGCAATTCACATTCTAACTTTTCTGGAAGACGGAAATGGGGGAGATACGACCTCCGACACGATCGCAGAATCGGTAGGAACCAATCCCGCAATCGTAAGAACTCTGATCGGAAAATTGAGAAAGGCCGGTTTGGTTTTTACAAGACAAGGCGTTCCCGGAGCTTCTTTGGCAAAACCCGCGACGGAGATCCGACTTTCCGATATCTACCGCGCGATCGAGGCTTCTGAATGCCTATTCAACGTTCACGATCACCCGAAACAGGATTGTTCCGTCGGAATGGGAATTGTCCCGACGCTCGAATGTATCTTTGCTCAGGCCCAAGCCGCGCTCGAAGCGAAGTTGGGAGAATTCTCCTTAGCCGACGTGATGCATCAGGTCCGTGGAGAATGCCAAAAAAAAATGTCCCTCTCTCACTGATTTTTTGTTTTTTTACTTTTCATTTTTTCCGTCTATCTTGTTAGGATATTTGTAACAGGTTAACATCTCAAACCACTCAAACAAAAAACGAGATACGACTGATAGGAGAATGATCATGGATTTGCTGGAAAAAATGAACTGGCGCTATGCGACCAAAAGAATGACGGGGGAGAAGTTACCTCCGGAAAAAGTGGAAAGAATCGTGGAATCGATTCGCCTTACCGCCTCGGGTTTCGGACTGCAACCTTACAACGTTCTTGTTATCGAAGACGAGGAACTCAAACGTAGAATTCTTCCAGTCGCCAACAATCAACCTCAGATCGTAGAATCCTCTCATCTTTTGATTTTTGCGGCTTGGGACGGAATCACCGAGAATAAAATCGAAAATCATATTCAATTAGTTGCAAATACGAGAAACATTCCCCCGGAATCCCTTCAAGGTTTTAAAAATTCGATGCTCGGTTGGCTGAAGTCTCATACCCACGAATCCAGTTTTAACTGGGCCGCAAGACAAACCTACATAGCTCTTGGAACGGGAATCGTAGCCGCCGCAGTCGAAGATGTGGACGCGACTCCGATGGAAGGGTTTAACGCGGCGGGCTTGGACGAACTACTCGGTCTTAAGGAAAAAGGATTGAGATCCACTTCCATTCTCGCGCTCGGTTATAGGGACGCGGACAAGGATCATTTGGTGAACGCGCCCAAGGTGCGTAAGTCGAAAGAGGATTTTGCGATCCGCTATTCTTCCTTGGCAACAGTTTAAGAATCTTTAATATTCTAACGTTTCTAACGTTCCACGATCCAAGTCTTGATGATTTCTATATCGTTGATGACTTGGATTTTATATTTACCCGGTTGTTGCGGGAAAAGACTCCAATCAAAATAAGAAACGGACGACTTCCATTCGGGTTGAAGATTCCAATCGATTCTTTTGCAGACCGAATCCGGATTGCAGACTTCCACTTTGAGTTCGTACTTGCCCGGTTTTCTCACTTCCAACGCGAGAATCGGTCTTTTCTGAGGATTGAACTTGTCCTCGCATTCGAAAAGTTTTTTCTGAACGAACTCTGAACAAATTCTTAAATCCTCTTCGAAGAATATCTTTCCTGCGGGTAAAAGAATCGAAGGATACCAATATACGACTCCTTCTTTGAGTTCGTCTAACACGCCTTCGTCGGTTTCGAACGCGGTCGGAAAAGAATCCAAGGTTTGAAAGTCGCTCGTAGGTTTGAAAACGTGAAAGTGCAAATGAGGTGCGCTACTAAATCCGGTGTTGCCGGACAATCCGATTCTTTCTCCGGTTCTCACGGTTTGTCCGACTTGAACCAAAACGCCCTTGTGTTTTAAGTGTGCGTATTCCGCTATGCTTCCGTCCTTATGAAGAATCTGGATGAAGTTGGCCTTGTCCCTAAAAAAAGGTGTGGTTCCGCCGGAATGATATTTGTCCTGCGTCGCGATCACAAGACCTTCTCGTGCGGCTAAAACGGGACTTCCTTCGTTGAGAGTAAAATCCAACGCGTACGGAAACTGTCCGGTATGAGTGAACTTTCCGTTATAACCTTGTCCGATCCGGGAAGCCGATTCGAACGGTAAACGATAGATGACGTTTTTGTTTTTAGGCGCGTTAAAATCTCCGGCTCTCACATAGATGCTAGAACTATACGAGCCGTTTTTATCGGGGCTGATCGGGGTTAGGGTAAAAACTTTTTGAGGTTCCGAACTTCCCTTGGAAACATAAGGAAAAGGTAATGTTACGTCGGATCGATAATTTTCAAGATCGGAAAAATTAAAATAAAGCGAAAATGGATATTCTCCCGAAGGACTTCTATTCTGAACGTAGAATTCTATCTTATTGTTGTCGTTTCTGGTAAGAACGCAGATCCATTCTTTCGGTTTGCATTCTCCCTTTAGATCGTTCGGCTGTGCGGACAAACCGAGGGAAAAGAATACTATAAAAATTAAAGCGACAATCTGATTTCGCATATCAATTTCATCATTTCGGGAATCCGATAAATCCGTAAATCATGATTTTATAGTTCGATACTCGCGTTGCGGATCGGATTTTCCGCAACGCAGAATTCGGAACATATTAGAAAAACGGAACATTCTCCCTTAAACTTTCAGAAACCCCAAAAGCAATCCCGCACAAGCGGCTCCGCTCAAAGGAGCTACCACGGGAAGCCACGCGTATTTCCAATTGGAAGAACCTTTGCCCGCGATCGGCAGAATAAAATGCGCGAATCTCGGACCTAAATCCCTCGCCGGATTGATCGCGTAACCGGTAGTTCCACCCATGGAAAGACCGATGCTCCAGACTAGAATTCCCACCAAGAACGTACCGAAATGCGCGCTTAAACCCTGCATAAGCGGGGAGAAAATCGAAACGATTCCCAAGATAAGAAGAAACGTTCCTAAGAATTCGCTGAAGAAGTTGGATACGATATGCGAAATCGCGGGTTCGGTGGAAAACACGGCGAGAATTTTTCCCTTGTCCTTCGTTTCCTTCCAATGCGGAAGATAATGCAAATAATTGAATACGGCTCCTAAAAACGCGCCGCCGATTTGAGCGGGAACGTAGGATATCAGCTTGGAATAATCTCCCGACTTAATTGCAAATGCAAGCGTTACCGCGGGGTTTAAATGCGCGTCCGAACTTCCGAAAGCGTTCGAAACAAAAACTCCGATCATCACCGCAAAGGCCCAACCGGCTGTGATTACGATCCAACCCCCGTCCTTGGATTTGCTTCTTTCCAACAAAACCCCGGCGACGACGCCGTTCCCCAAAAGAATCAATACAAAGGTCCCCAAAAATTCTCCCAAAACAGGCGATAACATTCATTTCCCCCTACGAAAATCGGAACTAAAATCCACGGATATTGATGATCGGCAATCGGTTTTTCCGGCATCGAATTTTTTCATTTTCCCTTATCTTTTTTCCGATTCGACCGATTAAGAATGTAGGAGGACAATATGCCCGCATTTACGATTCCAGGACTTAGCTCCGGACAAGATACAAATATGATCGTAAAGAAATTGGTGGAACTGGAAGCCAAACCGATCCGCCGACTTGAGCAACAGAATTCGTTTAACAAAGCTCAGTCAAAAGCCTGGGGCGACCTCAAAATAGTCACGACCGACTTACAGAATAAAACAAGAGCACTCATATCTTTTACCGCTCCGTTTGCGATGAAGAATATCGTATCGGAACCGGAAGGTGTGGTGAGCGGGGACGCTTCTCGTTCAGCCAGCGCCGGTAAACGCAAAATCGAAATCAAAGAACTCGCAACGTATCATCAAATCTCCGGCGATAAAACGGACGCGAACAAACAAATCCCGGCCGGAAGTTTTAAAATTTTTTCGGGGGATAGCGAGAAGGAAATAGAATTCTCGGGTGGAACGATCCGAGATCTCGCGTCTTCCATCAAAGTTTCCGCGGCCGGACTTGTCAGCACCGGGCTCGTAAAAGTGGACGGGGACAATTACGTTCTTACTCTTACCGCGGGATTGTCCGGTAAGGAACGCAAACTTAAATTCGAAGATTCTAATGGAGTTTTGCAAGCCGCAAACTTGGTCGGCGCGAGCGAACCTGCGGATCCTCCGAAAGTAATGAATCTTCTTCCCGAACAGGATCAGATTCTCGTTTTTCAATCCGAAAAATACGGAGTGCCCGCGGATTCCAAACCGGTCTTTAAAGAAGAGAACGGAAAGAAGTGGATGGAAATCGCGAGCGTGGGTTCGTTTCAATTCGGAATTCCGACCACCGAGTTGAAGAAGAACACAAGAATCGAACTCATCACATCGGTCGAATTCGCGCAGGAAGACAAACTAGAATTAGGAATTCTTTATAAAGAAAACGATAAAGAGAAGATGATCTTTGAAACCGCTTCCAAACAAAACGGAAAGGTCGTGTTGAATCTGAAAAATTTTCCCACGGGACAAAAGGCTCATAAGATTCTTTTCGCAAATTCAAGCGGCAAAACGGTAATATTAGATTCTTTTCATATAGTGATTCCCGGAGAATTTCGCGGCGCTAAACCCGCGAAGGAAATCGCGGAAGCGAAGGACGCGGTTTTTTTAGTGGACGGGATCGAAGTCAATCGTCCTAAAAACGAAGGACTTACCGACGTTCTCGACGGAGTCTCCCTGAATCTCCATAAAAAAACCGAAACACCCGTGAACATCGACATCAAAACGGATTCCGAAAAAGGAATCGAGATGATCAAAGAGTTCATCGCGGCTTACAATACCGTATTAAAGTTTTCTAAAGAATCCACCGCGGTCGATAAGAATGCGACCGTTCGAGACGGGAAAGAGGAAGGCACGGAGATCGGACAAAGTTTTTGGGAAGGAAAAACGAAAACGGGTCTTTTATCCGGGGAACATACCGTTCTTCGTCTGATTGCGGGGATGAAAACGGTCGCGAGTTCCTCTTATCCGGTAAGCGGCGAAAGTTCGGTAAGAATGTTAAGCGACATCGGAATCAGCACCGGAAATGTCGGAAGCAAATGGGCCGATATTCAGGACGGGTTTCTGATTCTCGACGAGGAAAAACTCAAAAACAAACTCGCTGAAAATCCCGATGCGGTCCGAAATCTTTTTGCGATCGATACGAATTCGGACGCGAGAATGGACACCGGAGTTGCGGTCGATCTTCTCGAACACGTGAAACCTTACACTCAGTATGCGGGCGGACTTGTCGCCGGCAAGGTGAAGATGTTGGAAGAGCAGGTCACCGATAACAACAAGAAGATCAAGGAATACGAAAATCATCTCGTGAGTTACGAGAAAAAACTGAAGTCCAAGTTTCTTTATATGGAACAGGGAGTCGGTAAGAACAAAGCGGTCGGCGCCTATTTGAACAACAATCTCAAAGGCGCGAGAAACGAGTAAAACAGGAGAGAGAAATGGAAATCTACATCAACGAACATCTCTTAGATAGTTCTCTTGAAAACGAAAAGAAGTTGGGCGAAGTTTTCGGCGAAATCAACAAGTGGGTTGAATCGAAGGGAAAATATCTTCTCGGTTGCACCGTTGACGGAATCGAATTTCAAGCTTCCAGCATGAACGAACAGGGAATCGATTCCGCGAATAAGATGGAATTTTTCGTGGGCGAAGAGATGGACTTTCTCGTTTCCACTCTGACCGAACTCGATCTTTACGTGGACAAGGTCGGTTCCACTTTATTCGGAAGGGATTCGCTTACCGAAAAAGAATCTTCCGAACTGAGCGACGGAGTCAGATGGATTCAAACCGTTTTGAATTCCGCGTCGAACCTGTTGCATCTTAAACTCGATCAGATCAAACCGATGGGGACCGGTAACACGGTTTCGGAAATCGTATCCGAGATCTCATCCAACTGCGGAAGTCTGGATAATACCGAAACGATAGAAGCGTTTTTGGAACATCTCAGAGACCTGAAACTTTTCATCATGGACTTGATCGCAAGAACTCAAGTGTTGGATTTGGATCTTCCCACTTTGAAGGAAATTCTGGACACGTTTATCGGAAACATAGGCGGGCTCAAAGAAGGTTTCGTAAAAGTGAACGAGGCGTATCAATCCGGAAAGGACGAGGTCGCGACCGAGTTGTTGACCCAATCCATTTCACAGATCAACGTTCTTCTGACTTCGTTTATCACTTTGAAGCTCCGAAAACCGGATCTGGATCTCGCAGGGATCTCGATCGACGGAGTCGGCTTCGAGGAAAAGACGGGAGAATTGAGCGAGATTCTCGCGGGAATCGCGGTCGCCCTGGAAGAAAAGGACATCATTCGCGCCGGGGATTCCATTGAATACGAATTGCCCGGAACCTTGGACGAGTTTCTTCCGTTCTTGAAGTCGATCCGCGAAAAGATCGCGTAAATTAGAATATTCTAAAATACTTCCAGACAAAAGATCGTAACGTCGTCGGACATCTCTCCTTCTCCGAAAGAGCCGGAGTAGGAGAGAATCGATCGAATCATGGAACTCGTATCGTCTACGACCAGCGATTTGACCGCTTCCAAAAATTGATTTCTGCCTAGAATATTTCCTTCCCCGTTTTTCACCTCGAACAAACCGTCCGAATAAAAAAGAATCCTGTCTCCTTTTCGAAGATCGAGTTCGTATCTCTGGATTTTCGGAGAAGCGATCGCAAAAAGAATTCCTCCGGAACCTTCGATAAAACTGCAAACGCCGTTCCGGATCAACAAACCTTGATGATGTCCACCGTAACTATATTCTAATCTTCGAATGGATGGAACGTATCTCATATAAACGGAGGAAAGAAAGTGAAGTGTGATCGTGTCCTTCAAAAGCTGATGGATAAAAAGAAGATTGTGATCGGTCAGTTTGCTTCTTTTCGTCGAAGCTCCGAACGCGATGGAAGTCATGGCCGCAACCATGGCCGCCGAAATACCGTGACCTGAAACGTCTCCAAAAAGAATATGAAGACTGTCGTCCTTCTCCTTGATTACGTTCAGTATATCCCCGCCGACTTTTACGTAGGGTTGAAAATGGGAATGGATTTTGTAATCGGGAGAATCCGGAAAGTCCCTCGTTGTGATCATCTCCTGGATGTCCCTTGCGAGATCCAGATCCAGGTCCAATCTATATAATAATTTTCTAATTTTCTCGAGGGATTCTTTTTTTTCCGTGATGTCCCTGAGGATGTAAACCCTTCCTCCGTTTTTACCGGAAAGAGGAATGGGGGAAGAGGAAACTTCCAGGTATTTGTTTTCGGGCACGTGTAAAAACTCTTCGTGCAGTCCGTAGGATTGTTCTTTCGTTTGAACGCTGAGGTTTACGAATTCTTTTCTTTCAAAAAAAGAATCGGAAGGAAATTCCTCGAGATAACCGGATAGATCGAAGCCGATTCCGGTTCCGATATTCTCCGGAAGACGAAGCATCTTTCTCGCGGAAAGATTGATAAAAAGAAGAATCCCTTTCGAGGAAAGAAGAATCACACCTTCCCGAATTTCGGAATAAAGTCTGAGAGCGATATGTTCCAATTTGAGATCCATAAATCCGTATTTCTGAATCGCTATGAAAATACAGATCGATTGGATCAAGGCCGCGCTTCCGCTGATCGGCGGGAACGTAAGGGAAGGGTTCCAATAACGCGGAAGAAGGGTCGTGCTATAACTCAAAAGATACGTAAAGATCGTTCCGTAAGCTACGAGTCTGGATTGTTTTTTCAAAAGAGGATTGTTGGAACGGATTCCGCTTTGAATGAGAATCAAAGAAGCGGCTAACGTGGGAATTCCGATCACGAACGTGGTGACCGGAAGATACAAGGGCCCGCCTACGATCATATCCCCCCAATACGCTCGGGAGCTTCCGGCGATCACGAGATCGGTGCTGATCGTGATCAGAAAAGATACTAGAGATAGGCCTCGGAAAAAATAGATTAGAAATCTATAATTCGATCCGGTGAACTGAACCGCAAACTCGAAAAACAAACAGCCTATGAAGATCCAGGCGAACGACGAGACTTTAAAAACGATTACGGGTAAATTGCCGGGGAGAAAGGACCAATAAAGAATCAGCGCGATATGCCAAACCGAAAGAAGAACCGAAAATCTTTGATACAAAGAAACGGTCCGCGACTTTCCCTTGAGTGCGCTTACGTATGCGAACAAGGAACCGTTGATGAGCAACGCGGAAAAAGGAATGAGAGCGTAGAGATTCATCGTTAAAAAATCTCCAAGATTAGAACGGCCAAATCGTCGGTAAGTTTCCCCTTTCCGAAACTCAGGGCCTGATCGATGGACGTTTTTAAAATGTTGGAAGGGGTGTGCACCGGGATCTCTCTGATCTTGAGCATGAAATTTTCGTAACCTAAAATTTCCCCTTCGTTGTTTCTAACTTCGAAAAGACAATCCGAATATAAGAATAGAATATCGCCTTTTTTCAATTGAAAGCTGTAGTTGTTCAATTCCGTTTCGGATGTGATCAGAAGAATTCTTCCGGCGCCTTCCAAGGAAATGATTTCCCCGTCTCGGAAGATCAGAATCGGATGATGACCCGCATAAGAATATTCTAATATTTTTGAATTCGGATCGTAGGAGAGATAGATTGCGGAGATATGATGGTTTAAAACCGCGTTTAAAAGCAGAGTTTGTATCTTTTCGAGCGCGGCTTTCGGGGAAGGCCTCGTTTCGATAACCAATTGAAAGGAAATCGAAAGCATTCCCGCGACCATCGCGGAAGAAATCCCGTGACCGGAAACGTCCGCGAAAAAAATATCGAGTTTGCCGTCCGAGCGTTGAAGCGCCCGGAAAAAATCCCCGCCCACGAGTTCGAAAGGTTGAAAATGAGAATGGAATTTATATCGGGAACTTTCCGGAAACTTCGTGGAGATCGCGGAAGTCTGCGCGATCTTTGCGATCTCCAAGTCCTTGCTCAAAGAAGAATAGATACTTTCTATCTTTTCCCTGGATTCAATCTTTTCGCTGATGTCGCGAAGAATAAAAAGATAACCGCTTTCGTTGCCGGCCAATTCGATATTCGACCTCGTAAGTTCCACACCCCTACAGTTGCGGTTGAAGATAGGCTGATATTCCCTGGAAAGATGATTGGGACTTTCGAGATAACCTTTTAAAAAATCGGAAGGATAAAAATGAACGGGAAGAGTATTCGAAATTCCTAATATTTTCATCGCGGATTCGTTCATAAAATAAAGCGAACGATCCTGTTTGACAAGAATCATTCCGTCGTGTATGTCTCGGAATAATTCCACCGCGAGACCTTCGATGTTGATTCTCAGAAAGCCGTATCTCGTGATCGCGAAAAAGATAAGACAGGATTGGATCACGACCGCGATCGGTGTCAACGGAACGCTCAACATTCTTCCTTGTTCGTCGACTTGGATGATTTCGGAATAAAAACTGAGAAACATCGCCGACATGGAACCGAGGATCGCCAAGCCGATTTGTTTTTTCTGATCCTTACGGGAAACGAAAAAGGATCGGATTAAAATTCCCAATCCTATAAAACCGGGAAGAGCGACGAAACAAAGAATGACCACAAGATACAAAGGACCCGGTTCGTTTTCATAACCCCAATAATAACGAATGCTTCCTTGGATCACCCAATCCGTTGAAAGTGTGATGAGATAGGAAATCGGAATTCCGATTCTAAAAAACCAAAGAAAAACGCCGGGGACCCTGTTCAAAAAAGCGTAGATGAATTCGAGATAAAGCGCTCCGACCGGAAGCCAAGTTGCGGAAAGAATTTTGAAAGCCCATGTCATCCAGGACTCGGGCGGATATGACCAACTGAAAGCGTAAGTGAAAAGCCAAGCGTTGAGTCCGATGGTATAAAGAAGATAAGAACGGATGATCGGGTTACCGGTCCGTCTTGCGTAAACGAATGCGATGAACACCGTATTCGCAAAAAGAGCCGCCATTGGAAAAAAAAGGTAATAATTCATACAACAAGAACGAATTCGAGAATCGGGCCCGGCCCCAGTATTCGTTTTGACGATGAATTTGAAACTATAAAATATTTATTTCTTAAATTCTTTCGGAAAGATTCGAAGCGCCAACAAAGAATTCATGAAATTCTAATGAAGACTGGATCGTCGCCTCGAATTCTATTTTTTAGTCGAAGCGGCGGGTCGCTCCGATGTTCACCGCGAGAATCGTGGATTCCGCTCCGTAAGAATAGCCCGCATTGTTAAACGAAGTCGGACCGGTTTTGATCGAGTGCGAAAGATCCCAATCCGTTCCCTTGGCTCCGGTAACGTGATTTTTCGGACCGTTGTAGCTGACTCCAAGATCCAAACTCCATTTGTCGAAAAGATAACTGAATCCTCCCGCAAAAACGTGATAGACCGAGAAAAATCCTCCCGTGGTTCCGCCGAGTCCGTTGCTTTTGATCGCAAGAGAATTATAGGAATAACCGAGTCTGTAAACCCAGGAATCGGAAAGTTTGTGTTCGAATCCCACAAGAACGCCGCCTTGATTTCTAAAGTTGAGATGCGCGTCCGCGTCCGCCAAGTTTCCGAAAGGAGTGGGAAGCCAAGGATCTTCCAGTTTTTGATTCGCTTTTTTGAGATAAGAACCGTAGTTCGTGTAGATCAGATCCACGGCGATTTTTATATTCTCGGGTCCATAAGAAAAACCTAATGAATGTTTTTCGGGAAGATCGAACTCGTAGGAAACTCCGGTTCTTCTATAATAATAAGGATTGTTTAAGCCGACTTGGTAATGTCCGTTTAATGGAACGGAAGAATGCGCCTGATAGGAATAGGCGATTCTAAATCTTTCGGTGAACGCGTAGTTCGCGCCCAAAACTCCGCCGATCGAAAACGCCTTCTTGCTACTTTCGTAATAATAACCTTGTCCGGGAACTTCCACGGTTCCGGTTATATCGTAGTATTTTTGATTGAGCTTTTGTGTCCCGTAAACCGCTTCCAAACTCGCTCCTAAGGAAAGATTTCCCAAACGAACGGAAAGACCGTTTACGAGTTTGACAACGGCGAATTGATTGCTGTTAGTTTCCTTGATTTGTTTGGAATCTCCGATCGGTCCGGGAATGTTGACTCCGGCCCAATCGTTTAAGGATTGTCCGGTCGGAGTGTTTCTTGTGATCTTATCCACGCCTCCGATCGCTCCGCCCGGAATATACAACGCGACTCCGTAATCCACGTTATCCGTAACCGGAAGTTTCAAAGCGATGTAGGGGGCGGGCGCGTTGACTTGACTTTTTTTATCGTTCGTATACGCGTAGTTCGGATTGGAATCGAGGAACTGATCCTGATAACGATTGTAGATCGTTGAATTGCCGAGACCGAATTCCAATTTTTTTCCTTTTGTCAAAGAAAGATTCGCGGGATTCAACGCGACGTCCACCGGAGAACCGCCTAACGCAGTGTTGGTTCCGGCCAAGGCTTCGTATCTTGCGTTGATTGCGTTTCGAGTCAAGCCGTCCACCGCCCAAAGCGTAGAATCGAAAAACGAAGCAAGAACGACGAGAATGCCCGGATACAAAAGCCGGGTTTTAGTTCCTAAGTTTGAAATCATTTCGGTCTCCTGAGAAAAATCTTCTTTCAAGATGAATCTAGGCTCGAAGCGTTCAATCAGGATAACGGATATGGTATCCGCTATATCCTACAAAAAATAGAAAAACGGAAAAGTATGTTTTGCAATTTGTTAAGAATCTTGGAATTCAATTTCTATCATTGCGACGGAGCGTGAAGGAAGAATCAAAAACCTTTCAGTAGTCCGCGCGTGTTCGAAAAGATTTCGTCAAAACGAAATGATATTGTGAACCGCGTTTCCCTAAAGAATCTAAATTTTAGAATATTCTAAAATCAGAATGTTTAATTCTTATTTCGTCGCGACGCTTTTGAGAATGTTTCTTGCGGAAATTTCGTCTTCTTTGAGCTGAGCGATCAGACTATCCACGCCGGAAAATTTTACTTCATTTCGAATTCTTTCCGTGAAAATCACCCGTACGGTTTGATCGTAGATCTCTTTTTGGAAATCGAAGATATTGGATTCCAGTGTGATCGCGTTTTCTCCGAAGGTAGGATTGCGTCCAATGTTGATCATCGAAGGATATTCTATTCCCTCGACCACCGTAAAGCCAGCGTAAACGCCGATTCCCGGCAGAAGAATGTCCGAGTTTGGTTTAACGTTTGCCGTGGGAAAACCGATCTGTCTTCCTCTTTTATGCCCTCCGACGACGATTCCCGAAACGGAATAAGAACGGTTGAGACAACGGGTCGCTTCCTTAACGTTTCCTTCGGAGATCAATCCTCTCACGTAAGAACTGGAAAGTTTTACGTCTTCCAAAAAGACCGGATCAACTTTTTCCACGGAGTATTTTAGCTTTTCGGAATATTCTTTTAATAGTTCGAAGTTGCCCCTTCTTCCCTTACCGAAACAATGATTGAAACCGATGATGATGTTTTTGGCCTTGATTTGATCGAGAAGAATCTCCTCGAGAAAGGATTCCGCACTCATCTCCGCCAACTCTTTGTTAAACGGAAGAACGACTAAAAAATCGATTCCTTGTTTGCGAATCCATTCTTCCTTGTCGGCGAGGGTCATGAGACTTTTCATTTCCGGATTTTTTCCGAGAACGATCGCGGGGTTCGGATCGTATGTCACGACACAGGAAGCGAGACCGGTTTCCTTGGAAACCTTCAAAACCCGATCCAGAAGTGCCTGATGACCGAGGTGAATCCCGTCAAAATTGCCCAAAGTAACGACGCAGGGAGAATGAATTGTTTTTCCGGCTTGGTCAAGTGTATGGATTGTGATCAAATTCTTCCCGGTCCTGTCGATACTAAAAGTAGATGGTTTTGCACCGATTCATACTCGTTTTTTTATGTTTTACTTTTACCAGTACGGGGTTTCTCCAACCGGAAGAAAATCCGAAATTTAAAAAATTCATCAACTTCGATCATCAGGGCGAAGACGGAGCTCCTCTTCATACCGAAGATTTTAGAACATACTCCGAGCTTTCCACATGGGCGATTCACAACGGAATGCAGTTGGAAAGGGACAGAGGGGATTGGGCTCCGGGCGCAGGAACGGGTCGATTGCAGGACGGACTTTGCAGAATGATTCCCGAAGAAGGACTCCGATTTTATCTGACCGCGGACCCTTCCCGCAACGAACCTCTGTATGTTCAAATGGATTTAACGCAGTTTACGTTTACCGAAAGACCGAAAGGATTGAAACCGAGAGAACTTAGAATTTATATGAACGGCGTTTTGAAAACCACGGTTCGATTTCCGGGAGGAGGGGATTATTCTTCCCAATTTCCGGTTCGGTTTCGAGTAGATCCGGGCGAGTTGATCGAGGGGAGAATGGACTTTCGTCTCCTGCCGAACGCTGGGGAACTTGGTCGTTTTTGGGGAATCTGGGATGTTTTATACAACTATCGCCCGCAACAATAATACGCGTTCGTTGTTTGCTACGGGTTTTACGGAAAGTTCGAACTGAATTCTGCGGGGCTGATGGTCTTGAAATAGGAAGTAAGACCGGCGACTTTGAAAACCTTTTCGATTGCTGGTTTCATGTTCGCGATAAAAAAGGAACCGTTCAAGTCTTGCACATAGTTCAACTGCTTGATGAGCATTCCGATTCCGGAAGAATCGATGTAGTTAAGCTTTTCAAGATTTACGACTACGTTTTTATTATCTTTATTGATATTAGTTTCGAAGAATGTTTTGAGGTCGATTGAGGTATAGATATCGAGACTGCCCGAAAGACTTACGATGTTGGTTTCTCCAGACTTTCTATGAATGATTTCCATACCGTTCCTTTCCTTCCCTTTTCCCAGAATTTGACGATAAGTTCAATCTATTTTTGATAAAATTATAGGGAAAATCCCGGAACCACCGAAACTATTAAAGGACGGGTCTGGAAAATTATACAATGAAAGCCAAATTATTTTATTTCCTGATAATGATATCCGCCTTAGCCGGTATTTCGAGCCAAGAGTTTGAACCGGATGGTAAAGTGAAAATCCTACCTTATGAACAGGGACAAATAAAAGACCTGGAAATTTTGGGAAAGGATATCGCGGAGTTTCACAAGCGAATCGAAAGTCGCCTCGCATTTTTAAACCGAAGAAAACAGATCCAAGACAATCTTTACAGTCAGTTTATTCCCGCGTACGAGGATCAAATTCCTCAAAGTAGAAATCGGTACATGCTCGATTTGAGATTCGTTTTGAAAGTTTCCGGCGCGAAGGAACAAAGCACGGCTTTGAAATTGGAATCGATCGTTTTCTGGAGCAGGAAATCATTAATTTCCAAAATGCGTCCTCAGTATGAAGAAATCAGCATTCTTAGAAACGATAAACCTACTTCCGAAACTCCGGATTCCATCGAATTGGTGGTGAGAAAAAAAACGGATTCCGGTACGAAAGAAGTCGTTTATAATGTGGCAACGATCCGTGAACCCGCACAAAGGGTGAAACTTGTCCGAATTTATAGAACCAACCTCCTGGAAATCATCCGTCGAATCGATAAGTATGTGGAAGGAAATATCAAAACCACCGCAGAAGACGTGGAAACCACTCTTAGCGAGGTGGAAAACGGCGGACCTTATCAGGAGAACCTTCCGAAGGAGTAGAATTCTTGTATGAACGATCCGGGGTCAAAAAATAATTTCCCGGATCATTATAAGAATCTCGGGCTTTCTCCTTTGGCTTCCGTCGAAAGGGTAAAATCACGTTATCGGGAATTGGCGAAGATATTCCATCCCGATAACAGAGAAACCGGTTCCTCCGATCTTTTTCAGAAATTCGCACAATCGTATCAGATTCTCACACACCCGACTCGCAGAAAAGAATACGATCTTCAATATCTTTCCAGACATCCCGAAATTCTTTTTAAGTTCAAGTCCGCGATCGAAGGGAAAAAAGATCCGCATTCTCCCGCAAAAATAAAACAGATCCCGGCTTCTCGGATTTTATACGCGGGTCAGGCGGTGGAACTCGCAAGACGCGGATTGCTGCGCGCGGGGATGCGAAATAAAGAACGCAAAAAATATTCCGGCATTCATTACGATATTAGAATTCTATTAACTACGGAAGAATTAAATTCTCCCTTTTCCGCGAAAATTCCGCTGGTGGTTCGGGTTCTTTGTCCGGATTGTATGGGTTCGAACGTGTTCTGCGATTCCTGTGGCGGAAAAGGGACGTATAAAAGTTTTAGAAATCTCAACCTCGAAGCGGAAGCGGGAAAACTTCTTCCCGGAAAAATTTACGAGCTGGATCTTTCCGGACTCAAACCCGAAGGATTCGTTCATTTTAAGAAAAACCG
This sequence comes from Leptospira barantonii, assembly GCF_002811925.1. Taxonomy (NCBI): domain Bacteria; kingdom Pseudomonadati; phylum Spirochaetota; class Leptospiria; order Leptospirales; family Leptospiraceae; genus Leptospira; species Leptospira barantonii. Next base: position 447,665 of record NZ_NPDS01000001.1, read on the forward strand.
TCTCAAAGTAAAAATTGAACTTCTGGACGGAGGGAAAAAATAGGTCTTATGCAGAAGGTGATCCGATTTAATCCGATTTATAAGGATAGAATTTGGGGCGGTAGAAAACTCGGAGACTTCCCCGGAAGAAAAATACCGGACGGAAACATCGGAGAATCCTGGGAAATTTCGGATTACGGCGAAGACGTTTCCGTAATCAACAACGGACCTCTCGCGGGAAAAAATTTTCGCTCGGCATATCGGGAAAACACGGACGCGATCCTGGGAAAACCATTCCGAGATAAACCCTTTCCTCTTTTAATCAAGATCATAGACGCCAAGGAAAAACTTTCCGTTCAAGTTCATCCCGACGATTCATACGCCGAAAAATACGATCCGAAGAGCGCGGGAAAAAAAGAAGCATGGACGGTTCTACAGGCGGAACCCGGTTCCAAACTCGTATGCGGTTTTTTGAATGCAACCAACAGGGAAGAATTCAAATCCCTCGTGGAACAAAATAAGGCCGAAGAAGTTTTAAAACAAATCACGGTGAAAGAAGGGGATTCCTTTCTTTTGAATCCGGGAAGAATCCACGCGATCGGCGCGGGAATTCTTCTGATGGAAGTGCAGCAATCCTCGGATTCCACTTACAGGGTTTACGACTACGGGAGACCGAGAGAATTGCATCTTCAAAAAGCGCTCGACGTTTTGGATTATTCCGGACCTTCCGAAAAGGACGTGATGAAACCGGAATCGAAATCCTGGAACGAAGGAAAAAGATTTCGTCTAACGGCAAACGACAAGTTTCTGATGGAAACGCTCGAAGTTTCCGGAATCGGAAAAACATTCCAAATTCCGAATGTATATTCCGAACCGGTGTTTCAGATTCTGATCGTTCTTAACGGAAAGATTCAAGTCGAAGGTGAAATTCTTTCCCAAGGAGACACTCTGTTTTTAACCGCCTCCGGTTTGAACGAAGGAATCTCCGCGGTCAATCTCGCGGAGAATACGAAACTTTCCGTCAGCGGTCCCGGCTCCGATTGGGCCGCGTATAAAGATTAGAATTTTCGAATGGAACCCGAAGAAGAACCGATCGTCTGGATCAGCGAGGAAGAGCTCGCAAAACAAAGAAGGATCGCAAAGGATCTCAAAAAAACTCCGTGGTGGAAAAAGAAAAAGGGTGCGGGCATCTGCCACTACTGCGGTAAAAAATTCTTACCCGAAGAATTGACGATGGATCATCTCATTCCTCTCGCAAAGGGAGGAAAGTCCATCAAGGCCAACCTAGTTCCAGCATGCAAAGAATGTAATTTTGCAAAAAAGAATAAACTTCCGTTCGAGTTCGATTCGGAAACGGAAGGAAGCGGATCGTGAACGATCTTTCTCAAGACGAAGAATCCAGGGAACACGAAGAACAAAGCCAAGAAACGGTTCAGCTCTTGGACGAGGACGGAAATCCGCATTCCTTTATCGTCTCCGAAGCATTGGAGATCGACGAAAATCAATATCTCCTTTTGTCTCCGGTTTTGGAAGAGGATTTGAATTTGATCAACTTGGACGTGAGCTCCCTGCGAGGCGAAGACAATGCGGGTTATTTTGCGGTTCGTCTCGAATCCGAATACGGAGAAGATCGTCTGATCGAAGTGCGCGATAAAAGAGAACTCGAAGACATTCTCGCGGAACTGAACGTGGACATCGTTTAATCCCGACTTCTGTTATAAATAGAATTGCAGTGCTTTTGAATTGATTTCGTTTTAATTTTTTCTCTTTGCGAGATAATAGAAAAGAGAATTGAACAAGATCATTCCGACAATCGTGGGAAGATAAATCGTTCCCGTTGAATTTTCCGCGTCGTTGACCGCGCTCCAGATTACTTTCGAAATCACCATCAAATTGGCAACGATCGCGCCGTATAAAAGGGAACGTTTCCAAAATGCGACGCCGAGAAGAATAAAACCGAGAGGCACCAACGAACCCATCAGAATTTTTCCGATCGTCCATTCGGATGTCAGATATTCCTTTTCCATTTCCAAAAAGTGAATCGCTTCCTCGCTCGGGGGATTCGGAGCGGGAAACCAAAACATACTCGTCGCTAAAGCGACTAACGTGAGTAGAATTCCGTTGCCGCTTTGTTTATATGCAAAAAAACAAAACGGGATCAACATGATCGGCCGGATATACCAGCTGAGTGGATTGTGATGACGGGCCCAGGCCCAGGATAAGAAATCGTTTAAGAGTTCCATAATGAACGAGAAACAGATTATACGAATTCTACAAAGGAAAGAAAGAACAAATTGAATCGTTTCAACGATCGACGGGTTTCGAAAAATCCCTTTTTCACAGGAGGCGATTTCGTTTTAAGAATCGGTATCCCCTCTGGATAAGGCGCGGGGCGTCGACCGGGTTGTGCTCAAGTCGTAACGGAATTTACGTTTCCTTTTCTTGACATGCGCTATATATTTTATTATATAGCGATATGCGCCGTCTTCGATCGTTCTTATTTGGAAAAAAAATATTCTTTCTTGTTCTTCTGTTTTCGATTTTTCAATCCGCTTGGGCCTTTGACGCGATCACGGAAGACAAAAAGCTCGGGGTGGCTTCCAAATTCAGCGTAGATGGTCGGCTTTGGGTGGCTTACGACCTCAATGACAAAAAGCCGAACGGCGCTCCCGATTACGCGGGACCCAATCATCAGAATACGGGCTTTCGAGTTGCAAGAGCACTTATAAACTTCCAAAGCGAAATTCAAGAAGGAGAATATAAGGGATATGGATTTCGCATAACACCGGACGTTTATTCGACATACGCTCAGGAAGCGAACGGTTGCGCGAACTATGACGGAAGTCAGGTTTGTCAGGGCTTCAACGATTACGCGATCAGTTTAAGATTCGCATATTTTAATGTTCCTTTATTCGACGGATTCTTAACTCTACGCGCCGGACAACAACCCGCGGCAACAACGGTCAGTCCCGTTTACAATCTTACGGAGGTGATGGGCCATCGATATATCGACGGAGATCCGACCGGAAGAATGGGAGCATCCGCGGCGTTTCAAAACTTCGGTTTTTCAACGGGAGTGGAAAGAGGTCTGAGTTTGTTTCATAAATCCGAATATTACGGATTTCAGTTGACGATCGGAAACGAATCGACTCACAGAAGAAACAACGCTCAGAATTTGGAGATTCTTACCATTACCGGATCGAACGATAAGTTAGACGCTCTTGCAAAAGGTTCGGGCGATTCTTACGGACTCGATCTTCAAGGAATTCTAAACTTCATTCCGACCGGCGGTAATAAAAAATATCTTCTGGGTCTGAGTTCTCCGTTTATATTAAAGAACGTAACCGGAATCGATCGGGACGAAGTCGAATATTCTTCGGCGAATTTCGTATGCACCGCCGATTGTCAAAATCATCCTCGGATCAGAATTTTTCACGGAGAGAAAAGAGCTAAGAAGGATCTATATTACGGATTTCAAATGGACCTTGTGTATAACATGGATTCGTTTTCGTTCACACTTGGGGGCGGTCCGTTTTTCTTTTTGGATCGAAGAGGAAAATCCTATCTTCTCAACGAACAAGCCTTGTTCCCGGACGATTTTTTCAATCAGGGTAAGGATACTTCCGTCAATTCGAACGAGTATAGAAAACTCTACGCTACGAATACGAGAGACGAAAGAGATTCTTTAGCGAAAGGAATTTATCTCTACGCCCACGTTCGATATGAAAAGGTCGGCGCGTTTTTTATGTACACGGCCGGGATGGGAAACGGAATCGGACGTTCTCAAGATCCTGTGACCGGAGTGATATCCGCGCCCTCCACGGTTCCTTGGTTCGAACAAGTGGTTCGTTACGATCTTCAAACGGACGGAGTGTATGGAAATTTGGGAAGCAGGGATTTGTTCGATCTCAGAAATCACGTCGATCATGGAAAGGCAAGGTTTCACAAAACGATCAGTGCGGTAAGTTATTTTCCGATGGAACGATTGAAAGTATCGCTCGCGGTCATTCAGATTTTTTCGTTCGATCAAACGGGACGACCGATGAAAGTGAATTCTTTGGAAAGAATTCGAGGGGACGAAAGAACGACCGGGATCGAATCACAAAACGTTTCGGAACAATTTTCTCAAGTGGTTTTGCCGAACATGGGTTTCCCGAACGGCGTTACCGTAAACGACTTTATGGGAAGACCGATGATCGAAACACAAACGTTAGTTGCAACGGAATACATGTTTTAAGATATGATCCGATCCGAACGAAAGTACATTCCGTTTTTATGTTGGATTTTGTTTGCTCTCGTTTCGTGCGCGCCGAAGTCCGGATCTTCCTCGGATGTATTGTTTTCGTTTTTGCTTTTGGATCGAAAAACCGTAGACGATCGACTTCGATCTCTGTTGGACGCAAACGGAGTAAAACCGCTTGCTCCGCTCGAAACGGTTTCGCCTTCGATGTTGAAGTTGGGAGAGGCGCTTTTTTTCGATAAGATTCTTTCGGGTAACAAAAACATTTCCTGCGCGACTTGTCACGGGCCGGCGTTGGTTGCGGGTGACACTTTGGTTCTTTCCATCGGAGAAGGAGGAAACGGCTCCGGACAAAATCGAAGTTTAGGCGCCGGGAATTTTATACATAGGAATTCGATCGAACTTCACAATCGAGGCGCGGCGAGTTGGAAAAATTTTTTCTGGGACGGGAGAATCGAGATCAACGAAAACGGAAGTTTTGTTTCTTCCGAAACCGCTTTGCCTTTCGGACTCAAGAATTTATTGTCCGCTCAGGCGATGTTCCCCGTTCTATCGAGAACGGAAATGCGGGGTCAAAACGGAAGTAACGGAATCGCCAATCTTCCCGATTCGAATTCGCAGGCGATCTGGGACGCGTTAGTCGCTCGTTTAACCGCGGTACCCGCTTACGTAATTCTTTTTCAAAACGCTTATCCTTCCGTGAACACGGTCGATCTAAAATTTCAACATTGTGCGAATGCGATCTCCGATTTTACGGCGCATCTTTGGAACACAACGGATTCTAAGAATTGGAGTTTGTCTCCTTGGAATCGATATTTGGACGGAGACGACAGCGCTCTCAACGATAAGGCGAAGGACGGAGCTTTTTTATTTTACGGGAAAGCGGGTTGCGCGGATTGTCATTCCGGTTCTTTGATGACGGATCAAAAATTTCACAACCTCGCCGTTCCTCAATTCGGTCCGGGTTTCGGAACCTCGGCGCCGTTGGATCTCGGACGATCCGGCGTAACCGGAAACGTTTCGCAGGAGTTCGCTTTCAGAACTCCGCCTCTCCGAGAAGTATCCTATACGAGTCCGTATTTTCACAACGGAGCCTATGTTTCTTTGAAAGACGCGGTCGTTCATCATCTCAAACCTTCCGCATCTTTATTGAATTACGACGTGAATCGAATTCCTTTTTCGTTGAGAAGCACGTATGTTTCCGATGTGGCGACTCAGAATCGAATTCTACAAACCTTGGATCCTTTGTTAAAAAGAAATTTATCTCTCACCGAAAAGGAAATCGATCAAATATTAGAATTTTTGAATGCACTATCCTCGCCGACAACCTTGACGTTGGGAAACCGGATTCCGTCGACGGTTCCCAGCGGACTTCCGGTCGCCGATTGATCATTCCACGTATTTTAAAACGATCGAATTCAACCAGCTCATCTTCCGAGGACCGAGGTTGATGCCCGCGGAAACGTCGCCTCCGTATGCGGCCGTGTCCTCGCTGGAAATTGTGGCCGTATAATCTCCGTCGCAAACGTTACCCGTTCCCGTGCAGGAAGTGTAATCGCCCGTCGAAGCGGGAGGGTTGTAATAGTTTCCGCCGAGACCCTTTTTGAATTCGGAAATGACTACAACTCCGGGAGAAGTCAGCGAACCGATTCCCGGACCGATTTTTGTATTGATCAACTCCGCGTAAGAATGTGTAATCCGATATTTATCCGTCGCTTCGAGGATCACGTAGTATTTTTGAGGTTGGTCGGGATGCGCGAGTCCCGCTTTGGCGATCACTTCGCTTAACAAAACACCTTTTCCTAATATATAATGTTTGCTGTTCGAGATCGGTCCGATCGCGCTGAAGTCTCTGTTTGTAAACAACGCTGGGTTTTGTAGATCCGCAAGAGTGAAGTTTTTCGGAACGGAAACGTCTCCCGTAACGCTGAATGAGGAAGTGGTCCCCGTTCCGCTTTGAGTCAACCAATCGTTGATGACTCTGATTCTTTTTAAGAATTTTACGTAACGCATTCCTCGGTTCGTATCCGATTTCGAAACGACCGCCATACTACCGGAGCTTGCATCCAAAAGCGCGCCGTTCTTTTCATAAGCGACGATCATGTTCGCGCCCACTTCGGTTCTCATCAACTCCGTATAGGAAACGATCGCCTTATAACCGTCGTTCCCTTCGAGAACGATCACGGTCGCTCTTCCGTCCTTTCCCTTATCGAAAGGTTTGAACTTGGCGCCACGATTGATCACGTCTCTTAACAAAACTCCCTTAAAACTGTTCGCAGTTTCGATCACGGTTCCATTCTTATCTTGAATGGCGACGTTTGATAAGACGATCTTTAAAGGAAACTTGGAATCGTCCTGCAAGGAAGTTACGGTGAATAAGCCCGACTCAAAATACGGAGCGACCGTCAAGTCCGCATTACCGCCGTTATCCGGTCCTTCCAAAGAGAAGGACGTGCTATAAGAAGAATTTTGAGATACGAGTGCGACCGCAAGTGCCGAAGAATAATCGTCTCCTGCATGCGGAGCGCAGTGGAACAACAAGGGTTGAATCGTAAGAACGATTCCGATGAGAGACGTTTTCAAAAGAATGGCGGTTTTTCGAATCAAAGAGAACATTTTTCACTTCCTCGGGGATGATCCCATCACAAACAAAATCGCTATATAGTCAATTATATAACGAATCGTATTTCGAAATTCCATAAGAAAAAGGCTTTCGGAAGAATGGAACGATCCGTAGAATTCTTCTTTTGAGAAGAATCAAGAGCGGAACGACGAATGAAGAATAATCTCCAGTTGGAAGGAAATCTTTGGCTGAAATACAATAAGGCCAGCAATTTGGGAAAGGAAAAGATCGATCTACTTCGCGCGATCGATAAATGCGGCTCCTTATCCAAAGCGGCAAAGGAAGTCGGAATCAGTTATAAAACCGCGTGGGATTCCATCGACTTAATCAATAACTTGCATAAGGAGATTCTTGTCGAAAAGAGCGTCGGCGGCGTAAGCGGAGGCGGGGCAAAGCTGACTTCCAAAGCGAAGGATATCATTCGACTTTTTGAGATCGTAGACGAAGAACATAATAAATTTATAAATCGTTTGGGCGAAAGGATGGACAATCCGCTCGAGCTGTTGAATTTTTTAAGTAGGATCGCGATGAAAACGAGCGCAAGAAATCAATTTTACGGAAAGATCAAAACCGTCTCCAAGGGCGCGGTGAATTCTCAAATCGTAATCACTCTCAAAGGGGATCAGGAAATCGTTTCGACGATCACCAATCGAAGCGTTGAGGACTTGGGTCTTAAAGTCGGAAGTCCGGTGTACGCATTGATCAAGGCTTCTTTCGTTTTACTTGCGGTCGATTCTTCCCTTCGTACGAGTTCGGAAAATCTTCTTTCGGGAAAAGTTTTTTCCATTTCGAAAGGTGCGGTCAACGACGAGATCATCGTGGAGTTGAACGGCGGAAATAAATTGACTTCGGTGATCACGAGTCAGGCGACCGAACGTTTGAACTTAAAAGAAGGGGAACCCGTTTACGCTTTTTTCAACGCTTCTTCCGTGATCTTGGCCGTGGAATAAAATCGAATTTAAAAATCGGTATCCCCTCTGGACAAGGAACCTTCTTCCCGATCGGGGGAAAGGGAAGAATGGGGAACCCTTTTGAGATCGAATCCGTTATTGCCCCAATAAACCAAAAACGAAAAAACAAGTCCTCCGCCCAAAATTAAGAATAGAAAAGTATTATAAATCGCTAATGTGATGAAACAGACAAATCCGAGGACGATCGCCAAGATCGGAAGAGCGGGATAAAAAGGAACCTGATACGGCTTTTTCTGGTTCGGGTTTTTGATTCTCAGCACAAAAAAAGAAATCATACTGATACAATACATTCCGCAGGCGCCGAACGCGGACAACGTGATGAGTTCTCCCGTGTTTCCGAACTGAAGGGAAACGAGCCCGACGACTCCGCCCGCGAGAATCGCAAGACTCGGAGCCTTCGTTTTCGAATTCAGACCGGAAAGAATTCTCGGTAAAAAACCTTCTTTGGCCAGCGCGTAGATCTGTCTCGAATACCCGAGAATGATTCCGAGCAACGAGGCGATCAAACCGAACAAACCGATAAAGGTGAAAAGAAGAACGGTCCAAGAAGAAGATCCATAAAGATTTCCTAATGTAAACGAAAGAGGGTAATCCAATTTGGAAACTTCTCCCGTGGAAACGACTCCCGCAGTTCCGAACAATACTCCGAACGCCAAAAGAACCAAGGTGCCGATTCCCGAAAGATAACCGAGAGGAATGTCCTTGGAGGGATCTTTTACTTCTTCGGCGGCCATAGCCACTCCTTCCACCGCTAGAAAAAACCAAATCGCATAAGGAAGGGCCGGAAACAAATTCCAAAAATTGAATGTGAAATCGCCGGTAAGTTTAGCGGTATCGAAATGCGGAAAGATGAATCCGAAATAAAAAAGAAGACCAAAAACCGCGGTGAGTGTTACGAACAGTTCGAATCTCGCGGTTTGTTTGATTCCTAATAGATTGATCCCGATCAGAAGGATAAAAAACACGTTAGACGCTATTTCGGCTCCGATCGAAGGAATCAAAAAATGAAAGTATCCTCCGAGCGCGGAAGCGATTGCGGGCGGCGCAAGAACGAATTCGGTAAGCGTAAAAAATCCCGCGGCCAGTCCGCCTAACGGTCCCAAGGCGACATGCGCATAAGCGGACGGCCCACCCGCGTGCGGAATCGAAACCGCAAGTTCCGTAAAACAAAGCGAAAAACAGGAATAAAAAATCGCGATCAAAGTCACCGCGGCCAAAAATTCCCAAAAGTTCGCGTGCGCCCAACCGAGATTCCAACCAAAGTAATCGCCTGAAATTACGAGCCCGACCGAAATTCCCCAGAGATGAAACGGCCCGAGAACCTTTTGTAAAGAAGAAGACATGAAGGAAGAATCAATTCCCGATGGGAAAGAAAGGAAAGAAATTTTTAATTCGAAATGGCGAAAGTCGAACCTCAACCGCCGATAAACGGAGTCATTCTTTCCATAAGTATACGACGGTTGTCTCCGCTTTGAAGTGCGATCACACCTCGGATGATGGCTTGTCTACGATCGGATTGTTCTTTGGACCAGGACTTGATTCTGTTCGCAAGAGGGAAGAATAGAAGGTTCGCGAATGCGATTCCGTAAAAGGTCGCGATAAATGCGGTTGCGATTCCTTCTCCCAACGCGCGCGTTCCGGCTCCTAAGTTTTCGAGAACTCCGACAAGACCCATTACGGTTCCGATGATTCCCACCGTTGGAGAAAAACCTCCTGCGGTTTCTAAAATTTTCGCGGAGTTTGCTTCCTTGTCTTCCATCGCGATCGCGGATTCAAAAAGAATTTCTTCCACGGCTCTCGGATCGGTTCCGTCTACGATGAGTTGAATTCCTCTTTGTAAAAACGGATCTTGGATCGACTTGAGATTGTCTTCGAGAGAAAGAAGTCCGTTCTTACGAGCGCGTTCCGCGAAATCCAAAAAGAGTTCTCCGAGTGGAAGCTTTCTTCTTGGAAAAACGGCGGTTTGAAGGTTGAGAATGAGGTCCTTGATTTGTTCCAACGAAAAGCTGGCGAAGGTCGCGCCTGCGGTTCCTCCGATGATTAAAAGAAGCGCCGAAATTTTTAAGAAGGAAAGGAAATGCGCTCCTTCCAAAAGAATCGCTATCAGGACGGACAAGAATGCAACGGAAAGGCCAACGAGAGTAGGATTCATTTCCGCAAGAGTTCCCGCAATCACGGGTTTTTACAAGAAAATTCTGTCTCATGTGGGAATGCTGGTCGGCGGTAATTTTATAGATGTGAAGGAGTTCCCACAAATTCAAAGGACTGCGATCTTACGATCTCAGCCGCGCTGAGAACCAACCTTATGTTTCGACCCGTAGGGAGAAACATTGAGTTCGACGTTCCACTGCCTTTTGGTTATCTCGCTCTTTTGAATCGCTCGATAGGTACAAAAAAAGGGGACGGTGTAACTTTCGTCCCCCCGTCCGTTTCAAAATGAAAATTCGCAGTGGAGGAACACAACCAGGGAGGTTGTTGTCCATCCATTGAAAAGTATCGGTCGCAGGAGTTCCTACATTAGGCTTCTCGCTAAAAAATACCGGGCCATTTTTAAAAACTAAAAATTTTATGCGGTGCAAAACCTTTGACTTTTAACGGGCAAAATTTTTCCTGGCTATCATTATGCTGACCGTCGTAACTGTACTGTTTCTAGCCATTTATGGGATCGACATCGTCGCTCTCTTTTTCTTCGGGATTCATACCTACGTAATGGTATATCTCTACAAAAAGAACCATGCATACTGCGAATCTGAACCTGATAAGATTCTCGACGTCAACGATCCGAACCTTCCGGTCGTAACCGTTCAGCTCCCGATTTTCAACGAATTCTACGTTGTGGATCGTTTGTTAGAAACCACTGTCGCACTTAAATATCCTAAAGATAAACTTGAGATCCAGCTTTTGGACGATTCTACGGACGAAACGGTCGAAAAGTCCAGAAACCTAATCGCTCACTACAAATCTCTCGGTTTCGACATTCATCACTTACACAGATCCGGGGCGGCACGCACCGGTTATAAGGCCGGAGCTCTGGAAGCGGGAATGAAAGTGGCACGCGGTCAGTACATCGCCATTTTCGACGCGGACTTCATGCCGGATCCCGACTTCTTAATCAAAACCGTTCCTTATTTCGAAGATTCTAATATTGGAATGGTTCAGGTTCGTTGGGGACACGTAAACGCGGACTACAACGTTCTTACAAAAGCGCAATCTTTCGGAATCGACGGTCACTTTATGATCGAGCAGGTTGCGAGAAACGGTTCCCATCTTTGGATGAATTTCAACGGAACCGCGGGAATCTGGAGAAAGGATTGTATCACCGACTCCGGCGGATGGGAGCACGACACTCTTACCGAAGACTTCGACCTTTCTTACCGCGCAGAGATGAAAGGCTGGAAATTCCGTTATTTTAAAGATATTGAATGTAAGGCTGAGATCCCTGCGATGATTTCCGCTTACAAATCCCAACAGTTCCGTTGGTGTAAGGGATCGATCCAAACCGCGGTTAAATTGCTTCCGAGAATTCTCCGTGCGGATCTTCCTTGGAGAATCAAGTCCGAAGCCATCGTTCACTTGATCAATTATTCGGTTCACCCTTTGATGGTGATCAATATTCTTTTCAGCGCCCCGTTGTTGCTGATGGACTACTGGTCCGGATTCAGCTTCTACGATCTTCCGATCGAGATTCTGATGGGAACTGCGGCGATTCTTTCCGTAGGATCCGTTGGTCCGATGATTTTCTACGCGTATTCTCAGAAAACCCTTCATAAAGATTGGAAGAGAAGAATGGTTTATCTGCCGATTCTCATCATGATCGGAACCGGAATCGCGATCGTAAACACAAGAGCTTGGCTCGAAGCGATTCTCGGAATTCAATCTTCCTTCAAACGCACTCCGAAACTCAAAATCGAAAAGAGCACGGACGTATTGAAAGAAAGACTGAAATACACCGTTCCATTGGATTTCCACGTGGTTCTCGAGTTCCTTATGGGAATTTACTGCCTTGGAACCGTGGTTCTTTCGTTTATGCTTGGAAAACCGCAGATCGTCGGATTCTTAGCAATCTACGCACTCGGATTCTTCTACGTGGGATATTTATCTTTGAAAGAAGCTCTCTGGAAACTCGGAGCTTCCAAAGAAGAATCCACGGAAGAACTTCCCGCTCAGGCTTAATTCCGTCTAACTAGTAGGATAGAGAGAAGAGATTCTCCCTATCCTGGCTGAGACCCGGACGGCTTCTGCTTGACTTTGCACTTTTTTCTGAAAAATTGACAAAATACCGCTACTTTTATAGGAACCCCGATGAGTGAGAAAGTTTACTGCGCTAATTGCCTGCACTGCGTGACCGTAAGACAGTATGAATCCGAGGCAGACAAATACATTCTCCGCGTAAAATGTACCAAGAAAAAATGGTCCAAAAGATCCGGAGAAGAAAAGCTCTATAAATATTTCACCGTTGCTCGCCGTATGCAAGTGAACTGTGAATTTTATGAGCCGATGGGTGAAATTCTTCCTTATATCAAAAATCTTAAGAAAGAACTTCCGATCAAAGACGAAATCTACATGGTGAAAACTCTCACCTAAAGAGTTTTGAAGCCCTCCGCTTTTACTCTCAAACCAGGATTGGTCCACGGAAAATTTTCCCGTAAGACCGTCCTGGAAGAACCCTTCACATTATTTCCCGAACCGGGAGCATTGTATCTAAAAGAATTCCCCACTCGTGTACGCGCGGGCGAACCTCTACTCAGACAATCCGTCGGAACACTTTTATCTCCGGTGGACGGAATCGCGAGTTTGATCCAAGGAGAACATTCGACGAAAATTCGAATCGTTCAGGACGGAAGTTTTCAGTTGTCGGGTGAAACCCAGATCGATTCTTCCCTAAAACTCGAACAAGCCTTGGAAAGAATGGACGAACACGGTCTTGTTTCTTTGGATTTTGAGGACATCACGTTATCCTCTCTTTTTAAGATTTTTAAGTCCTCATTGATCGTTCTTTCTCCGTATACGAAAACGCAGTCGGTCGACTTCCAGAAAATTCTTTTGGAAGAATGCAAAGAATTGCATATTCAGTTTTTAGAATATTTGAAGGTTTGGTTTCCCGGCGCGAACGTGAAAGACTACGTTCTAAATCCGGTTCCGTTCCGAAAATACGAATACCCGGTCGGTTTTCCGCAATACTTCGTCAAAAAGGCGCTTTCCGAAAAAACATTCCAAAAAGAGAATATTCTTTATCTCGGACCGGAAACTCTCTTTCATCTTTACCGCGCTTTGTTCAAAAAGATTCCGTTTATCGAAAGACATATCAGCATCTACTACGTTGGAAAAAACGGCGGACTCAAAAAGGAAGAATCTCCGATCAAGTTCCGTGACGGTCAGAGTTTAAGCTTTCTTCTTCTCGAAAAAAAGAAGGAATATCCGAACTTCACGTTCAATTCCTTTTTCGACGGAGGAGAATATCATTCCTCTTCGGAAGAATATTTTTTGGACATCTACAAACATCATTCTATCCTTTTTGTCGCCGGTAAAATCCGGGAACAAAAGGAACTTCCCTGCACCGAATGCGGAGAATGTACTTATAACTGTCCTCTCGAATGCAATCCGATTTCTCTCGTTACGGGGCAGGGACAATTCTTTTCCAACGCTTGTATCTCTTGCGGGATTTGTACGTTTCTTTGTCCTTCGGGAATCTCCTTAAGAGACAGGATCGAAACTGTAAAATCGGAACGAAAGGAGAAGTCGAATGTCTGATTATCTTCTCGTTACAAGAGCCGGTTTTTTTCGTAAGTCCGATCCGTTTTTTCCTGATCTTCTTTTGGGAATCTTTTCACTCGCGGGAATCGTCTTGTTCGGAACGATTCCATTATGGATTTGTTATGCGATTGTTCTCGCGACTTGTTTTGTTTATCAATTCACGATCGTAAAACGTTCCGTCTATCCTTTGAAGTGGGTCGTTCATACGGGAATATTCGTTCTTCTTTTACCGATTCATCCGGGCACCGTGTTGTGGGCGATTCTTGCAGGAATCGCCGGCGTCTTTTTATATTCTCCCTTGGAGAACCGTCTTCGGATTCAGGTTCCTCTTTCGTTGATTCAACTTTTGATTTTTCTCGTTTTGTATCTTCTGCTTCCGGCGGTGGATATTTTTTCGGGACTTGCAGGTAGACCGAGTTTCTCGTTTCGAGACGAATCCATTTCGGATCTTTACAGCGTTCTTTCCTTTTCGCAGGAAGGTTATTCTCCTTGGAGATTTTCTTCTTTGGAAACGATGGGCGCTTACGGAATTTTATTCTTAATTCCCGTCTTTTTAAAAAGACCGACCGCGTTTCAGATTCCGTTGATCTTCGGAGCTGGTTTGGTTTTGGGAACCGGAAACCTTTCTATGGAATATTCTCCCGTGCTTTTGTCGACTTGGGTCTCGTTTGCGATTCTTTTCGCCGCACCGGGAAGGAATTTGTATACAGCTTGGGTTTATTCTTTGATCGGAGTTCTGGCGACTGCGGTCCTGTTTTATGTCATCCAGGTTTTAGTAGGTTTTGCTTTACCGCTTTTCGGCTTTTCCGTTTTCTATTTTTTCATTGAAGCCAGCCTGATACGTATATTTCTGGGAAGCAGAGTCGATAATTTCGGGCAATTAGAGTGATTCGAATTGTGGTTAGAATGATGATCGCGTATTGTAATAAACGTAAACGTAAAGTCGAAATTCGCAAAGAGTCAGAGGCGCTCGTATGAATCAACTGTTGACTCTTCTTCATCCTGAAACTATTATATTCAATTTGGAACCCGGCACCAAAGAGGAAGTGATCTCCAAACTTCTGCAAAAGGCTGTCGACACACATCAGATCGACGCCGAAAACAAGGAAGAAATTTTAGAATCTCTTCTCGCCCGCGAAAAATCGATGTCCACAGGAATCGGAAGCGGGGTCGCGATCCCTCACTGTTCGGTCAATCTCGTAGACGAACTCAAATGTGTGATGGGTTTAAATCCGAACGGAATCGATTTCGATTCGATCGATCATCAACCGGTTCATATCTTCATTCTTCTCATCGTTCCCAAAACAAAATTCCAAGAACATATCAAAACCCTCGCTCAAATCGCAAAGGCTTTAAACGTAAAGGAAGACAGGGAAAAACTCATTCGCTCCGGATCCTTTGAGGAAATCCAAAAAGCTTTTTCTCGGAACGTTTAATCGTGCAGGGAGAAGTCTCCAGGTTCTTTCTATTTCTTGTCGCATTAATTTTTTTCTCGGTTCTATTCGGTCATCTTCGTTCTTTAAACAGGGAATATCTCTACGCCGATTCCTCTTTTTCCAAGGAAGAATCTTTTTTAGAACGTAAAACGTTTTCCTCTCAGATTTTTTCCTTTGTCAAAGGTATCGTAACGTTTCAATCCGCAAAGACCGCTTCGGGAGAATCGGTTTGGAAACATATATCTTCCAGAGTTCTTCCCACGTTACATCTCGCGGTTTTTTCGGTGGGTTGGGGAAGTGTTTTCGCGATCGTATTCGCTCTTGCGGGTTCCAAAAAAGAAGAAAGTATTTTCAAAAGATTCTTTTTGTTTCTGAGCAACCTGATTTTATCCACGCCCGTTTTCGTAGTCGGCGTGGTTTTGCTTCTGATCTTTTTCGTTCAACTGGAATGGCTTCCGCCGGGCGGCTACGAACCTTGGAATTCATTGTACGTGATTCTTCCCGGAATCGCGCTCGGTTCTCGGGTTTGGGCGAGAATCTATCAGTTCGCTCTGAGCTTCGCCGAAATCGAATTGAAATCTCCGTATACAAAGGTTCTGCGCGCGAGGGGATATTCTAAGAATAGAATATTATGGAATCATGTTTTACTCAAGATTCTTCCTCTGCTCGCGGTTCTGATCCTTTTAGACTTCAGTTCCCTTCTTTCTGGCGCGATGATCGTGGAGGAGATCTTTTTCTTTCCCGGAATCGGAAAATCGATGTATTACGCGATTCAGACTATGGATTCCGAACTTTTGAGCGCCCTTCTTTTTTACAGCGGTCTTACGTTTTATATCTTCAGCAGGTTTTCTCTTCGTTTTCAGGAAAATCTCACCGGTAAGGAGAGTCTTTCCTGATGTCGCTTAACAATTCGTTCCGAATTCTTTTCGTGGGTCTGGCCTTGGCGGGAATTCTTTGGAAAAGTCCGCCCACCGAGGTTTTTCTCGAGGACAGCTTTTGTTCCGTTGCTTGGAATCATCCGTTCGGTTGCGATCGTTTAGGCCGCGACGTATACGGTCTTTTTTCCTATGGAACCGTTTCCACACTTTTGTTTTCTTTGCCTTCTCGGATTCTTACGCTCGCGTTCAGTTCCTTGGTTTGTCTTTTTCAATATTCTCTTCCGTTTACGGGAAGATGGTTTTTTACTCCGATCTCTTCCGTGTTCGTTTCCGTTCCTTCTTTGTTGATCGCCTTACTTACGGTGTACGCTTTAGGACAAGGACCTTCCGTTTTAGTGATCGCGATTCTTTTGGGAGACTGGGCCTTTTCGTATGAAACGCTTCAGAGTAAAATCCGAGAAACGGACGGAAGCGGTTTTGTTTTGTCCTCCGTTTTTTTCGGAGCTTCGAGAGCGAACGTGTTTCGAAATCATATTTTTCCGGCGACGCTTCCTGTCTTGAAAGTTCTGTTTACTACAGGGTTACCCGGCGTTGTAATGACGCTGGCGCTTTTTAGTTACCTCGGAGTGAGCGCGGGCTCGGATTGGTTCGGTCCCGGACTCGGGGAACAGATTTCCTTTGCGCGGGACTATGCGTATTCCGCTCCGTTGGCTTTGGTGATGCCTATTTTGGGAATCGTAGGTTTGGTCACCGCATTGAACGTGAAAAAAGATGATTAGATTATCCGCATTTATTTTAATATTATCGATTTTGAATATAGGTCTCGTGGCGCAGGGGATAGACGACTATTATCGTTTCCCCGAAGGTGGAATGCGGGAAAGAATCACCTTCGAAACAGAAAGAAAACTCTGTGTGTTTCCTTTGAAGAACCAAAACGCGGACCCGAACCTGGACTATCTAAGCAAGGGTTACGGCGGGGTTTTATTCTCGGGGTTGAAGGGACTTTTTCAAATCTTCGATGCCGATGTAATTCCTCAAAGTGTTCAACACTCCTTCGGAAAACCCACGGGAAGAGAAAAATTAAAAAAGGGAGAATGGGACGGGGACATTCTCGAACAAGTCAAGAACGCAAAGGAAACCTCGCCCGAAAAAGATCCGAGATTTCTCACCTTAAAAACGGAATATATCTCCGAAGAGATTCCGCCCGAAGACAGTACGTTGTTTTTATCCGGTAAGAAGGCCGCATGTTTTTATCATCTCGCGGGAACTTTCGAAAAAAAAAGCGAGTCGCAGATGGAACTCAAACTCGTTTTGAGATCCTCCAAGGACGGGTCCCGAAAAGAATTCAAAGCAAAAACTAGCGTTAGACGTTCTTATCAGGAATTGGACGGTTTGATTACCGAGATCAAAAAGGAACTGATCGGAAAGAACACGATTTCATTCTCCTTTAAATCGGGGGCCATGGACGGAGTTTTGGTTTTTTTGGACGGACAATTTCTCGGTAAAACTCCTTTGCAGAGATCGGACATTCTTCCCGGAAGCCACGTCATCAAATATTATATGGACGGGTTTCAAAGTCAGGAACAAAAAGTCAGCGTTCAAGACGGCGGGAATTTCGAAATGATTCTTTCCAAAACTCCGAGAGACGGATTGATCTCGGTCACTTCCAATCCGGAAGGAGCCAACGTGTATCTCGGTTCCGAATTTTTGGGAAAAACTCCGTTAAACAACGTGAAGGTGAAGACCGGTTACAATCGTCTTCGTGTTTCTATGGAAGGCCACGTCGATTTGTTGAAAGGTGTGGAGATCAAAAAGGACGAGGAAACAAAACTGGATCTCGTATTAAAACCGGGAGACAGCGTAAGTTATTATAAAAACAAACAAAACGTTTTTCTCGATCATTCTTATAACGACTTTTCAATCTATTCCTTATACGGAACTCTTTTGTTTTATGCTGGATATTATTACTTCAATCTGAAGGCCAACGCGTTGTATGATCGCGCGCAAAGTCAGGTAAGTCTTACCAATCTTTTTTTCGCGGCCAACGTGGTTCCTCAAGATACGTTTGTGGGAATGTATCTCTATCAGGAAAGAATCATTCGAGAAACCAATCACGACGCGGGTAAATATCAAAAGCTCGCCGGTAACTTCGGACGACATCAGGGTTTGACGGGCGGCGTGATGGTTTACGGGATGGCCGCGATGTTGATCTTGGCCGCTACGTTTTATTGGCTCGGTTTGGACGAAGAAACCTTGGATGTCGGAATCGCTCCGAAACGTGTGAACAATCCGTATGCGATTCCCGGTCAGATGATCGAGATCGATTCGTTTGCGCAGTTTAATTTTAGATTTTAAAAAATCGATTCACCGTCGATTCGACGAACGTTTTCTTTTTTCAGTCAGTTTCGTTTTGAACGAGGAACTCGCTTACGATCGGAAACAAACGAAAGCTTCCGAGCACTAAACTCGGTTGATTCGATTTTTTGAATGTACGAAGATTTGCAAAGAATTCTTCGTGATCGATCGATTCTTCCGCGAGACAATCGGAAGGAAGCGCAAAGCCGTCGTCCTTTAAAAATCGAAAATCGAGGATCTTCGAATCCTTCTTTGCGGTTCTCAAAATTTTCAGAATCCCGTTTCCGTCCTTGTCTTTGAGAACTCCGACTAACACGAAAAAACGATCCATCGGATAAATCGCGTTTAAACTTTTGAGCGTTTCCGAAAACGCGTCCGGGTTGTGGGCCGGATCAAAAACCAATCGAGGAGAATCCATTAACACGCTCAGTCTTCCCGGTGGAAGAGTGATGTTTTTTTCGTAGGATTGGAACTCCGGTTTGTTGGATTCCTGCAATCCGCTTGGGTCACTCCATGACTCCGACGCGTTCGATTCGTTTTTCAAAGACGTTTCGAAATGCGCGCGGATCTTAGAAGCCCATTCTAAATTTAGAATATTCTGAAATACTTGAAACGAAAATCCTTTGTTTCGAACGAGATAACTCGCGTCGTTCGGAGTTTGCGGAAGGATAAA
Source organism: Leptospira barantonii (assembly GCF_002811925.1). Lineage (NCBI taxonomy): Bacteria > Pseudomonadati > Spirochaetota > Leptospiria > Leptospirales > Leptospiraceae > Leptospira > Leptospira barantonii. The sequence continues at coordinate 466,574 of NZ_NPDS01000001.1, forward strand.
ACAGGGGATTGCATTTTTATCGCACCAGGAACGGATTTGATCGTTTAAACGCGGTTCTGTTTGTTCGATCGCAAAAACCGCTTTCGTATTTGAGGTGCAGATCCCGAGTTTTTCGAGCAGGATTTCTTCTTTAGAATTTCCTAATATTTCTTTGTGATCGAGTCCGATGATTCCCAATACGACTATGTCGGGATCGCAGAGTTTGGTCGCGTCCAGTCTTCCTCCGAGCCCGGCCTCGTAGATCTGAACTTCAACGGATTCTTTTTCAAAAAAACGGAACGAAGCGCAGGTGAAAAGTTCGAAAAAGGAAAACGTTTTCAAATCGGTTTCGGCACCGAGAGTTTTCCATTCGTTTAACAATTCGTTCAATTCTTTCTCGGTCACTTCTCGGAACGGGTTCGTTTTATTTCCGATTCGAATTCTTTCCAAAGGAGAAATCAGATGCGGAGAAGTATAAAGCCCCGTTTTAAAACCGGAAAGGCGGAAGTATTCTCCCAAAAAATGAGTGATCGAACCTTTCGCGTTCGTTCCTACAACGGAGATTCTGCAGAGCGAAGATTCTTTCCTTGAATCGAATCCGTATTTATTCAAAACGTTCGCAAACGGTTCCAAGGAATATCCGGTAAAGACGTTGAAGTTTCTGGTTTTTTCCAAATTGGAAAGACCGGATATGAAGTCGAAAAAATCGGATGTTGAGTTCATCGATTCGCTAATGCTTGTGACAAACGTTCTCTCGTTTTGACGATATCTTCCGCGTTAGGCGAAACACCTGTGAAAAGTTCGAACTGTTTCATCGCCTGATACAAAAGCATTTCCGATCCGGGGATGATCTTGCTTCCTTTTTTTTGCGCGGTTTTCACGAGAGGGGTTTCCAACGGGTTGTAAACGATATCGAAAAGAGTCATGTTCGGATTAAAAAATTCTTCCGTTAAGAACGGACCCGGTGATTGTCCTTTCATTCCGAGCGGAGTCGTATGAACCACTAAGGAGATTTCATCTCGGATCGATAAAAGAGAATCGGGCGTTGTATGTTTTGCAATTACGTTTGAGTTTTCAGTGATCAAGGAACAGATTTCTTTTCCGGTCGTTTCGTTTCTGGAACATACGATGAGGTCGCGGATTTTTCCCGAAGTCGCTAAACTGTATGCGATCCCTCTCGCGCTTCCTCCGCTCCCGAGAATGACGGTTTTTCCTTCGCTTAAGGATGTCGGAGACCATTCTAAGATGGATCGATACGCTCCTTCACCGTCCGTATTATACGCGTTAATCGAGTCGACGCCGATCAAAAGCGTGTTGGAGGCTTTCATGATTCTCGAAGCGTCGTCTGATTGGTCGGCGAGTGAAAACGCTTTTTCTTTGTGAGGAATGGTCACCGAAAGACCGAGAACTCCCGAGTTTCGAAACTCCCGAATTTTTTCCGCGTTCAGTTCCGGCGTTTCGAATACGAGATAGGAAGCGTCTATACCTTTGTCTTTATAGAGCGAATTGTGTATGAGAGGCGAAAGAGAATGTGAAAGCGGGAATCCAGTTATACCGAAAGTTTGAGAGGACTGGTTTGTTTCGTTTTTCAAACTGAGAATTCCCAAATTGGTTTCTTATAAATGAGAGTAAGCGGCTCGAAACCTTCGACTTTTTGGCTCCAAAACTTGTAAGTTCGAGAGTGAAGCGTAAAATGAGTCGACTAAAAGACAATTCCCGAAAATGCTGTATTGGAATGAGCCTACTGAATTTACCTGATTCTTTTTTACACGGACTGAGCGCACAACTCTTTTTGACGCCGCTTGCTTCTTTTTCAGGCTCACCGTGGTGGACGACCATTCTCGATGTTTTATTCGTAGCGGGAATCTCCGGCGGTCTTTCTTGGTATTATTACTACTACAAACGTAAGGATCTTCTCGGCGGTTTTTGGGGAGCGTTGATCGTAGCGCTTCTCGGATCTTTGATCATCCTTTCTCTGCTTCAGGATTTTATCCGTTCAGTCGTTCTTTGGCTGATTTCTCCTAAGTTCGGAATCTATCAGATCTCCAACGTGAATCTTCTCGCGGTTTTGTTAGGCGGTTTACTCGCTCTTTACATCATGAACCGCATCAATCACAACAAAGAAAGAAGAGATTAACACCGCGCGACCGAACAGCGCCCCATAGGAAGCTATTGCTGAGTTCAGGGGGCGTTCATTGAGTTCTTGCGCGGACTTGTCGAGTCCGCTTTAATCCCGCATAACGTGAGAATGATTCGTCAAGGATCGTTTAACTTCGTTCAACCCGATTTTTTGTCTTTCGAATGAAGTTCGTATAACTTGATATACTTTAGAAAATTATAATAGAACCCGAAGATCGCCAAAACGAATCCCTGTTTTCCGTCCAAAAATCCGAAACGTATAAAATACATCCAAAACGCTTTATAAAAACCTTCCATAAACGCGTGAAAAAGTCCGCTCGTTTTGCCCGCTCTGAATTTTTCCTGAGCGCCTAACTCGGAATAGGCGTTTATGTAACGGATATGATCACCTATATTCTTATAAGAATAATGATACACGGGAGAATTCAGTTTATTGCATGTTCCTTGGAGTTGGATCGTTTCATGAACGAGTCCTCCGCCGAACTTTCCTTTGGATCTGTGGAAAAGACGAATGCGTCGATTGGGATACCAACCTCCGTGACGAATCCATTTTCCCAAATACCAAGTCAGTCTTGGAGTGGAATATCCGTCCGCGCTCGGGAGTCCGTTTTGAAAAAGCGCGAGGATCTCCGTTTTCAAATCCGGAGAAACTTCTTCGTCTGCGTCGAGCGTCAAAACCCATTCGTTTTTGACCAAGGATAACGCGAAGTTCTTCTGACTTACGTAGTCGTCGAACTTTCTTTTGTGAACTTTCGCCTTAAACTTTTTAGCGATCTCGACGGTTTTATCCTTCGAACCGGAATCGACTACGATGATTTCGGAAACGAAGTCCAGAGGTTTAAGACAACGTTCTATATTGTCTTCTTCGTTGAGTGTTATGATACAAACGGAGAGGGGAAGTCGCATTTAATTCTTATGATTCAGTTTTCGAATGCTCTGAAAGTCCGGTGTAAGCGGGATTTCGAGTCTTGCAATGGTTACGTCTTCACGAATGATGATTCTGAAATAGGAAGGATCGATTCCTTCTCCCTTGAGCATGATTAAGATGAGAGCCAATCCGATTCCCGCGCCTTCGGTGTTGTCCGCGTTATCCAAATAAAACTGCGCGATGTCGTTGTAACGCATTCCTTTTTCCAATTTTTCGCGGAGAGATTTTTCTTCCTGTTGAGTAACGGGCGCATTGTTCACGACTTCGATTCTGATTCCGTCAAAAGAATAATGAAAACTGATCAGACAATAGTATCCTTCCTTCTTCGCCTTTTGTCCGTAACGTTCGGACATCGCTTCGCTGAAAATACTCTTATATTCGCGAACTCCTTTTTCGTAATCGGAAGCGTTGTTTAGATCCAGACCTTTTTCTTCGAAAAAAATCCTTTTTTGGTTTGCTTTGCAGGCGTTGATTGCCAACTCTTTTATTATAGTATAAACCGTAGGAACCAGAGTAGGATGAGTGACCTTATCCAGAATCAGCCCGACCGCATCTTGGATATGCTCTTCGACAGAATGAGTCATTCTGTGGGTTTTCAGAGACAGGATTTTTCCGTTCTCAATTGTTAGCCGGATATTGTCGGATATATCTCGGATTTCCTGCCCCATCATCCATGAACATTTCGGAATCTGTTTTGTTTGTCAAGAGAGTCATTTTAAGAACGCGAAAAAAGAAGCACCTTTCAGGTTTGAAACGGAAAAGAAACGAACTCAGCATTCTTTTTAAGCCTTCTGTTTTTTCTCTGATGTTATTGTTTAGTACGGCGTCAGTGTACTCCGAGTCGACCACCTTAAACGCGGTGCGTTATCTTCTTCCCGGAAAAAAAGAATATTCCGAACCTTCCGAAATTCGAATCGAAAACGGTAAGATCACATCGATCAAAAAAATAAATTCTTTCTCGGGAAAAGTTTCATACGCGCTTCCGGGATTTTGTGACGCAAACGTAACTCTGTCCACGGATTCACTCGGCGGACAAAAAGATCGCGCGGGTGTTTATCTTTCTCTTCAATCCTTTTTGGCTCACGGTTTTACCGGAATTCTTTCGGTCGGAGATCCGTCTTGGGTCGAGACACTTTTGAAGGACGCACAACGTTCCGGGAAAAATTCTCCTTGGGTAAAGAAGACGGACACTCCTTGGATTGCGGAAAGTTCCGAAACGAAAAATCTCGGAAACCTTCCCGGTTACAACGTGATTCGTTCTTCCCAACAGGCGATTTCTCAGATCAAAAAAAGACCGGCTTCTCCCGTTCATCTTTTTTATCGTTATCAAGAGGGAGAATCGTTCGCGTTCGACGGTCCGTTTTTGTATCAGTTGAAAAAATCCGCGGACGCCGAGAACATCAAACTAGCGTTATCCGCCTTTGGCGACGAGTTCAGCATTCTCGAAGGAATCAATGCGGGTATTCCCACTTTGTATCATCCCGTTCCCGATACGATCGCGGGAAGAATTTCTCCCGGTGTGTTTCGCAATTTAAACTGGGGTCCCATGTTCTCCGTTTATTATTATCAAAAGATCGCCGGAACTTCGGATTGGGAAACCGACTTAAACGCGATGAAGGAATGGAGTCCTTACTTTGCGAAAAACATCGCGCCCGAACCGGAGTTCGCGGGTAAACTTTCTCAGATTCAGGAAGAGGATCGTGCGAACGCCGATAAGGAATACAAATCCTATCTTGCATTTTTAAACAGACAAAAAAATCTAAGTCAAGGAATGCTTCTCGCATCCGGCACGGGTTATCTTCACGTTCATCCGGGAATCGGCGGATGGAAGGAAATGGAAATTCTTTCCAAGGTTCTCGGCAATGTGGAAACGATTTTCATCGCCACCGAATCCACCTGCGGTTTTATCGAAGCTCCTCACGAAGGAAAAATTCGCGAAGGCAAACCGGCATTCATAAATGTTTATACGGAAGATCCGCTCGTCGATTTAAAGAATTTGAAATCTCTTCGCAAAGTGATCGCCGGAGAAATTTCATATCCATCCGAAAAAAAAGAACCGGCTTCCAGTCAAAAAAAGAGAGGGAAAAACAAATGAAAGAATCGGAAAAAGAACTCTTCGAGAAAATGTTGGATGCTTCCTTTAAAAAGAAAAAAGCGATGGAAGCCGGAACCAGAGTCACCGCAATCGTAAGCTCCGCAAAAAAGGATTTCGTTTTCGTAACGACTAAGGAAACGAAAACTCCGGGTATCATCACTTCGGAAGAATTTATTGAGTCCGGTCTTCCGAATCAAGGCGACGAGATCGAAGCGTATTTTCTCAAGGAAGATCACGGAGACATTCACTTCACGACTTGTTTGAGCGGAGATTCTTTAAACAAAGATCTATTAGAAATCGCTAAAAAAGCGGAGATCCCCGTTCTCGGTCAATTCATCAGCGAAGGAGAATCCGGCGCCGAAGTAAAGATCGGAGAATTTACCGCGTTCTGTCCGTTCTCTCAAATCGATCCCGAGTTGAAAAAATCGGGTCTTGTGGGCAAACGTCTTAAGTTCCTCATTCAAGATATCGGAAGCAGAGGGAAGCTCATCGTTTCTCAAAAGAAAATTTCGGACAAAGCGAAGGAAGCGAAACTCGGAGTTCTCAAACAGGAACTCAAAGAGGGAATGTTCGTCACCTGCAAGGTTAAGACGATTCAGAACTTCGGTTTGATCGTCGAGATGGACGGAGGTCTTTCGGCTCTCATTCCGATCAGCGAAGCTACTTTCAAAAAGAATCCGGAACTCGACAAAGAATTTCAAGTCGGTCAAACTCTTCGTGCGAGAGTTCTTCGTATCGATTGGGAAAATCAGAAGTTCGCATTAACGGTTAAGGATTTTCTAAAGGATCCTTGGGCGCAGACGGTTCCGTTTAAAGAAGGCGATATCGTAAAAGGAACGATCGATTCCCTAAAACCGTTCGGTCTTTTCGTAAAGTTAGACGATCATTTCAACGGTCTTGTTCCCGGAAGAGAAACCGGAATTCCGAATCGGGTTCCTCTCAATCAGAGTTTCAAACCTGGAGACGTAATTGACGTTTTTATAATGGAAGTGAATCCCGAAAGAAAACAGATTTCTCTGTCGATCCAAAAGGCGAAAGAGATTCAAGAGAGAATGGACTACAGCAGTTACTTGAGTTCCGATACGAGCGGTTCCACGAGTTCTTTCGGAGCGATCCTTCAGAATTCCCTAAACAAGAACAAGAAAAAATGATTTCATGTCTCTGCATATAGGACTTTACAGACCGGAGATTCCACCGAACACCGGAAACATCGCAAGGCTTTGTGTGGCTTTGGGTGCGGAGCTTCACATCGTCGGACAAGCGTCATTCGATCTTTCCGAAAAGGCCGCGCGTAGAGCCGGGTTGGATTATTGGGATAAGGTTAAAATTTCACTTCATTCTTCTTTAGAAGAATATAAAGCGGCTCTTCCGGAAGGAACTGATTTGTATCTGGTTTCGATTCACGGCAAACGTTCTTATACCGGCGTGCAATACAAGGAAGGAGACGCTTTTTTGTTCGGAAATGAAACATCGGGAGTTCCCGCGGAAATGAAAATTTCGTGGAATGAGGAAAAGATATTAAAAATTCCGATGGAAGATTCTTCCCGTTGTTTGAATTTGAGCAATTCAGTCGCCGTGATTTCTTACGAAGCGATGCGCCAAATCAAGTCCTGGTAAAAACGGATTTACACTTTCAGAATTCTGCATCTAAATGGATAAAGTATGAGCTTCCACCTCTCCAGAGAAGAAATCGAAAAGCAGATTCAGTCGATGCTTTCTCAGGGGTTGACCGGAACCGTGAACGATTTTTTCGCTTGGATTCGTATGGAAACTCTCCGCAAGTTCAAGGACGAACCCGATATCGAAAATTCGATCATCGCGAACATCCTGGAAAGTTTCGTTGAATCAGGTTATGCGAAACGCAGTAAGTTCAACGCGAAAGAATTACACATTCATCCGGATCAGATTCAGGGAAAAAAATTCCCGGCTAAGGACAGTTATGTTCTTCTCGGCAAAATCGCGTATCAACCGATGCAGTATGTGCGAAGTCGTCTCGAATTCTTTCTCAAAAGTCAGGGAACTCCCGAAGAGATCGTGATCGATCTTTGTATCGGCGCTCTGGAAGCCGTGGAAAACGCGGTGAAATACGGGGACGGAACCGAGGTCGAAGTGGAATATTCCATCGATCGCAATCAGACTCTTTTTATCAAAATCGTAAACAATCTCAAGGAACTGAATCTGGAACAGGACATCGAAAGAGGAAAATTCTCCTCCACAGCCACGCTCATGCGCGGTATGATGGTCATGCAGAAACTTTTTGACGAACTGGATCTTGAAATTCTCGAAGATAGAAAACAGGCTCAGTTCAACGCCAAGAAAAAACTGTCTTAGTTAAGATGGCATCCGTTTTTAAAATTCATTCCTCATATCAACCCGCAGGGGACCAAGTCAAGGCGATCGAAAACATCGCTGGCTCCTTTCAGAAAGGAGAGGACAAGGTCACACTCGTGGGAGTCACGGGCTCCGGTAAAACCTTTACGATGGCTCAGGTGATTCAGAATTTAGGACTTCCGACCTTGGTCTTGTCGCATAACAAAACTTTGGCGGCTCAGCTGTTTCGAGAGTTTAAGGAATTCTTTCCCGAAAACGCGGTCGAATATTTCGTTTCTTATTACGATTATTACCAACCGGAAGCCTACGTCCCATCCTCCGATACGTTTATCGAAAAGGACAGTTCCATCAACGAGGAGATCGACAAACTGAGACTGCGCGCGACTTCTTCTCTTTTGGAAAGAAGCGACGTCGTCATCGTCAGTTCCGTTTCCTGCATCTACGGTTTGGGTTCTCCGGAAGAATATACCAACTCCGTTGTCGCATTAAAAGTAGGGGATACCGTCGAACGGGACGCGGTCATCCGCAAACTTCTTCATATACAATACAACCGAAACGATATAGACTTTTCGAGAGGAAACTTCCGTGTCCGCGGGGATTCGATCGAAATTTATCCCGCATATCACACGGATGGAATTCGAATCGAATTTTTCGGAGACGAAATCGATTCGATCAGCAGAATCAATCCGGTAACCGCACAAACGATTCTTAAATTAGAAAAAGCTTATATATATCCCGCGAAACACTTCATCACTTCCGGTCCGAAGGTCAAGGAAGCGGTGGGAAACATCCGCGCAGAAGTCGAAGCGCAGGCGGACTTCTTTAGAAAGAACAACAAACTCCTCGAAGCGGAACGAATCACTTCCAGAACGAACTACGATATGGAAATGCTTCAGGAAATGGGATACTGCAACGGAATCGAAAACTATTCCAGACATCTCACGGGAAGAAAAGCCGGAGAACGTCCCGCATGTCTCATCGATTATTTCCAGGGAGAATTCTTACTGATCGTCGACGAATCCCACGTTACCATTCCTCAGATCGGAGGAATGTTCGCGGGAGACAAAGCCCGCAAACAAACGTTAGTCGACTTCGGTTTTCGTTTACCGAGCGCGCTCGACAACAGACCGCTGAACTTTCAAGAGTTCGAATCGTTGACTCCGAAAACTTTGTATGTTTCCGCGACTCCCGCTGAATACGAATTCGAAAAAAGCACTCAGGTGGTCGAACAGATCATCCGTCCAACGGGTCTTTTGGATCCGATCGTGGAAGTGCGTCCCACTAAAAATCAGATCGAGGATCTGCTCGTTGAAATCCGCAAAAGGATCGACGCGGGCGAACGGATTCTCGTCACAACTCTTACGAAAAAGATGTCGGAAGATTTAACCGATTACTACGAAGAGATCGGATTGAAGGTCGCGTATCTTCACTCGGAAGTTGAAACCTTGGATCGGGTCGCGATCATCCGCGATTTGAGAAAGGGGATCTACGACGTTCTGATCGGTATCAATCTTTTACGGGAAGGTCTTGATATTCCCGAGGTTTCCTTGGTCGCGATCCTCGACGCGGATAAGGAAGGTTTTTTAAGAAATTATAAATCTCTAATACAGACCATAGGCCGCGCCGCTCGTAACGTCAACGGGACCGCGATTCTTTACGCGGACAAGATGACCGATTCGATGACCAAGGCGATCGACGAAACCGATCGACGTAGAAAAATCCAGGAAGCGCATAACCTGAAATTCGGAATCACTCCGCTTACGATCAAGAAAGAAGTCGCGGACATCATCGAACGAGAGGAAAAGGAACAAACTTCGGAGGATCTGATCCTCGAAGACTTGGAGAAAAAATTCAATTCCAAGAAGTTCCCGAACAAGGAAGACTTGAAGGATAAACTCCGCGAAGAAATGCTCAAGGCCGCTAAAGATCTCGATTTTGAAAGAGCCGCAATCCTACGGGATAAAATGATGTCGATCCAAACGGACGAATCTACGACCGAAAACTAAAAGAAAGGAATTCATTTTGATAACGATCATCATCTGTCTCGTCACGTTCGGTATGAGTATCTGGTGTTTTTCATCCGAAGAAAAACTCGGCAAGTTCATTCTTACTCCGTATCGTTTGGAAAGAAATAAGAACTATTACACTCTTCTTACGTCCGGTTTTATTCACGCGGATTGGATGCATCTTATCTTCAACATGGTTTCGTTTTATTCTTTCGGTAGAAATTTGGAAATCACCGTGGGTCCGATCAAATATATTCTTTTTTATCTGGGAACGATTCTGATCACCAGCGTCATTTCCTGGAGAAAAAATTTGGACAATCCTCTTTACGCCACGTTAGGCGCTTCCGGCGGAGTCTGCGGCGTATTGTTTGCGACCATTCTTTTTTATCCGAACATGTCCTTGTATATGATGTTTATACCGATTCCGATTCCCGGCGCGATCTACGCGGTTTTGTATCTTGCGTATACTTATTTCTCCTCGAGAAGCGGAGCCGCGGACGGAATCAATCACGACGCGCATCTTTGGGGTGCGTTATGCGGAATCGCCTTCGCACTTTTGATGGACCCGGAAATTTTGGGAAGAGTTCTCAGGAATATGTCCGGCGCCGGAGATTGAGGACACTTCTCCGGTTTTAAACCGAACTTATAAAGGAGCGGGTTAAGATTTATCCCGCTTTTTCGATTTTAGTTTTGATAAACTTACGGTAATTATCCGAACCGAAACTTACGTCTAGCTTAATCACCTCGGGCGCGAGATACGGATGATGTTTCATGATGTATTCCTCGATTTTCGGATACTGATCGGATCGGGCTTTGATCATGATTTTATTTTCGGTATCCATCGCGATCTTTCCATCCCACTGATACATCAGGGTAACCTCGGGAAAAATCGTTCCCGAAATGATAATTCCTTCCTGAAGCATCTCGGAAATCTGAATTTCGGCAAGATCCCGATCGCTCAGAGTTGTAAATACGATAATCTCGTTTGAACTGGACATATTTTCTCCGGGGGAAAATATTCGGAGGTTTCTAAGAATTGGCAAGAAGTTTTTAACCGTTAATCCGAAATGATTTTTACGGTTTGTTCCGAAGGAGAAAATTCTAAATTAGAAAATTCTCATTGAGATTGAGGGCCGGGAGTGGTGGGTGTTGTGCTCGTTTCTCCCGAAAGAATTCGGCTCGGAAGTTTGCAGAATTGATTACAACGATCCATACACTGTCTTTGTTTTGCGCTTCTGTAGCCGATCACAGGAAGAAAGATGGAAGTAAACGGATACCATTCTTCCATACAATTTGTCTGGCACTTCGCCAAAAGTTGTGTGCACGCATTCTCATAGGAATAACCGGAACTCTGACTGTGAACGAGTTCGAGTCCTTCGGGTGAAAGTCCGAGTCTTTTTCCTTCTCGGATCAATCGGGCTCGTTCCACCTGTGTTAGGTTGGCCTCTTCCGCCGTAGGGAACGCATCGGGAGAAGGAGCTTTTTTATCGCTCTTCTGATTCGGATTATCCCAGTCGACTCGAACCAAACAATTCACGTTTACGATCGAGATCGTCAGAATACATATCAGAAAAGAATGAAGAACGAACTTCGAGTTCATGGAAGGCCTTTCTAAATTCTCTCAAACGTTCCGAAAAAAGCCAGTCAAAATCAAGGAAGAAGATCGCTAACTTAGAAGGCAATTTGTCGAATTTTTTGATCGTCAATAAATTTCAAAAAATAACGACCCGAAAGAAAAAGAATCGATCAAGACGTGTTGAAAAAAAGAGTGAGTGTTAGTATGAGAATTTGGCTTTTTCTAATTTGGATCGGATTGATTCTTTCGTGCGCCTCCGTCGGGCACGAGGGAGAAGTTGTTTTAAAAAGCACGGTTCGTTCTTTTGCCCCGAAACAACTCGATCGTTCTCCGTTCGAAGGATTTCCAATCGCACTTCCCGAAGACGCTGGTTTGGATTCCGCACCTCTACTTCGTTTATCAAAATCGATTCGTGAAGAAGGAATCGAGGTTCGTTCCCTATTGATCTTAAAAGACGGAAAACTCGTCATGGAACGTTATGCGGGAGGTGTGACCCGCAATCACAATCACAGCGTTTATTCGGTTACAAAAACCGTAACGTCCACGTTACTCGGCATCTTAAACTTCGAAGGAATTCTCAAAAATGTGGACGAACCCGTGATGAATTCTTTGCGTTCTCTCGGAAATCTTCCCTTTCCTTTGATCGAAGGTAAGGAATCCCTGAAGCTCAGGGACGTTCTTCACATGGCTTCGGGAATGCGTTGGTCCGAGTTTCCGGAACGAGACGATATCAGAACGGCGGAAGATCCGCTCGTCATCGCGTTGTTACCCGAAGTGAAGGATAGACCGGGAACTAAGTTCGATTACAGCAACGGAGATTCTCAACTGGCCGCGGCGGTTTTGGAAAACAAAGCCGGTATGACCCTCCTTCATTTTGCGGAGAAGACTTTGTTCTCTTGGCTCGACTTCAAAGGTTATGAATGGTATACTTCTCCATCGGGAAGACAAACCGCGGGATTCGGTTTGCGACTCAAGCCCGTGGATATGTTGAAACTCGGAACCTTATATCTGGACAACGGAAGTTATAGAGGTAAAAAAATTCTCAAGCCCGAATGGATCAAACAAGCAATCCAACCCGGGGCGGGACAAAACTACGGTTATCAACTTTGGACGCATCAGTTCGAAGGTAAAAAAACGTTTATGGCGAACGGAAAGGGAAGTCAGTTTGTGTACGTCATTCCTCACAGAAGAATGGTGATCGTAACCACTTCCGCGATTTGGGATAAGCCGATTAGTTTTCTTTTGGATAAGATTCTCGCGGGCGTAAAGGAATCTCTGGATTCCAAGGATAAGAAAAAAAATCCGGAGAAGGAAGCGGAGTTCTTAAAGGAAATTCACGAGGCTTCGATCACGATCGGAAACGCCGCGCTCTGGAAGGATCTGGACGAACCACATCTGATTCACCATTCTAAACATTAGAAAAGAAGAATATTATAGAACACGCAAGTTTTTCCGTTTTTGCGCGTCGGTGTCGATCTTTACCGCTATTTGCTAGGTCCTTGAAACCCGCGGGTCGATCGGTTCGGAATCGGAAACGTTTGTTCGTAATTTTTTAGGGATTTTTCGTCTTTAATCCTGCGATCAACGTTTTCAGAAGCGCGCTTAACGCGTCCTTACGATCCTGGTCGATGGATTCCAAAACCAAACGGGGATGGTGAAACGAGGCCGTTCCTTCAAAAAGAATTCTCGCGCCTTCCTTTGCGTTCGAACAAAAAAAGATTCCGGAGGACATTCCCTTGTTTACCAATTCGGTAAGTAGCGCGTCCATGTGAGTAAGATGCGAAACCACGAAGGGTCTTGTTTTTTCGGCGGAAAGATTGAAAGCGTTGAAAAGTCTCGGATCCGATAATACTTTTTCGCGTTTCATGAGATGTAAGGTCATAAACCATTCGAAAAGAATTTCCTCGACGGGCGCGTCCTTCTTGGAAATTTTTTCCAACTCACGATCGATTCGATCCAACCATCTTTTGGAAACCTCGTCCAGAAGAGACTGTTTGTCCGAAAAGAATTTATACAAAGCCGCGTGACTTACTTTGAGTTCTCTTGCGATGTCCGTCAGCTTAAGACGCTCGACTCCGTTCTTGCGGATTTCTTCTTCCGTCGAATCGAGCGCCTTGTTATAAAGTTCTTCCGGCGTTAAGCCTGTTCTGGGCATAAATCATTTGGCTACGGTCTGCATTTGAAAGGCCGGATATCTTTCTCCTTGAAACGAACCGTCCGGAAAAGAATCGGAGATTCTTTTTAATTCTTCCTTGGAAAGTTCGATGGAGATCGCTCCTAAGTTTTCTTTCAAGCTACTCGTTCTTGTGGAGCCGATCAAAGGAACGATATCGTTTCCTTGATGAAGCACCCAAGCGATGGCGAGTTGTGCGGGACTGCAGTTTTTTTCCTTTGCGAGTTCTTGAAGCACATTGACCTGCTCCAAATTGGATTCAAGGTTTTTTCCCATAAAGCGGGGAGAATGGGATCTAAAATCTCCCGTTTCCAACGCGCCCGAAATTTTTCCGGAAAGAAGTCCTCTGGACAAAACTCCGTAGGCGACGATTCCTATTCCGAGTTCTCGCGCCGTGGAAAGAATTTCCTTTTCGATCAATCTTGTCGCGATCGAGTATTCGATTTCGAGAGCTGTCACCGGATGAATTTTATGAGCGCGTCTTATGTTCTCGGGATTCGCTTCGGACAAACCCAGATAACGCACCTTTCCTTCTTCGATCAGTTCTTTGATCGCACCCACCGTGTCTTCAATCGGAACCGTAGGATCGACACGAGACGGTTGATAGATATCAATCGCATCCACTCCGAGTCTTGTCAAAGAATACGCCGCAAAATTCTTAACCGCGTTCGGTCTTGCGTCGTATCCGGTGAATCCACCTTGAGGGGTTCTCATCGCGCCGAACTTCACGCTGATCAAAGGTTTGTTCGAAACGGTTTTTAACGCTTCGGCGATCAAAAGTTCGTTGTGACCGATTCCGTAAAAGTCGCCCGTGTTGAGAAGATTGATTCCCGAGTCGAGAGCCGCGTGAATCGTGCGGAGACTTTCGGCTCTGTCTCGGGTTTCCTTCGTTCCGTAGAAGTCCGACATCCCCATACAACCGAGGCCGATTTCCGAAACGAGAGGACCTTGATTTCCTAATTTTCTTTGTTTCATCTGATTCTCCTTTAGTTACAAGTAACAAAATATGAAATTTGTAACCAAGGTCAAGTAGAAAATCGCAAGAGGGTGCATGCTCGGGCGGATTTTGGAGGAGTTCCCACAAGTCCAGGGCGCGGGAGAAAGAGGAATTCGTGGAATTTGTATGAGTTCCCACAAATTTCCGGAAGGTCGATGGTTTTGGAAATCGCGGGATCTTTACGGAGAACGTAGTAGTTCCTACATTCTCGCTTAATTTTTAGTTCTTGCTTCTAAGACGCGGATGGCGGCGGCCTTTCTTCGATTCTGAGCCGTTTCCCGACTTACCTTCACCTTTTCCACAAGATGAGAGGTTGCGGTCGTAGGATGACCCGAAGTAAACGGGGGAGCGGGGTTGTATTCGATCATCAATTGGATTTCTTCGGCGAGATCCGTACCGAAAAATTCCGCGGTGAGAAAAAGGGCGAAGTCGATTCCGGCTGTAACTCCGCCTCCGGTGATTCGGTTGCGATCTCTCACAAAACGTTCTCCCGAAATCTGAACCGGAAATAATTTTAAGACATCCAAAGAAAGCCAATGAGTTGTCGCCTTGTAACCGTCCAAAAGACTGGCGGCCGCAAGAACCAAGGAACCCGTACAAACCGAAGTGATAAATTTTGAATTCTCCGCTTTCGCTTTTAGAAAATCCAAAACTTCGAATTCTTCCATGAGAAGAGTCGTACCCGAACCGCCCGGAACAAGAAGAATGTCTAGATCGGGACAGGTCGCAAAATCATAATCGGGTAAGAATTTCATTCCCGATTCCGTATCGATCGGTCCTTTCGTTTGCGCGAATAAAAAAACCTTCGCGTTCGGGATTCTCGAGAACACTTCGAAAGGTCCGGTGAAGTCGAGTTGAGTGACGCCGGGAAAGATAAAAATTCCGATCGAAAAATTTGAACCTGGCATAACACAGAGCATGAACTTTAAAACGCGACTTACAAGTCATTTTTGAATTCGAAATCTTTCGAAACCTTGATGCAAAAACGACAGGGCATTCAAAACTAAGTCCGTGAGTTATGATAAATATCTATTCCTCGACGTGGGCGACACGATTCTTCATTTAAAAAAATCCGCGGGCGAAACCTATCTTGAAATTCTTTTGGAAGCGGGATTGAAAGAGGAGAAAAACGCCGGAGAGATTTATAGAAAGGCTTTCTCCGAATCCTGGCATAAGATGCACGAGAATGCTCCGCCCGAACACAGGGACAAATATCAGTTTCATTCGGGAGGAACTCCGGGTTGGTGGAAGGAATTACTTTCCGATTTTCTGGAAAGAATTCCCGATCGTGTTCCGCTTGAAAAAGCGTTTCCCATCATCTATCATAGATTCGCCGATCCGGAACTTTGGAACGTGGATCCGGGTTTTTGGGAGCTCAAGGATTTTTGTAAGAATGAGAATTGGGGGCTCGGCGTGATTTCCAATTGGGATCATCGTCTGCGCGCGCTTTTGGAAGCGAAAGGTATATTAGAACATTTGAATCCTGTAATCGTAAGCGCGGAGTTCGGATATGAAAAACCTTCCCCGAAAATTTTCGAAGAAGCGATGAGGCTCGTCGATCTTCCGGGAAAATATTTGGTGTATTGCGGAGACAAATACGACTTGGACGTGGTCGTTCCCAAATCTCTCGGTTGGAGATCGTATCTTAAAAAAGAGGAAGGGGATTTGAATTCTCTTTCGGAGTTGATCGGTCTTCTTTAAGAATGGACTTATCGTATTACATAGAATTGATCGGCGTCGGATTTTTTGCGCTTTCGGGCGCGTTAGCCGCCGCGGAAAGGAAAAGTCATCATCACGATATATTCAGCGCGTTTTTTACGGGCTTTATCACCGCGATCGGAGGCGGAACACTTCGAGACATCACACTCGGAAATTATCCGGTCGCTTGGGTTCGGGATGAAAACGTTCTTTGGGCGATCTTTATCGGTTTTGTAATCACAATTCTTTTTGCAAGGTATTGGCCTAAATTGAAACGAGAGATTTTCGTTTTCGATTCGATTGGAATCGGAATTTATACCGTGATCGGAACGAAAATTTCTTTGGCAACTGGAGTGAATCCGTTCGGCTCGGTGATTCTCGGGATGATCTCCGCAATTTTCGGAGGAGTGATCCGGGACACTTTGATCAACGAGGTTCCTTTGATTTTTCGTAAGGAAATTTATGCGACGGCGTGTTTGGCCGGAGCCACTTTGTATGTTTTATTAGGATATTTGAATGTAAATCCGGATTGGAACACCGGTCTCTCCGTTTGTCTTGTGGTTTTGATCCGAGTTGTCGCGGTTCGGTTTAATCTTTCCCTTCCCACCTTCCGACTTCCTCAGTAAAACGTTTCGCCGACGAGAATTTTATATTCGGAAATTATAAAGTTCTTCGTCGGCGTTTTTGAAAGTCGTCTCGTTATTGCAGAACGAATTCTTTCGAAGTTCCGGTCACCTTTTTGTAAGTCCATAGGAACAACCAGAATTGTTTCGCAAGTCCGTTGTAGACGATTCTATACGTTCCCGGAGATTGGTTTCGAACGAGCCAAGTGATCGTAACCTCGGAAGTGGGAGAAAGATCTCCTCCGGTTCTTACCCAATCGAATGCGGTATAAGGATCGTTGTCCGTCGCGATCGTTGTCCACTGACTTCCATTCTTCCTTTGAATCTCGAGATACGTATAACGACTCGGATCGTAAAAGGAGGAAAGGGTTCCGTCCAACTTCTTATCCTGAACCACTCGAGGATGTGTTCCTTGAAACTTGGCGGTGACGACATCCTTGTTTTTATTATACGAAGTTTTTACATCCGTTAAAACCTTTCCGAAATCTCCGCCGTCGTTCACGATTCCGTTCTGTGACAACCAAGTCTGAATGAACTGTTGATTGGAAAGATCGGGAGGATTCGGTCCCGGACTTGTGTTTCTACCCGCGACGATGTCCTTTGCGATACGATCGAATTCCTGCTGAAGCGCGGCGTTCGACCAAGGTCCGTATGCGGTAAAACCTCCTTCGAAGTTTTGCGCGGAATATTCTTCCCTTGTGGTTAAATACTGCGCGTAACCGTTTGCCATCGCCGAGACGATCACGTTCGAATAACCCGCGCTCGATAGAGTGGATGAGATTCTATTCTTCAATCTTCTTCCGGCCTGTGTCGTGATCTCGAACGGCGAAGTAAGAATCGCGGTGTTTCCGATCGTAAGAATTTGCAACGGAAGAATCACGGGAACAAACGGAACCTGAGGATTCGGAAACCAAAAGCTGTCGACTTCTCCCACGGGAAGAAGGGTGAACTTCTCCTTGTCGCATCCTTCATACTTCGTGGAGTTTAACGCGAGTTGTGCGAGAGGCCAGAACACTCCTAAGATCTGCGCGGCTCCGCTTAGATTGGTGAGATTGTAATTCTTTTTTACCCAGACTCCGTTTTCTAAAACGAAATCGTTTCGAATCTCTCCTTCCTTTGCAAATTCAACGGGAGCGCCTTCTTCGTCACCGGCGAGAAATCCTCCGCCGATCGTCGCGACGCATGTGGTCGCGCCGGAAGCGCTATCCCAAGGCATACTGTTCGAACCGATATAAGCGGGATCGACTCCGATCTTTTGATTCCAGGTTACGTGAGAATGTCGATAGCCTACGTTACCCGTAATCGCGGTCGTAGCGGAGTTGTACAGTTCGAGAGCCTTGTTTCCCTGAAGAGTTCCGTGAACGATCGGATTTTCCAGAGCGTCCAAGTTCGGATCCAAGTCGTTCGGTCTGAGGAACGGTTTGGTAATATCGGTCGGATTGGGTTGGTTCGGACTGGAATCTCCCATCGGTCCTTGTGGAAACGCCGCCACGAAATTATTTCCCATCGTAGTTTCCACAAGATGAGAAGCGTATCCCTTGTTGTCCCCGTGCGCTCTTCTGTTGGAAATCCCCAAGGAAGTTCCGTGAACGGCAAACCAGTTGATGAGTCCGATCGGAGTCCCGTCGGTCGCTTCAAAACGCAAAAGAGTCATCGTCTCTTCTATGTTCTTGGAATAATTCGACTTGTCAGCGTTCCATTCGTAAGCCGCGGAAGAACGGTTGTGAGCGGCGCCTACCAGATTTCCGGAAGCGAAACGAATTCTCGCTTCTCTTCTTTGATTGTAAGCCGCTTTGATCGATTCGGTGATTCCGTTTACAAGAATATTATAATGAACCTTATCAAAGCCCACAACTCCATTAAAAAGATTGAATAGAGTATACCACGACGTGTTGGACGGAGCCGAATGAGTATGTGTCGCAAAAAGAACCACGTTCTCTTGGTTGAATGCGGAACCGTATCCGTCCGCTTGTAGTTTTTGAACGACTCCCATCTTCACACCTTGATACATGTGAAGCATATCGTTCGTTACGATCGCGACGATCTTACCGCCCGGACGTTCGATTACGAATGCTCTTGAAAAAAGACGCATCGCCAAACCGGACATTTGATCTCCCGGGCTGTTGTAACCCGTGCTGGATTGAACGAATGGTCCCGTAATGTCGGACTTGGAAGCGCCCACTAAAAACACATCGGGCGCGGTGGATGTTAATAACGTTTGGCTGTCGACCGGTTTGCGATCGTTTAGGTTTGTCGAAGCCGTTCCTTCGTTTAACAACGTTAATATTGTATCGTTGTCGTTTTTCTTTTCCGAACAATCCGCGAACACGCAACAGACGAGCACGATGAACGTGATTTTCCAATTCTCTTTTTTCATTTTTATTTCTCCCGAACTCTTGGAGGCGTATCCGAAAATCAAGGAAGGTCAAACAAAAATTAAAATTAGGCGTAAAATTCAAGCGTTCGATAAAAAATAAAACAAAGAGGAATCTATTTTAGAACACGTTTATCGTTTTAAAAATCCATAATATAAACGGAATATAAGTGGGAGATAATCGATGTAAGGGATGAATTTTGATAGATCGTAAGACGAGATCTAATTGTAGAACGTTCTATTTTGAAATCAAGCAAAAAGTTTAAACCGAATTAAAATACATTCAAAAAAATGAATATATTTTTAAATCGATATATGCCGTGTTCTGTGTTTTTTTTTGTACTCGCTCGTCTGTGATTTTTCGAATCAACCCGCTTTCATTCGGGCGCGAAAATTCTCCCTTGAAACGTTTGGATAAAAAACTACATCGAAATCGAAGGTATAAAAATCCCTCAAAAGCGTTAGAATTCTACTTGAGGCTGAAATGGATTCTCTTATAAGAGTCGGAACCATTTCGATTTGAGGAAACCATGAGCGCGATCCTATCCAATTTCAATCATCCTAGATTTAAAACGAACGACACGGGCGGACATTATGAAAGTTGGTTTGTGCGCGCCAATCATCCAAACGCGTGTAAGGCGGTTTGGATCCGTTATACGATTTTTTCTCCGAAAGGAAATCCGGAAAAAGCGATCGGAGAATTGTGGGCGATCTATTTCGACGGTGATCAGAACACGCACTTCGTATCCAAGTCGGAGTTTCCGATCCATCGATGCAAATTCGATCCGACTCCTTTGTCGATTCGGATCGGCGACTCGGAACTTTCGGATTCTCATCTGAAAGGAAAGGCCGGAAATAAAAAAGGTCCCGAGGATTTTTTCTGGGATCTGAAAATTTCCGGAGGAAGTCCTCCGCTTTTTCTTTTTCCCGAGAATTTATACGAAGGAGGTTTTCCGAAGGCAAAGGTTTTAGTGGGAAATCCTTGGGTTCGTATATCAGGAAAATTGAATGTAGGATCGGAAGAGATCGATCTCGACAATTGGATCGGAAGCCACAACCACAACTGGGGATCCAAACATACGGATCAATACGCGTGGGGACAAGTGGTCGGCTTCGAGGAAGAATCGGATTCTTTTCTAGAACTTGCGACCGCAAAGTTGAAGATTGGACCTCTGTGGACTCCGGCGATCACGCCGATCGTGTTTCGATTTCGAGGAAAGGATTATAAACTCAATCATCCCTTGGCCGGATTCGGAAGGGCAAAGTATCGTTACTTCGATTGGAATTTTTCGGCGAGTTCCAAAGAGATTCAAATCAAGGGGAGAATTTTCGCGGACCCTCGCGACTTCGCTTGTCTTCAATATTGGAATCCACCCGGCGGTTGGAAACATTGTTTGAATAGTAAGATCGCAAACGCCGAAGTGTTCGTAAAAAGAAAAGAGGATTCGAACTTCTTCAAGCTCACCGCAAAACGAAAGGCCGCCTTTGAAATCTTAACGGACGATTTTTCCCACGGAATGAAACCGGAAGTGTAAAAGAGACAAAAATAATAATGCGAAATCGAAAACCGTCGAGAAGAACGTATTAAAATCCGTATATTCAGTTTGGAATATTTTAAATATCGGTTATACTTCTGATTCCCAAGCGAGGAGTAAGAATATGGAAACCGTTTCCGGTAAGAATATAACGATTCAGTTTGACGGTAAAAAATGCATTCATTCCAGGAATTGCGTCCTCAATCGACCGGACGTTTTTGTTCCGAACGTGGAAGGAGAATGGATTTATCCGGATCGCGCGACCGCCGGTGAAATTCAAAATCTTGCGCTCAATTGTCCTTCGGGTGCGATTCGATATACGAGTAAGAACGAATCCGAAAACGAAAAGGCTCCTCTCGTAAATAAGGTTTACGTAAGGGAGAACGGTCCGCTTGCGTTTCACGCGGATCTGGATTTGACGGGTCAAAACGATTTAGGATTTCGCATAACGTTGTGTCGTTGTGGGGCGTCCAAAAACAAACCGTTTTGCGATTCGAGCCACAATGAAATTAAATTCTCCGCTTCGGGAGAACCTTTAACCAAAGAATCTTCTCCACTGGAAATTAGAAACGGTAAGGTTTCTATCAAAGCCACACACAACGGTCCGTTGAAGGTAGGCGGAAATTTGGAAATCTGTTCCGGCACCGGAAGGACGATCGATCGAGTTCACGAAGCTTATTTGTGTCGTTGCGGAGGATCTTCGAACAAACCCTTTTGTGACGGAACTCATAAGAAGAACGGATTTCAAGGTTAGAATTTATTTTAGAAAGTGGGAGAAGGCGAGTTTCCAGTAAAGATACTGATGAATCAAGGTGATCTTGAGCCAACCGTTCTTCTTATACTTACGATCGCTCGTTTCCAAATACGCGTTCAATCGGTTTAATCGAATTCCGTTTTCCTGCGCGGTCCACACAAACAGAAGATCCTCGCCGTAAGAGGAGGTTTCGTCGAAACCGCCCGACCTTAAAAAATTCTCCTTACGAATACAAAGTCCTTGGTCTCCGAAAGGAGAATTCAAAAACCGCGATCGAAGATTGGCGCCGTTCGCGTTGATCTTCATAAGAAAACCGTTCGGATAAAAACGTAATTTAAAGTAGTGTAATCTTTCCGGATTTTGAATGATCGATTTTTGTAATATTGAAATTGAGTTCGAATCGATTCTGCTGTCTCCGTGAAGAAACCAAAGAAATTCTCCCTTCGATTTTCGAACGCCTTCGTTTAACGTTTTGGCCCGGTTTTCCTTTCCGTTCGATTCGGAAACGACGATTTCCCAATCTTCCGGAATCAAGGAGGGAAGTTCTTCCAATAATTTTTTACATTCCGAATCCGATTTTAAAACCGGAATGACGATGGAAACCTGCTTCATCGGGATTCAATTTAGAATCTTAGAATCCGCAGGCTATTCATTTTTCTTAGGGAAGAATCATCGGAGTCGGCGAATAAATCAGATCGGCGCTCCAATCTCTTACCGGTGAAGAATCCAATCTCAGATAAAAGGTTTCTCTGGGGCCGGCGGAATTTGTCCAAAGATAAATCGATTCGTTCCAGCTTTCTCCGTTCCATACGGTGAGGTAATAGTATTTTCTCCAAAACGTATCATAATCTTTGAATGCGATTTTACTTCCGTCCTGAATACATCCTCCGTCCAAGTTTACGATTTCGAGTCGATTGGAACCGTCATTGAATTTGGGATAGTATGCGTAATTCCCGCCGCCCCCACCGAGCCACCAGTTCCAAAAGTAATTCAGTCGATGAGACGGTTCGATTCGAATTGTTCCGCTTTGTATACAAGACGGATTTGAATCGGGATTGTTCTCTTGAACCAAATTGAATTTTGTTTCCATCGTTTCAACGGTTGTGTTCGCCTTCAGCCATCCGTCCGCTTGGGAAGAATCCGCTTGGATTCTTTTTCCGGTCGCAGTCGAAACAAAAGAAACCTGATCGTATTTTCTTTTATGACCCGAACGTGTCGGAGTGTTTGCGTCCGCATAGATAAAACCGTAAACGGGATAATGATCCGAAAATTCATCGCTCGTATATCCGGAAACGTTCCAAGTTTTTGTCGAGATCGGATCGTATGCTAGGTTTTGCCAAACCTGGGGTTGAGAATTCGTTTTTGAAACGAGAATATAATCCAAATATTCGGGAGCCGCGTCTTCGTTGGAGTAGGCGGTAGTTTCGTTGGTCTTTGTGTCCCAGGTGAACGGAACTCCCGAGTATTTCGGTTCGTTTACGTTGAGAATAGAAATCATATCATAATATTCTGATGTTCCTTTGACGACGTTTAGGTCGCCCGCTATGAGGACCGTTTCCGTGTTCGGAATTCCTTTGGAAGCGATGAAATTTTTGATGTCCGTAAATTGTTCCGTTCTTACGGATCTACCCAAGTCGGAGCAGGCCGAATCCGCCGCTTGAACGTGAGTTCCTATTAGATGGATTTTCTTTCCGTTCTTGTTGATTCTTACGTAAGCGAATCCTTTGTTGGAGAACCAATCCGCGCCGCATCCCGCATTGTTGAATACGTACTGAACTTTTTCTTCGATGGGCCATTTGCTTACGATTACGACTCCTCCGTTCGTGATCGAAGCCGATCTATAATTTCCAAGAGTCGAATCCCAGCCGTCTTTGGTTCTTCCTATGACGTCGGTTTGGAACGGATATTGGGAACGAATTCCGTCCAAGAGAATTTTTCTCGCGTTGGTATCGAAGGTTTCTTCGAAGACGATCAGATCCTGGTTCTTTATATAATCCGAACTTGCAATTCGTTGCGCTCTTTCCGTTTGTCCCCAATTCGATATGAGATTCGGAAGCATATAAACGTTATGGGCGAGAATTTTGATTTGTTCGTTTTCTGAAAATTGTAACTGTTCGTTTTTGTCTTTGGAAGATAGATTCAAAATATTGAATGTTGAATTTGAGATTCCTAAAAGTGATGTGAATAGGTTTGTATCTGTGTGATTTTGATTGTCATTT
>NZ_NPDS01000001.1:492500-495000 GCF_002811925.1 Leptospira barantonii
GTTCGACGGAACCGTTGAAATCGCTACGAAAGTGAATTATAAATCTCTTCAAAACATTCGTGGAACGATCTCCCTTCCTCACGGAAACGGTAAAAAAGTTCGCGTTCTTGTTTTCTGCAAAGGGGACAAACAAAACGACGCGAAGAACGCCGGAGCGGAATTCGTAGGCGATACCGATTTGATCGAAAAAGTAGCGGGCGGTTGGACTGATTTCGACGCTTGTGTGGCTACTCCCGACATGATGAAAGATGTTGGTAAACTCGGTCCGATTCTCGGTAGAAAAGGTCTTATGCCAAAGCCGAAAGCGGGAACCGTAACCAACGATGTTGCAAAAGCGGTAACCGAACTTAAATCCGGAAGAGTGGAATACCGTCCCGATAAAGGCGGTGTGGTACACCTCGGAATCGGTAAGGTTTCTTTCGACAACGCAAAACTCGTGGAAAACATCCGCACCGTAGTTCAAACTCTGATGCGTGATAAACCTTCCGACGCGAAGGGCGATTACTTAAAAACTTTCTCCGTTGCTCCTACTATGGGAGTCGGTGTGAAAGTAGACGTTAAAGAACTGGTCAACACTTCCATCTGACCTGGACAAGATTTGGAGTATTAGAAAATGGCGAATCAGGAAAAAGTAGAAGCAGTCGCATTACTCAAAGGCAAACTGGAAGAGAAGAATAACTTCATTCTCGCTTGCTACTCGGGTTTAACCGTGGAAGAAATCACGGGTCTTCGCGCTCAGCTGAGAAAAGAAGGTTCTGAGATGAAAGTTCTCAAGAATAACCTTTTCTTAAGAGCGTTGAAAGAATCCGGAGCGCACAAAGATAAGAACATCACATTCGGACCTGAATATCAAGGACCGCTTGCCGCAATTTTCGCAAAGGACAACCTTCCAACCGTTGCAAAAGTCTGCAAAGACTTCGCAAAGAACAACAAAAACCTGATCTTAAGAGCGGGTTATATGGACGGTTCCGTTCTCGATGCGACTGGTGTAGAAGCGATCGCAGGACTTCCAAGTCGCGAACAACTTCTGGCTATGATTGCTGGTGGAATCAACGCACCTGCGAGAACGATTGCATCCGGTATGAACCAGATCATCGCGTCTCTTGCAAGAGCGATCCAAGCAACCGCAGAGAAAAAGAACGCATAACGTATTTTTTAAATAGCAAAACGACTAAACGAAATCAAAGGAGCATATAAATGTCTACAGAAGCGCTATTAGAGCAAATCGGAAACCTAACCCTAGTTGAGGCGGCAGACCTCGTTAAAAAAATGGAAGATAAATTCGGCATTTCTGCTGCGGCTCCGGTTGCAGTTGCCGCTGCTGCACCTGCAGCTGGTGGAGCCGCCGCTGAAGAAGCTTCTACGTTTAACGTAGTTCTGAAAGGTTTTGGCGATAAGAAAATCGAAGTGATCAAACTCGTAAGAGAAATCACTGGACTCGGATTGAAAGAGGCGAAAGACCTCGTTGAAGCTGGTGGAAAGTCTGTTAAAGAAGGCGTTTCCAAAGCAGAAGCTGATGACCTCAAAAAGAAACTCGAGGGCGTTGGCGCACAGATCGAACTCAAAGCGAGCTAATCGTTTCGTTAGAGCTCTGTTAGCGCTAGCTATCAAAAAATCCTTTCACTCACGGCAAGGAGGCCTGGTTTTCAGGTACCTCCTTGCTCTATTGTATTTACAGCCTTTCAGAAATTTGGTATCATTTCCAAAAGTTTGGCTTAGGCTGAGAGAGTCGGAATCCTTCTTTTTCGCACAGGGCGAGATTTAAAGGACCTACCAATTGAATACAGGTCATAGTTTTTCATTTATCGATAGGGAGCACAAAGAATGTACGGTCAAGTAGAGAGAAAACGGGTAAATTTCGGTAAAATCACGAATCTGGATTACCTTCCTAACTTGATTCAAATTCAGAAGCGTTCTTTTGACTGGTTTCTCCAGACGGACGTTAAGGATGAGACCAAAAGAAAGCATCAAGGATTAGAAGCTGTATTCCGGGAGACCTTTCCTATTGAAAGCCCCAACAATGACATGATCATGGAATACAGTCATTACATTCTCGGGGACCCGAAACGTTCTCCGCAAGAATGTAAGGACACGGACGCAACTTTCGCGCTTCCGTTAAAGGCCGTCATCAGGCTGATCATCAAGGAAACCGGAGAAATCCGCGAACAAACGGTTTACATGGGAGATCTTCCCGTGATGACCGAGCAGGGAACTTTTATCATCAACGGAGCGGAACGCGTCGTCGTTTCTCAGCTTCACCGTTCTCCCGGTATTTTCTTTTCTTACGACATGGAGAGAGACGTTTTCTCCGCCAGAGTGATTCCTTACAGAGGATCTTGGCTGGAATTCGAAATGGACAACAAGGGAATTCTGATCGCGAAGATCGACAGAAAGAAAAAATTCCCGGCAACCCTTCTTGTTAAATCTTTAGGACACGGAACCAACGAAGAAGTTCTCCGTCTGTTCTACAGTTCCCGTAAAGAAAAAATCGCGGGTGCTA
>NZ_NPDS01000001.1:505000-507500 GCF_002811925.1 Leptospira barantonii
CGGAAACCAATGGATCTTCCGAATTTGACAAGCGAAGAAGGATCGGATTTTTAAAACGCGGATCCACGCACAAAGAACACCGTCATGCAGATTTTAAACATAGGAATTTTTGCGCATATCGACGCCGGCAAAACCACTCTCTTGGAAAGAATTCTTTTCGAGACCGGCAAAATCCGTAGACCCGGTACGATCGAAGAGGGCACCACAGAATCCGATTATTTACAGGAAGAGATCGAACGCGGGATCTCCATTCAATCTACGCTCGCGAGAGTTTTTTGGCCGAACTCAAAAGAACCGAAGGTTCTCTTTCAATTCTTAGACAATCCCGGACATCTTGACTTTCAAAGTCAGACGAGCGCTTCTCTCGTAGTCGCCGATCTCGGAATCGTTCTCATCGACGCGTTTGAAGGTCTGAAATCCCAAACCCTTCAAAACGTAGAATGGCTTCGAAAACGAAAGATTCCCATTCTATTCTTTTTAAACAAACTCGATCGAAAGGGAATCGATATCACCGATTCGCTCGTGGATCTCGAAGCGATCTTAGAAAAAGAGCCGGTTCTTCTCTGGAAAGAAGACGGAGATTTTTCGCTTTTGTCCGATCGGAGTTCCGACCCATCGCTACTTCCTTTGATCGAATGGGACGACAATCTTTCCGCAGAGTATCTGCAAAATCCGGACAACCTCGCAACTTTGGCCCGGGACGGCTTTGCGAGAGGATTCTGGAAGGGAGAATTCTTTCCCGTTCTCGGTGGTGCGGCCTTACACGGAACCGGAGTGCGGGAACTCCTCGGATCCTTGGAGCTTTTATCGAAGAGTTTACGGCCGGAGTTCCGACCTAAGGAAGAATTGGGAATCGCATTCAAACGGGAACTTCACCCCGATTTGGGAAGAATCGTCTATATCGTCGCTTCGAAGGAGTTCCCACAAAATCAGGAATTTTGGTCGATTTCTTCTCAGGGAACGATGGATTCTCTGCACTACATTTCGACAAGAGACATAGAAGAGACGAAGTCCGCTCTTGCCCGAGAAATCATCGTTGTTCCCGAGTTGCATTTGATCCAGCCGGGGGATGTTCTTTATTCTTCCCCGCAAAAAGAATACAGGTCGGAACTACAACCCATCCGAAAACAGTTTCAAATTCTTCTCGAACCCGAGGCGGCCGAGCATAGAGACGCACTTTGGAGCGCTCTTCAACAACTGATCTGGTTGGATGAGGGTTTGGAAATTAAGATTCTTCCGGAAACGGGACAGATTCAACTTTCAGGTCTTGGAGAACTTCACTTGGAAGTATCTCTTTCTCGTTTGAAGGAATTCTATTCTTATAAAGTCAACGTGAGCGGGATAAAAGTTGCAAGGTTTGAGCTTTGGAAAAAAATGGTCATACAGGGTGAATTTCAGCATACCGCGTTTGATCAAAAAATCTCAAGCGGACTGGTGCAGGCCTCTCTGGTTAGCTCTAACAGCTTCTCCAGGGATGTGCGCTTTGAAACTAAGATTACTGAAACACTAGAAGAAGCCATTACATCAGCTTTTTATGAAGTTGTGGCAAAGGGATTCAAGGGAGAAGAAATTCTCGGCTTGGATTTAATCGTTCATCGATACGATCCTCCGGATTTATCGAACGAAACTTCTTCACTTGTAAAAGTAGCCGTCATCAAAGGCTTAAAAGACATAATTCGGAATCATACGGAACTGATAGGTCCGGTTTCTCTATTAGAGATTTTGATACCAGATACATCGATGGGTGATGTGCTTGGTGTTCTTTCAAAGAGAAACGCAAAGATTCAGAGCGTAGTGTCGGTCGGTGATGGTAAGTCGCTCGTGCACGCAAAGGCTTCTACGGAAAACTTGCTTGGCTTTGCGAGCGTTCTTAGAAATATGACACAGGGAAGGGGTGTTCTGTCTCTGGACTCCCTTTTCGATTCTGAACACTATTACGTAATTACATTACTCGATTCCCGTTAGGGTTCGTTAAAAAGTAAGGAGATTAAAAGGTCGCTATGGCTAAAGAAAAATTTGATAGGTCGAAACCTCACTTAAACGTTGGTACAATTGGTCACGTGGATCATGGTAAAACAACCCTGACGGCAGCTATTACTACTTCACTTGCAAAAGCGATCGGTGGTAAGAACAAAGCTGTTGCTTATGACCAAATTGATAACGCTCCGGAAGAAAAAGCTCGTGGGATTACCATTGCTACTTCTCACCAGGAATATGAAACTGCTAACCGTCACTACGCACACGTAGACTGTCCAGGTCACGCTGACTATGTTAAAAACATGATCACCGGCGCGGCTCAGATGGACGCTGCGATCCTCGTTGTATCTGCAACTGACGGACCAATGCCACAAACTAAAGAACACATTCTTCTTGCTCGTCAGGTTGGCGTTCCTTACGTGATCGTATTCATCAACAAAGCGGACATGCTTGCTCCGGATGAAAGATCGGAAATGATTGAAATGGTTGAAATGGACGTTCGCGACCTTCTCAACAAATACAA
>NZ_NPDS01000001.1:832500-977769 GCF_002811925.1 Leptospira barantonii
CTCCTCGCCGCCGTACTCGGCGCGGTTCTTCTTGGAAAAAAGAATTTAGGAAAGGGCGAAGAAGGGGGAAACGTATGAGCCTCTGGATTTCCGGAATCCCGGTGCACTATTATCTGATTTTGGCGATGATCATCTTTACGATCGGAGTCGCTGGCGTGATGGTTCGTAGAAGCGCCGTGTTGATTTTTATGTCGGTGGAATTGATTCTCAATTCCGTGAACCTCGTATTCGTTACTTTTTCGAAAGCGCTTCACCAAGTGGACGGGGAAGTTGTCGTATTTTTCGTTATGGCGATCGCGGCGGCGGAAGCGGCGATCGGACTTGCGATCGTGATCGCGATTCATAGAATCAAGAAGACGAGTTTCGTAGACGAAATGAATCTGATGAAATGGTAGGAAGAGAATGGAAATATCAAATCTAATCCCTGCGTTAGTCGCTCTTCCTTTGATCGGATTTTTGATCTCCGGCCTTTTCGGTAAATGGTTGAAAGGTCTTACCGGAGTGATTTCCACCGGAGTCGTGTTTCTTGCATTTGCCTTGGCTTTGATGTCTTTCTTTCAGTTTCATCCGATGGAAAGAACGGTTCCCGAAATCGTAACCGTGTTTCCTTGGTTTGAAGCCGGGGGTTTGAACGTTTCTCTTGCGTATCAAGTGGATCAACTTTCCCTATATATGATTTTGATCATCACCGGAATCGGAGCTTTGATTCATCTCTACAGCATCGGTTATATGAAGGAAGATCCGGGTTTTGCGCGTTACTTCGCCTATTTGAATCTATTTATCTTCGCGATGCTCAATCTGGTACTTGCAGAAAACTTAATTCTTCTTTTTCTCGGATGGGAAGGAGTTGGGCTTTGTTCGTATCTATTGATCGGTTTCGACTATCACAAAGAGTCCGCCGCCAACGCGGGAATGAAAGCGTTTATCACAAACCGAATCGGAGATCTCGGGATGCTTCTCGGAATCGCGCTCGTGTTCTGGTATACCGGAAGCGTTTCTTTCGTTCAGATCTCCGAAGCGATCCCGGAAGTTCCTTCGTTTCGTTACGTTCTTCCTTTAGCGGCGGTTTGTTTTTTTATCGGAGCGATTGGAAAGTCCGCTCAGCTTCCTTTGCACGTTTGGCTTCCGGACGCGATGGCGGGACCGACACCCGTGTCGGCTCTCATTCACGCGGCGACGATGGTGACCGCGGGAATCTTTTTAATCGCAAGACTCAATCCTATCTTTTTATCCGCGCCTCAAGTGGGACATTGGATCGTAATCATCGGATCGGTCACCGCATTCTTTGCGGCGACGATCGGGCTTTTCCAAAACGATATCAAGAAGGTGCTCGCGTATTCCACGGTTTCCCAGTTGGGATATATGTTCGTCGCGATGGGTGCGGGAGCGTATGTTGCGGGGCTTTTTCATTTGATGACACACGCGTTTTTTAAAGCGCTTCTCTTCTTGGGGTCGGGTTCGGTGATTTATGCGCTTCATCACGAACAGGATCTCCGGAACATGGGCGGACTCAAAAATCAGATGAAGATCACTTGGATCACCTTTCTCGTCGGATCGCTTGCGATATCGGGAATCCCGCCGTTCAGCGGATTCTTTTCAAAAGATCTAATATTAGAAAAAAGTTATGCTTACGGAACCCTTTTTTACGGACTCGGAATCGTAACGGCATTATTGACCGCGTTCTATATGTTCCGAATGACCTATCTCGCATTTTACGGAGAATCGCGCGTATCTTCCCACAAGGCTTCGCATTTGCACGAGTCTCCTCTTGTGATGACGATTCCTCTTGTGATTCTTTCCATAGGCGCGGCGATCACGGGCTTTTTGGAAGTTCCTCATTTTTTCTTTGGGGGAATGGACGTTCTTACCCGTTACTTCGCACCCGTTTTCTTAAGAGGAACCGAAGTTTCTCAAATGGTCGTCAAACAGTCGTTAGACGCTCATGAAATCGCCGAAACGATCGAACTGAGTTTGGTAGCGGTTTCGGTCGCGGTTGCGATCTCCGGAATTTTCATCGCAAGAACCTTATTCTTAACCGGGAAAAAAATACCGGACGCTGAAGAATCGCATACCGGGATTAAAAGAATTCTTTCCCAAAAATACTACATCGATGAATTTTATAAGAACTTTATCGTAGAGCCGATTCTATTACTCGGAAAATTCCTCGCGGGATACGTGGAAAGAAATTTCCTCGACCTGATTTTGCGGGGAACGGGAAGGGTCGCGGTCGCGATCTCCTTGGTTCTAAGAAGGGCTCAAACGGGAATCATCGTGGACTACGCGATTCTGATCGTATTCGGAACCGTCGTCATTCTTTCCTTTTTTCTATTGAGGGGGCTGTAACTTGGATTTCCCGCCGTTTATATTAAGTATTTTTTTATTTCTGCCTCTGATCGGAGTGCCGTTCTTATTCTTATCCAATAAGGTTTATTGGTTACGATTTATAGCGGGAACTTTCACTCTCGTTCCGTTTTTAATCATCGTAGGTTTGTATTTTGAATACGATCCTTCGAACGCTTCTTTACAATTCGTGGATAGAATCCGAGACATCGTAGTTTCCGGAAATCTGAGAGTGGACTATCATATCGGACTCGACGGTTTTAGTCTTCTTCTTTGCGGAATGTCTTCGATGTTGTTCTTTCTTTCGACGCTTGCGACCTGGTCGAGCATCACCAATCGAATCCGAGAATTTTACATTTATCTAATGATCGTAGAGATGAGCGTTCACGGAGTTTTTCTTTCGGGAAATCTCGTATTGTTCTACATCTTCTGGGAAGCGATGGTTTCTCCGATGGTTCTTATGGTGGGAATCTGGGGTGAGGATCAGCGCGTAAAGGCCGCGATCAAGTATCTGATCTTTTCGTTTACCGGTTCCGTTTTGATGCTTGCAGGAATTCTAATCTTGTATTTTAAAACGGGAACGATCGTCATCGAGGAATTGTCCACCGGACTTCTTCCGGAGATTCCGAAAAACATCCGTTTGTTTATGTTCTTCGCATTCGTTCTTGCGTTTGCGATTAAGGTTCCTTTGTTTCCTCTGCATACTTGGATGCCGGACGTTCACTCTCAGGCGCCCACGGTCGGTTCCGTCGACCTTTCGGGGATCTTGTTGAAGATCGGATTGTACGGATTTATACGTCTGGCGATTCCACTTTTCCCGGAAGAGATGTTGGAATACAGAGAACTACTCGGCGGTTTATCCATCGCAGGAATCATATACGGAGCCGTCATCGCGATGGCACAGGAGAATTCCAAACGAGTTGTCGCATTCTCATCCTTATCACACATGAGTTTTTGTATGCTCGGGATTTTGAGTTTCACCGAAGAAGGAATGGCCGGTGGAATGCTTCAGATGTTGAACCACGGATTCACCGCGGGAATGCTTTTCTTTATGTTAGGAATGTTGCATGAAAGAATCGGCAACAACGACATCGCAAAGGCGGGCGGTTTGTCCAAATTGCTTCCCGTGTTTTCGGTGTTCTTTGCGATCGCCGTGTTCTCTTCGCTCGGAGTTCCCGGAACGAACAGCTTTATCGGAGAATTTTTAATCATACTCGGAAGCATCAAGGCGAACGTCGTATACGGTGCGTTAGCCGCTACCGGCGTCGTATTCGCCGCGGGTTATCTTTTGTTGTTCGCAAAAAGAATGATCTTCGGAGAACCTTCCAAAAATCTGATCGAACACCATGATCTAAATCTCAAGGAATGGGCGATTCTCGTTCCGACCGTAATCATGATTTTTTGGATCGGAATCTATCCGAAACCTTTCCTTAGAGTTCTGGAACCGTCCGTCAAAGTCGCATTAAATTCCGCGTCCATGAAAGTGATCGAAGAACGTTCTCTTAAGGAAAAGGATCTGAGCGATAAACCTTTCGAAAGAAAGTTCACGTCTTACAAATCCTTGGGAACGGAACCGGCTCGTTACGAAGAACGTCTCAAAGGATTTCCGAGCAAATACGCGTTACCGGAATCGATCCGAAAAGGAAAGGAAACCTCGCCTGAAGGGGACGAGGAGGCGCAAAAATGAATTTAATACCGAACGTTCTCGATTTATTTTCCATTCTTCCCGCGCTGATATTGGCCGGTGGCGGGGTATTCTTAATCTGTTTATCCGTTCTGTTTAAAACAAAAGAATTTTTGATCGTACGATATGTGGCCGGTCTGATTCTTCTCATAGCGTTTGCGAGCGTCTTTTATACCGCGTTTCGGTTTCCCGGAAACGGAATCTATTTCGGCGGACAGATCGAAAACTCGGTCTTATCCTTTTGGCTCAATCTGATCTATATCTCGATGGCGATCGGAACCGCGGCCGTCGTTCCGAGAATATTAAAGAATCATAAGATAGAATTCCCCGAATTCTATCCTTTATTGTTGTTCGCGACCTGCGGAATGATGCTGATGACCGCCGGACAGGATTTTATTCTCGTGTTCGTTGCGCTCGAACTGATGAGCATCTGTCTTTACATTCTGATCGGAATGGCTCGAAGCGATTTGTTTTCGCTCGAAGCGACTCTCAAATACTTTCTCTTAGGAAGTTTTTCATCCGGCTTTATGCTGATGGGAATCGCTTTCCTATTCGGAGGAAGCGGATCTACGAATATTTCAGTCGCGTTGAAGCCGCTCATCATCGCGGGTTATCAGGGAAATTTTGCGAAGATCGGTCTTGTGTTGTTCATAACGGGTGTCGCGTTTAAGATCGCGCTCTTTCCATATCACGCATGGACCCCGGACGCATACGAAGGAGCTTTGACTCCTGTAACCGGTTATATGTCCACAGCGGCGAAAGCGGCTTCGATCGGATTGTTGCTCGTTCTTTATTCTAAACTTCCACTTCCGCTGGAAGACAGCACTTGGGCTTGGTTGCCAGGAATTCTCGCGTTGTTGTCGATGGTATACGGAAACCTTCTCGCATTAAAACAGGAAAATTTAAAGCGAATGCTTGCGTATTCCTCGATCGCACACGCGGGTTATATCGTCGCGGGGATTTCGGCAGGAATCAAGGAAGAGGTTCTATTTTATCTCATCGTATATTCTTTTATGAGTTTGGGAGCGTTCGCGATTCTTGCGTATCTCGAAGATGGAACAAGACAGGTAACGTTCTTTTCGGTTCAGTCCTTATCGGGAGCGAAACCGTTTACGGCGATTGCGATCAATATTTTCTTTATGTCTTTGGCGGGAGTTCCACCGTTCGGAGGATTTTGGGCGAAGTTGTTTCTCTTTCAAAAGCTCGCCGAGTCCGAACATCTAATGAATCGAATTCTTCTCATCGGCGGTGTGATGAATTCCGCGCTCGCACTTTATTACTATCTTCGAATCGGAATCGCGACCTTTATGAGTAGCGACGAGGGAGAAATTTCCCGCAACCATTCCGCGCCTTACAGCATCGGAGTCACGGTCATCGTGGTGATCTGTTTCTTTATGGTCGCACTCGGTTGGTTCTTGCTCGTTCCCGGAAATCTTTTAGCCATCGGCGCCTTGCAATATTTGAGCTATTGACTTCGCTTAACAAAATCGGGCGCCTCCTTTCGATTTTCAATCGAAAGGACCGCGCTCTTCCGCGACTTCGCGTTCGCTTCGGCCGCAAGGCGGCTGCGTTGCATCGCTCTGATCGCTGGCGCGGGGAGAAGTCAAGACTCGGTCGGAGTTCCGACAAATTTTTAGTAAACGGCCCCCACCCGAGAAACTCAATAAAATGCTCCCTATGGGTCGCATTTTAGGGCGACGGTGGTGGGCCTTGTGGGAACCCATCGGCGAATTTTTCTCTAACAGAAAATTCAACTTTTGTAAAGTAAAATCTTCACCACGAATTCTCGTCGTACCTCCGACAAAACCGCCGACGACAAACGAAAGTTCTTGAAGAGTTGTTTCTTTGAGATAAGCTCTAAGATCCATGAACCGATTCGCGCTCATCCTGATTCTTTTCGGATTCTTCTCGGATTGTAAAAAGGCCGGTCCTCCGACCACATTCTCCGATGACCCCAAGGAAAGATTTCGATCGTATTGGGAATCGGGAACCGCGGAAATCTCCACCTACAATTTAAACCAGGTTCGATACGGGGAGAATCATACCGGCAAAGCGATTCTTTTGTTTGTCACGGAAGATTTATCCAAAACGAAACAGGTTAAACTGGACGAACCGGAGAAACACGAAACCGATCGGGCCAAAGTACTGAAGTTCAATTTTGTAAAGAATTTCGTGACCGGAATCTACGCCTATTCGATGACTCTATCCGTGTTCACGCCGCTGGATACAAAACAAAATCCTAATACGATCAAAGAGAGCATGTCGTCTCAAGAATGGTGCGGAAACGTATTCGCACAATTGAATCTGGATCAGGATCGATATAGAATCGAATCCTATTCTTATTTTGAAAAAGAAGGAGATCGAAAATTCTTTTTGGAAAAGGAAATTCTGGAGGATGAACTCTGGAACCGAATCCGATTGAATCCCGAAACCGTACCGACCGGAGAAGTAAAAATCATACCGGGGCTATTTCACGTAAGGCTCAATCACAAAGAACTCAAACCCTTAAAGGCGATTCTTTCCAAACAAAAACAGGACGATTCTTTCGTTTATACGATTTGGTATTTGGAGGAAGAAAGAACGTTGAAGATCCGAGCCGAGTCCGCATTTCCGTTTAAAATTCTCGCTTGGGAGGAAACTTTCCGCGATTTCAACGGAAGATTGATGACAACGTATGCGACCTTGGACGCTACGATTCAAAGCGATTATTGGAATCGTAATCATAACGAATTTCGAAACCTTAGAAAAAATCTCAAACTTCAGGACGACTCGACTTTTTAAGAGGTTGTCAGTCTTTGAGGTCTCAAAGAGCCTGTGTTTTAATCGGGTCGAAAATCGTATTAGATTTTCAAACTCGAAGGGGGAAATGTGAACATTGAAATCGGAAAAGGATTAAACGGTCTTTATTTCGGAATGTCTAAGGAAGAAGTAAAGTCGAAGCTCGGAGAACCCGACGAAATTTATGATTACGATTATGAAGGTTCCATTTCGACCGGGTTCGAATATTTTTCCGCGGAATCGGAATACGAATTCGATCAGGACGAAGGTGATAAATTGTATTCCATCACCATCTCCAATCCTTCGATTCTACTTTTCGGAAAACCGATCATCGGAGAATCGATCGAAAGCATTCGAGAACTCTTAAGTAAAAACGGAATCGATGATTTCGAAGAAGACGACGAGGAACACGATCACGAAGATCATGACCACGACGACGAAGATCACGTTCACGGAATCACCGCGTTCTCCGATAAACTCAACGCGATCTTTCAGTTTGAAGAAAACGAACTGATCTTCTTCGGATTCAGTCCTCTTTTCAAAGACGACGCGATCGATTGGCCTAAATACTAAGAGTTAGTTGCGGTAAGCCGCGCGTTTCGAAAATGATTTGACTCGGTTCTTTTTCGGGACCAGTCTAAATCATGCGGGTTTGTTTTAAACTCGCGTAGATTGGATTTTCGTTATGCGCTTCCCATTACAAACCGGTCGATCGTTTCTTTTCTTAGTCCTCTTCGGACTCAATTGCGCATACGCGAATATAAATCCGAGTTTAATCACCGGAGTCGAAGCCAAACAAATCATCTCGGATCGATTGCTTCTTAGCCAATTGGTTTATATCATGGCCTTAAACGAGCCTGAGCCACTTCATTCCAACGCGGTCGCGGGTTTGACTCTTACGGTTTTGATTCCGGACGGGTTGGGCATCGACGAGAAAAAGATGTATCAAAAGGACGCCGTGAACGAATGTGCGGATCAGATCTTTCTCGTTTCCTTGGTTTCTACCGGGCTAACCTCCTTTATTTGTAAGGCAAGCAACCCACCGATTAGCATCCCAGTAATCAGTAGAAAATTATAATATACCGATATTCTTTTCTAATTTTCGGAAGGGATCAGTTCCAATTCTTCGATATCCTTTTTGTCGATTTCGGTTTTTTTTCCTTCTGCGTCGGTAAGAATGTAGAAACGATCCGTTTCCTCCACGTAGCCTCGAAAGTTTTTTCCGTTTTTAAGAACGATCTTGTAAGTCGGAGTCCGTTCCGAAATTCCGGTTTCCTTCCGGAGAATGGAGATCGTTTTTTCGTCGTGATGTTCGTTTTTATTCGATTCTTCGTTTAAGATCGATTCGGAATGTTTCGAAAGAATTCTATATTTTTTGAATGTGTTCGATTCGATTTTTGAAATTCCGATCATAGGAGTATTCGAATCGGATTCGTTTTGATTCCCTACGTCTACGTAGTCCTTTACGATTTCGTAACCGACTCGAACTTCCGGTTCCATACCCTGCACGCCGAATTCTTTCACTCGAATCGCTCCGTCTAACACCAAAATCTTATATTGTTTTAAGGAAGAATTCGCGATCAAAACGAGGGTAGTTCCCAAAAGTTCGGAGGAAAGCGTCTTCGCCTTAGAACGAATTTTTAAAAAGGAACGATTTTTATGCGTAGTAAACAAAACGATTCCGTAGTTTAGATTTAGATCCGCTTCGTTTCCGTTCTGTACGACGTAAAATTCGGAATTCGGTAGAAGTCGCAGAGTCAATCCGAGGTCGCCTTCCATTCTATAATCGCAGAAAGAATCTTCTTCCGCCTTAAAAAGAATTTCTTTTCCGTTCGGATTTTGATCGATCGAACATTGTCCCGTGGTGATGGAACGAACGATCGACAATTCGTTTCGATGAAATCGAAAGAACATAAAATAAATCGCAAGTGTGGAAAGAATCAAAACGCTCGCGGCGGCCAGAAAGAAATTTTTAAAATCGAAAATTCTTTCTTGGGCGCGGATCGAAACGTCCGTAAACGGATGGGTTTGAACGTTCAAACGTCCGATTTGATTTTTGAGTTTCATCAATTCGAAAAATTCTTTCTTGGATAAAGGATCCGAAAGGAAATCTCCGAGTTCGTTCCTCGTCATTTCATTGGAGATCGCTTTTTGCATTTTCGCTCTTCGAGTAAAATTGGAATTGTTTCTCACCTGCGACCTCCTATATACCTTCGTAATCGAAATTCAACTTTTGCAATTTTTGCCTCAGAACCGTTAGCGCCGCATACGTTTTTCGGTTAACAGTTCTTACGGATATTCCCAGCAACTCCGCCGTTTCTTTGATCGTATGCTTCCTT
This sequence comes from Leptospira barantonii, assembly GCF_002811925.1. Taxonomy (NCBI): domain Bacteria; kingdom Pseudomonadati; phylum Spirochaetota; class Leptospiria; order Leptospirales; family Leptospiraceae; genus Leptospira; species Leptospira barantonii. Next base: position 841,642 of record NZ_NPDS01000001.1, read on the forward strand.
AAAAAACGAAGTACGATTATATTTTTTTCCAAATGAGGCAGACTTTCCACGGTTTCGTTCAGAATTTTATAATGACGTCTCGATTCTTCCTCGCCCTTCGTTTGTTCTTTGGAGATCGAATTCAAAATCTTCTCGGAATCGATAACCACTTTTGTTTCGATAAGCGTCTTCTTTTTGACCAGATCCAAAAAAAGATTTTTGGCGATCGTAATCATCCAAGACGTTTCGTTTCCTTTGGATGGATCGAACTTATCCCAATGATTCAAAACTTTGATGAAGGTTTCCTGACAAACTTCGTCGGCTTCTTCTCGGGATGCGTTTTTGCTAATGAGAAATCGAAAAATTTTTTCGTAGTTCCTCGAATACAAACCGTCAAAATCGAAAACTCGATCTTTTGTGTTCTGATTCATCTATTATGGATAACGGGTTGACTTTTAAAAATGTGCCAGCTTAAGGTAAAAAAAGTATGACGTTGGTTCGCCAAAAAGTTTTTTTAATTCTTTGTTTCGCGCTTTTTTGTTTCGTATCTAAGATCGATGCGAAGTCGATTTTATTGAAGAATGGTAGAAAAATTACGAACGTGGACGTAAAACCGATCGCAAACGGTTTTGAAATCACACATAAAAACGGAAAAAAGGAAACGGTTTCCCTAAAGGAAGTCCAAAAGATTTTTATCTCAAACGATCTGCCGACAAAGATACGGTTCAAAGAAAATCAAAAGGACAAATCGGAAATCACTCAGATTTCGAATCAGGTTCCAACTCGGATTCCATCCGATCGAGAAAAGAATTTCGAAGAAAAACAAATCCCGTTTGTTCCGAAACAAAAATCGGGCCTATCCGTATTTGCGGAAGGTTTGATTCCGGGTTGGTCTCGTTTGGTTCGAAACGATTCCAATTCTTTAAAGAGTCTGGGATTTTTTCTGATGTTTGCGGAACTCTTTCTCGCATATGAAAGTTATATTTATTTGTCTCCCGCAGAATCCGTCGCCAAATCTTCCGTGAACGTTCCGATCTCTCCCGGCGAAATCGCGGTATTAGCGTTAAACGATACAAAACTGACGACCGTATTGGTTCTCAATCGGATTCATTGGCAATCTTCTCAGATCGTTCTAAGCAACGGAAGAATCATGCAACAAGGTCTTTACGAAGAGGAAAAAAGAACGTATGTTTCCGCGTTCGTATTCGCATTAATTTTGGACGCTTTTCTCGGTTATAAGTTCGAGAATTGGAACGTGGTTCCCAGTCTGAACGTTTCCTTTCGTGAAAGAGAAATGTCCGGCGGAATTACGGTTCGTTTTTAATTTATTTTTTTCGGCACAAAAAAAGAAGGAAGATCGTTAGCGAGATTGAATCTGATCAGGAGGATTCGACTATGATTCAAAAAATCACAACGGCGTTGTTCCTAACGTTAACTCTTGCGTATTGCGGCGGTAACAACGAGGATCATTCGAAGAACGATTTGGCTCTTCTTTTGGCGCTTCAACCTCAGGGTTTGGGAGTTTCTGGAGTTTACGCTTCTCTCAACGCGAGAAGTTCAAGCGGCGGAGGGCAGGCGTTTTATTCAAACGGAAGCGTTTCTCCGTATTCTTTGATCTCCCAGTCCCAGGATTGTGCGCAGGGTGGAAAGATGACATTAACCGGAGATATCACGATGAACGCGACCGCCACGAGTGCAACCGCACAATTCAACAATGCAAAAACGGTTTTCGAGTCTTGTAAACAAACCGTTCCTTTGGTGGATGGAAGCGAGAATTCGACTGCAATCGCGGTGATCGAAGGTGAAATTCAAAGAAACGGTCAGGCAAGTATCGTGATCGATCCGACTTCTACTTCCGCTTTGACGAAGGCGACCGGAAACGCGACCGAAAGAATTCAATCCAGCACATACAAGGTGAACGGATATCTTTATCCTAAATTCGATATTACGTTTACGAGAAATAATTCCAAGCTGACCCTGGAGAACATGAACGATCTGGATAAGGCTTACATTGGGATGGAAGAAACGGTTCAAGTGAGCGGAACGATGGGAACGGAAACTATCAATTCTTCTTATTCTTACAAATCTAGAATTAAACTTCGTTGATAGATAAATCTCCGGATGTTCTACGAGTGTCCGGAGTTTTCATTCGAAGTTCCTTCCACCGATTCGGTTCCATCAAAGTTTCGTGTTTTGAATAGAACGGAATTATCAGTAAATTGAATATATGAAACATTGATTTTGTTTAACCCCATTGAAGGGTTTCCGAAGAGGAAACATAGATTATCTTAAAAACTTCTTTCCAACTTTCTTCGATCTCGTGCGTGAACCAAGGTCCCAACCATTCTTCCATGGCAAAGATCCAAGCCTTTTCCAAAAGAAAAATTTCGTCGGCTCGGTTGCAGAGTTTGATACATTCCATTCCGAAAGTATGAATCGCCTTTTCTTGGTGAATGCTTTGAGCGCCCGTTAACGCGATGTTTCTCGCGGAACCCATAAACGATCTCACTTCTTCCAATTGAAGTCTGGAAAATATATCCTCGTATTTCGGGCTGTTTTCCTTGAGAAAAAGAAAGAACAATTCGGCGAACTTAATTCGATCCAGATTGATGATTTCAAAGGAATCGACTAAACTTCGGAATTGATTTTCTGTGAGGTTCATTCTAATTCTCCCATCGCAATCGATTGAAAAGACTTTCTAGAATGATATACGAATCGGAAGATCCTTGCCTCTTGCTTTATAATGCGAAGAGGATCATAATATAACTTGGGATAAATAAAATAAGTGTTGAATGAATTTTCCTTTCCGACTCGACTGAGTCATGAATTTCCTCAAACGTTCTCCGCTTCCGCTTCTTTTTTGTTTCGTTCTACTTTATACGATTTGGTCGTTTATCGGCCGTTCTCCTGGGGAGGAAAAAACGGATTCTCGTTTGGAAAGAATCGAAAGTGTGGGCCGCGACATTCAAAAGGGAAATCTTCTGGGAATTCAACCTTGGATGTTTCCGGGGGACTACTCGAGTGAACGAAATTTTTTGGCGAAGATCGATTCTTATCTGATCCAAGCCGACCGCGCAAAATTCTTAAATCCAAAGACGATCGTAGTTTTTCCCGAATACTTAGGAACTTGGCTCGTGATCGCCGAAGAAAAAAATTCGGTCGCAAGATCGGAAAAGATCGAAGACGCGATGCAAACCTTGGTTCTCAGCAATCCGATTTTCTTTATACGAAGTCTTTTATCGGCCCGAGGCGCGGACGGCGTTCGAGACGCGCTTTTTAGAATGAAATCGGATAGGATGTCGTCCATCTATTCGAACGTATTTTCGTCCTTGGCTCGTAAGTATAAGATTACGATCGTCGCGGGATCGATTCTTCTTCCCGAACCGACGATCGAATCGGGTAGGATTCGCATCGGAACCGGATCTTTGAAGAACGTCTCTTTCGTGTTTTTACCGGACGGTTCCGTCGCCGAAAATTCTCCCCAAAAAATATATCCGATCGAGGATGAGAAGCCGTTTGTAGCCGCGTCTCCAAGGGAGAATCTAAGATCGATCCAAAGCCCCGCCGGTAGGATCGGCGTTTTGGTTTGCGCCGATTCTTGGTATCCGGAGGTCTACGAAACATTCAAAAAGCAGAATGTAGATTTCATCGTCGTTCCCTCGTATGTGGCTCCGAACGGGGCAATGTCCGAGATTTGGAAGGGTTATAACGGTTCTTCGAACCCGGCCGACGTTCGTTCGGAGGACATAGGTAAGATTGTCGAAGGCGAGGCTTGGTTGAAATACGCGATGGCGGGAAGACTTTCCAAGTCCGGAGCGACTCATGGGATCAACGTATTCTTAAGAGGTTCTCTTTGGGATCTTGGTAGCGACGGTGAGACCATTCTTGTTCAACATTCTCAAGTGAAGACCTTTCCGAAGATCGAAGGAGCAAGCATCGTAAACCTCTGGTTAAATTAGAGGAAAAGATTTATTTCTTGAAAACTCTTCGAAATAGATTCTTCTTGGTGCATGTCACTATTTCTTTTTGAAACCTTTTCTGATAACTTTCAAACCAAACACAAGGAAGTCGCTTCCGGTAAGTGGTTCGGTTTAAACACTTTGAATCTAGACGGAAAACCCTTTGCGGCTTTTTTCGAAGGCGAACTCGTTCTTAAACTCGGAGCGGAAAAAATCGCTGAGATTTTAGACCGTTATCCGGGCGCAAAACTCTTCGATCCTTCCAGAAACAACAGAGCGATGAAAGACTGGCTTCAGATTCCGGTCGAATTCCAAGAAGATTGGGATTCTTTGGGGGAAAGCGCCTTGATTCTCGCTCAAAAGGCGGCCAAAGCGGGAACTCCTGCGAAGAAAAAAGCGGCTCCTAAAAAAGCCGCGAAGAAGAAAGTCGCCGCTAAGAAAAAGAGCGCTCCAAAGAAGAAGGCCGCTAAACCTAAAAAGGCTTCCGCGAAAAAGGCGAAAGCTAAGGTAAAACCGAAGAAGAAGGTTGCGGCTAAGAAAAAAGTCGCTAAGAAAAAGACCGCGGCTAAAAAGAAGAGAAGATAATCGAGGTTTCGTAAACCTCTTCGATTTGAAAGAGGTTTACGATTTCTGAAAGTCTTTTAAAGAGGAAGGGAAGGAATCACTTCTTGGGAGCGAAAACTCTTTGGATGAATTCCTCTTCTTCCTTTAGAATCAAATCCTTGTCGCTTTTCATGTATTTGGAAAACAATACGTGATTTCCCAGTTCGATCCTCACGGCCTTGTTCAAAGGACTCGCTTTTCCATTCTCATTCACTTTTTTGAATGCGTTTAACATCGATTGAACGGATGCGGACGCGTCCTGTTCCTTATCGTTTTTAAAGTAATAAAACATCAAAACGGGAGAAGTGATCTTGGAAAACGGATCGGTTCCGAGGACGTATTCTCTTAGATCCGAAAGATTTTGAACCGCGGCGAGATACTGATCTCTATACCAAAACGCGGCGGCCGGTTCTTTTTTTTGTTCTTCCGTGGACTTACGGATTTTTCCCATCACGAGATGTGCGAATTCTTTTCCCCAGGAGAATTGATAAATTCCTCCGAGAGCGCTCGTAAAATCGTAAAAGGGAGAAGCAAGAATCAAAGCGTGCACCTTATCGGGATATTTCGCGGCCAAGTAAGTAGAAATCAATCCGCCCATACTTGTTCCGATCAGAATCGTTTTGTTACCGAGTTTCTCCGATTCCAAAAGAGCCGTTTCAGAATCCTGAAGAATTTCGGCAAAGGTCGAATCTCTGTGATCTTCCAAGTTGGTTCCATGACCGGGAAGACGAAGGTAGTAAAGATTTGCTTTTAGATCCTTTGCGAGTTTGTCCGTTACTTCCTCACCTTCGGCTCGAGAAGCTCCGAAACCGTGTATGTAAAGAATTGCATATTCCGTTTTGCCGGGAGAATAACGAACGAGTTTTTCCTCGTTGTCCGGTCTCGCCTTTTTGTTCCGACTGATTTCTATCTTTTCGCGATAATAGGAATCGAAATCCGCGTGGAGCGGAGTCGGCTTGTATTCATATTTAGGAGTTTCTGCATAGAAGGTGACGACGAGAAATAGGGCAAGGGTTCCGACGATTCCCAGGGTCCACTTGAGTATCTTCATTTTTGTATTTTTCCTCACTATTGAATGAAGCTATTCAAATCCTTTCGCATTCACCTGCAAGAAAAAAGGTGGGAGTTCCCACAAAACCGAAAAAGGCCTTGAAATTTGTTCCTTCCATTCTATTTTGTAGCGGTCGATACAATGGTTTTATCCGAGAATCGAAGGGTTAAAAAGGGGAGATCTATGTTTTTTACGACTACGGAACCGTTTCAAAATCCGAAAAGGCTGATCCTTTTGGCGCTTGGAGGAGGAATTGGTCTTGCCCTTTGCGATCAAATCCACGTTCAATTTGACGTTCTGCGTTACTTTCATTCCGGAGTTTTCGGTCAGGCTTGGTGGGTTGCGCCCCAGTTCATACTTGCAACTTTCTTTATGTATTTCGGGGCTTCGGTTTTTAGAAAGGAAATCGAAGCGTTCGAAATTCGAGATTTCACCTTGAGTCTTGTTTGGTTCGTCGCGGCGTATTTTGCGAGCGGGCTTTTTGCGGGAACTCCTATCACTCTCGCCGTTATCTATCTTGCCACTTGGTTGTTTCGGATCGTTTTTTCGCAGGAAAGAAAGTCCCTGGCGATTTTTTCGGTTCTTCTTGCGATTTGCGGAACAAGCGCGGAAGCATTGATTTCAAACGCGGGTTTTTTCGTCTATAACCGACCCGATTTTCTTTTGGTTCCGATTTGGCTCCCCGGTTTGTATCTACACGGAGCGCCTTTGATCTGGAGTTTGATTTCCTGGGTTAAAAAAAGATAGGAAAGAATTCAGAATTCTTAATATATCTTCCAGTCTTCCATGTGGAAGGAAACCCCGGGCATTACATAGATCTCGTTGATGGTTTGTTTGTAACTGGAGGACATTTCCGAAAAACCGATTCCTTGGCTTCCCGCTGTATAATCCGCTCTTGCGATGGAGCCTAACGTGTCTCCGTAATAAGAATTGTATTTTCTCGTGATGTCCTGACGAAGCACCCCAATGTCCAAACTGAACCTGCAATATCGAAGAGAAGCTTCCACCATAAACAAGGTTCCGCTGTCCTTTGCGCTTCCGCCGTAAGCCGGAACCGAAGCGAAATACGTATTTTGTCCGCTTGCGCTCGCTTGATCTAAAATCTGAGAACCGAAAACGGAAAAGTTTCCTTTGCGGCTCAAGAGTTCGAAGCGGGAACGGATTTCCAACCAGGGAAGAATTTTCGCTTTGATAAAAATTCCGGGAAGAATTCCGGACATTGTATATTCCGCGTTGATACTTCCTCCGATGCTCCAAGTGACTTGGTTCGGATTCGAAGCTGTTTCTCTTGTCACGGAATAAGAACCGAAACTGATTTCGTTTCTTTCCGAATATCTGTGAATCCCGATGGAAGGTCCGATCATCAACCAACTTAAGATCGGATGCGTGTAGGAAAGACGAAACGTCTGTGAAACTCCTCTGAAGTTGATCAAACGTTTTCCTTCGAACGCGGACGCGTAGTAACGATCGGTCCTTGGAGAAACGAAGTTCACGGAAGCCGGATTCTCCCTTCCGTATTTTCCGGAAACGCTGTCTTGGCTAAAAGAAAGATCGATCTTATTCTTCCATCCGTACGAAATATCGGAATGTTGCGTGAAGATGTCCAGGTTCTTGGAGGAAGTATAAGGAATCGCAAGCGGCGCGCCCGGATCGGTGACTTGTCTAAATAAAGAATTCTTCAGCCAAGAAGGTCCGGTTTCGTCGAGAATCGCCGGGCTTAGATCTCCGATACCGGCTCCGATTCTAAAACGAAGTCTGTGGTCGAACGCTTCTAGATATTTTTGCATCGATGAATTGGACGCACTCGCGGCGTTCGCTATGTTCGATTGGTTTTGTTTATCCGCGTTCGCGTTTTGGTCGTTTCCGGCGGGCCCCGGAGGTTTTGTTTCGTTCTGCGCGTATATCAGAGAATTCGTAAATAAGAATATTAGAATACTTAAAACTACAATACGGATCTTTTTCAAAGAATTTTTCCTTTTATGATTTCACTTCGTGTATCAAAGAACGAGACGGACCGTGCCGACATAAATTTCGGTTCTTCTGTTTCTCGGTTCTGCGAGCATCGTATCCACGATCTTAAACTTGTCCGCGTAACCGTCGACTTCGCCGAATCGATTTTCGGGAAGATTGTGTTTTTTGGATAATTCCGATTTCACCGAGTTTGCTCTCGCCTTACTCAATGTTAGGTTCGCGTAAAAATAACCGACGCTGTCCGTATGTCCTCCGACTCGAACCTTTGTTTCCGGATACGCGTTCATCGCGTCCGCGATCTTTTCGATCAGAAGTTTTGCGGCCGGTGTTAAGGTCGCCTTACCGCTCGGAAACGAAACGTCTCCGTCGATGGAAAGAAGAATCTCGCGTAACTTCTTATTCTCGTCCGTGATTCTTTTTAATGCGATTCCCTTTGTTTCAAGGCCGTCCGCTACCGTATCGAACTTCGTTCCGCTGAATTCGAAATCGGATTTGATCCCAGTGTAAACCTTTTCGAGATAATCCGGAGTTCCCATGTCCTCTAACGCGCCTTCGGGCAAACGGCCCAAGGCTTCCTCTCTCGATCCGCTCGCCAAAGGTTCGGCGAATTTGGAAGGAGGACATCCGCAGAATTTTTGAAACGCAGATGAGTTCGTAAAATCCTTGAGATTGGAAGAAAAGCTGGAACAGGATCCCGATAGGATGACACAAAGAAAACAAAGAATCGTTTCGATCGATCTCGTTTTTAGGAAACGCGAGATACGATTTGTTTTGATTCGAGGCATTTCGTTTAAATAGGGGAGAATTTCGACTTCAAATCCGCTTTGAGTGGACGGCACGTTACGACAGCGTTTCATTCTTATTCCAATTAATATATTATGATTCGGTAAAACAGGTTTTCGGAATCCGTATGTCGTTGACAATCCAATCCGAAAATTTCGAAAAAAATTATTAACCTTTTTTGACGTTTAAATTGAAGGAAACTAACGTTTCGGAATAAAAAATTGAATGAAAAAGGTTGGAACGATTTCGATTCTGTCGTCGAAGGTTAGAATACAAGAATAAATATCGGATTTGAAAATCGTATGACTCAAGCAATGGCCTCCAAACTCCCTTCCCGTATCATAGTTAAATTCTTATTTCATCCTTTCCTCGTTCTTATCCTTTTGTCGTCGATCGTCTCTTGTAAAAAAGTCAGCGACGCCGCAAGTTATACGCTCTTCGGGATCAGCGAACAACTTGCGAACGTATTTCAGACTCCAACCGGAGTTCCGATCACCCTCCCGGCGGGACTCATAGCGGGATGTCCTTCCGGAACGTCGAATTCGATTCTTGCGATCGGTAACTGTTTCGACGACGGAAAGGATAAATCGATTTCGGGTTTTATCGTTACGAAGTCGGGCGGTTCCAGTTGTTCGGTTCCGGACAATTACAGTCCCACACTTGCGTTAAACACATTGCTTTCCTTTTTGGCGAACGATTCCACGTCCGCGGAATCTCCACCTCCAAGTCCTACGTTCGCATCCTACAGTTTGATCACTCTCGGTTCTGTGAACTCGGGGGTTCAGTCCGCGCGTTTTATTCTTCAGACCTCACAACCCAAAAGCACGGAATGGGTGCGAAACGAAATCCAAAGAAAGGTATTCAACGATAATTCTCAGTCGATCGGAACCACGAGCGACGCTTCCACGGACACTTCGTTTATCGTCACGATTCGTGTGACCGCAACGGGAAGCAGTTGTACTTTCACGGTCGATACGAAATACGAGGTTACGGTTGTAAGAGCGGGAGCTTGGGACGCCTATTCGTCGTTAGTCGATGGGAATCTGGGAGGCGGAGGTTCTTCTCCCCCCGATTTAAGAAACGTTTCCTGTACTTGGAGAGAAACATTCCCCACAAAAGCTCCTCCGAAAGCGGATTTTCTTTTTGTGATCGATAACTCGGATACGATGACTCCGATTCAGACCGCGGTTAAGGCGAAGATGGTCGCGTTCTTCGATCGAGTTTCGACTCTCGGTTTGGACGCGAGAATTTCCGTGATCACCACGGACAGTTGGAAACTTCAATCCCCTTCGGGTGATACGGGAGAATGGTTGGACGTAAGTTCTTCCACGGATCGCACCACGTTCACTGACACGTTAAACGCCATTAGCAACAATGGAAGCCAGTTCGAGTCCGGGATTTTTATGGCGACAAGAGCTTTGATGAACTCGAGCTCGGGCGGTTCTAAATGTACTTCTTCTCAACCGTATTGTTCTTCCAGCGGAAGAACGACGAACGGAGACAAATGTTCGATCACCTCGGTTGCGGCTCAGGATCCTTGCAACGGCACAAATCAAAACGCGTGGAGCAAGAAGGTCGGCTTAGGAAGAAGTTCCGTTCCCACAGCGGTCATAATCATCACCGACGAAGGTGATATGTACAATCACTGGGAAAGTTATAACTATTCCATCGGAACGTCATCCGTTCCTTGGGGGCCGTTGGATAGTCCGAGTTCTTTTCCTGCGAATCGTTCCGTTACGTTTCCTGCAAGTCCTTTGTATTACAACGCGGGAAGTTCGGGAACTCCGGTTCTTGGAACGGGAAGAACATACACGGACTTTTTAGATTCTTTGAGAAACACTACGACCGGTGCGAGCGGAAGCGCGAGCATCAATTCTATCTTGAACCTTTTTGCGGACCGCAACAATACGAAGATCTACGGAATCGTGGCCCTCAATTCGCAAAGCAACGATTATGCGACCGTGGACGTTTCTAAAAGTATAGACTCCAGCGTTTACACGGGAGTTACGTTGACCAACTTCCATACAAAAACCGAAGTTTTCTGTAAAGGGGAAATCACCAGTTCGACACAATGGGCGACGAGCGGTCAGGTGGCTCATTACAGAACTCTCGCCAATATCGGAACGGCAACTCTTACGAATCAACTCTTGAATACTCCGAACAACCTCGGTCGGGACGACATGGTTTATTCCTTGAAGGACGTCGCTTCCACGAGCGGAGGAGGGGTTACTTCGATCTGCGGAACCTCGGTGAGTATTAGCAATTTCTTAAATTCGATCGTAGACAATATGGTGACTTTGCAAGGAGGATATCCATTAGGAAAGTATGATGCGACTTGGAACCGCACTTATACTTCCGGGAATCCGAACACCGCATTGTTTCCTACGGGCACCGCTCCGACCACCGGGAACATATCACCCGGCAGTGTGAAGTTGTATTCGATCGCGGATACGAGATCCATTGACGGTTCGGATTTTATCGCCGGTAATCTGGTTCCTACGGGAACACAAACGACTACGAATTCGACCGGCTACAGTTATACAATGCTCAGTGGGAACGTGGTGTTCACGAAATATTCCGGATTTACCAATCTCCCTGCGAGCGCGAGTGCCAATCGGGTTCTTGGTGTGGAATACAAATACACTTGGAGAGATACGACAACAGCGGGGAACACAAATACTACCGTCGGTTCCGTGGCGAACTGCCCGGCTTACCCGATCGCGTTAGCCGACACGGCTTCTCCCGTAACTCCTATCAGCAGAAGAATTTTCGTATCGGCAACAACTCATAACGGTAACTTCGGAGCCGATGAATCTTCTGCGGTCGCTTCTGCGGACTCGCTTTGTAACGCCGATGCGAACAAACCTTCGACCGGAACTTACAAAGCGCTTCTTTGGATTGGAACAACTCGAAATCCAAGCGTTACCGATTGGCCTTTGAAGTCCAAGGTTTCCTACTTTCAAGCGGGGAACAACCGAACTTGGGTAGGAACGACGGATATCAATAAAAAGTTTCCATTTCCTTTGATTGCCGGAATCGGAACCGCGGCCGATAACATTTGGACCGGAATCTCCGTTACGGGAACAGGGCCTTGGACTTGGGCGGAATCCGCAAATACCTGTTCGACCTTTACGAGCGCTACCGGAAATGGAGCGACTGGAGTCGCAAATGGAACGACTCTTACAAGCATAGACGATAGCACCGGGGATTCCTGCGGAAATTCCAAAAAACTGTATTGTGTAGAACAGTAGATCATAGAAGAGCGATTCGGATCAAATCGGAATTTGTAGTTTCGGTTTGATCCCGTGTTTGTTCGGGTTTATCCTGTCATATTCTAAGGATAGAATATTCTAAAAACAGAATCGAGTTATGTTTTACTCACCTTTATATTTGAGTGAAAGGTTATATTCTTTTTTTTTAAAAACGCAGACAGCGTTTGTGTAAATAAAAAAGAATTCTTAAATATTTACTCCCCCTCTTTGGAAAAAACTTTTTATAAAAAGTTCGTTATTGGTTGCGGATCGAAATTCGTTTTCTTACTTTTAACAAAAATAAAATAGTAGGAAAACAATGAAACAGTTGAAAATACTTTTCACTTTAGTTGCAATCTTTCTGGTGATCGAGCTCGGCGCGCAAGACAATCAGTCCTCCGGTAACACAAACAATCGCCCAAGCGGAAACTACGAGAATAGCAATTGGTCCGTTCAATACGGATTCGGAGCGGGAACCGCGACTTATTCCGAACAATCCGCAAGTAGCGGTTCTTCGGCGCTTTTGCCCATTCTTTTGACTTCAGGTTCTTCGAGCTCGTCCAGCTCTTCGAATTTGTTGCTTCCGTTACTTCTTTCTTCCGGTTCTTCCAAACAACAGTATTCCGGTTCGACATATCACGGAAGATTTTACGCGGAATATCTGCCGGGGCATTTCGGTTTGTTGTTCGGTATGTCGAATTCGGTTTTTGATTTAAAAGCGAAAGCCAATCCGACGGATCAACTCTTGCCGCTCTACCTTCTTCAAAGTATGACGAGCTCCAGTTCTTCGTCCTCTTCTTCCTCGTCATCCTTGACTACGATTCTATTGCTCAGTTCTTTGGATACCGGTTCGGCGGCGAAAATTCAAGATAGCATAACGTATCTCGATATAGGTCCTACGTTTCATGCAAGACCTCGCAAAACATTCGATCCGTATTTTGCTTTGGGAGTCGGCGCGGGTAGTTGTTCCGGAAACTGTTATGCTTATCGGGGTTACGCGAAATTCGGTTTGAGAGTGAATTTCGGAGGCGGTTATATTTTCTTCGAGGGAGAACAATCCCACTCTGAAGTTAGAATCGGAAAAGTCTCTTCCGATCCGATCAAAAACCAAATCGGAATTTTCGGTTTCGGTTTGTATCTCTGATCTTTTCTTAGAAATGTTCGAAACCGGGATAACTAAACGTTGTTTCGGTTTCGTCCGCTTTAAAATACTTTACACCTTTCCAATCGTCGACTGCGGTTCCGATTTTTGTAATCGATATTCCGCCTAATGTATTCGGTAGAATTTCGGAACTTAAGAATAGAAGTTCCAATTCTTCCCCGGAGCCGAGAGCCTCGTTGAGACTCAGGACTTCCGAAGAATTTTCGGGAAGAGGAATTTTATCCAACTCGATTTTTAATCCGACTTCCGAAGAGGACGCCAACTTCGGAAGATCCTGCAGAAGTCCATCCGTAAGATCCATACAACAGGAAATCGTAAAGTGTTTGGAAAGTTCCCGCGCGACGTTCAATCTCGATTTCGGTGTGAGATGTCTTTCTAAGGCAAGGTTTCGCAGAGATTCGGGGACATCCAGACGTTCGTTTAAAAATTTATAACCGAGTTGAGAAAGTCCGACGGAGCCGGTGAGGTATAAAAAATTACCATTCTTCCCTCCGGATCGTTTCCAAGCCTGTGTCGTAACTCCGACCAAGGTCAAAGTCAGATTCAAGGAAGGGGAACGATACGTGTCCCCGCCGCAGAGTTCTATATCATAAGATTCTAATGTTTCTCGTAAGGTTTTGGAAAAGGGGAGAATCCATTCTTCCCTGGAACAAGCCGCGCTGAGTCCCAAATTGAGAAACGCTTGGGTCGGAACTCCGCCACCCGCCGCGATGTCCGATACGTTTACTTCTACGAGTTTTTTTGCGATTTCGTTCGGGCCGCTCCACTCGGTTCTAAAATGAGTTCCTTCGCAGATCGTATCGGTGGTGAAGATCCGACCTTCTTCGTCCAGATAACAGTCGTCAGTCTGTGTATTCCCCGGTGAGTAGAGAGCGCGGATGATTTCCGATTCTTTCAAAATTGAATTTTCCTTCAAAAACCTTGACTTTCTTCGATTTCAGGTCAGTCTGAAAGACTATGAAACGAATCATTCTATTCTATTGTTTGATCCTACTTCCTTTTGTCGCCGGATTTTCGGAAGAGCCGACCAAAAACCAGACCTGTAACTACTCGTATGATCACGCGAGTACCAAGTTCGGTTGGAAGGCCTTTAAGTTTACGGAAAAGACCGGGGTCGGTGGGTCTTTTGATAAGATCGAAGTGGTCGGAACTACGGCCGGAAATTCTCTCGAGAAGGTCTTGAAGGGAATCAAATTTACGATCGATCCGAACACGATCAATTCGGGGAATAACGACAGAGACGCAAAGATCAAGTCCGCATTCTTTTATCCATTGAAGAAGAATGGAAAAATCGAAGGTCAGGTTGTTTCTGTTGCGTTGAATTCCGACAAAACGTCCGGCAAGGGTGCGATCGAACTCAAATTCAATGGAGTGAGCAAGAAGTTGGATGTAAATTTTACGATCCAAGAAGGAAATCGTCTGGAAGCGAATTCCAAACTGGAACTTGGAGATTTCAAAGCGCTTTCTGCAGTGGCCGCGCTCAACGAAGTATGCAAGGATTTGCATAAAGGAAAGGACGGAGTGACCAAACTTTGGTCGGAAGTCGAACTTACGATTTCCACTCAGCTCAAAGCGGATTGCAAATAAGTAGAATTGTATGAGTTCCTACATTTTGGAAATCCGCAAAGATTTCGAGGTGTAGGAGTTCCCACAAACTCCGAAAAACAGGTCCAAACAGCCTCTTTCCGGTACTTTGGCTCTTTTTTCTTGACTTTGGGGGTCAAAGCGAAAATCTGGCTCCTACAGGACGATTTTTCATGTCAGTATTATCAAAAGCGCATAAAACTCCTTCTCTTACGAAAGAAAATGCCGTAAAAGGCTGGTTCGTAGTGGATGCAGAAGGAAAAACCTTAGGAAGACTCGCTTCCGGGATCGCCGCAAGACTTCGCGGAAAACACAAAGCAACTTTTACTCCGAACCAAGATTGCGGAGACAATATCATCGTTATCAACGCTTCCAAAGTGAAGGTAACCGGTAATAAAGAAACTCAGAAAATGTATTATCATCACTCTCGTTATCCGGGTGGGATGACTGAAACCGTTTTCAAAGATCTTATTGCAAAACAACCTGAAAAAATAATCTACGAGGCCGTAAAAGGAATGCTTCCAAAAAGCAAACTCGGAGATAAAATGCTCACCCATTGCAAAATTTTCTCGGGTGCTGAACACAACCTCCAGGCACAAAAGCCTGTGAAACTGGAAATCTAAGGAGACCTGAATGGCACCCGCAAAAGAAATCTGGGCTGTAGGAAGAAGAAAAACCTCCGTCGCCCGCGCAAAAATCAAAGAAGGTTCCGGTAAAATCACCGTAAACCACAAAGATATCAAAGATTATCTTCAAAACCGCAAATCAATCATCGAAGAAGCGGTTCGTCCTCTTTCTCTTTTGAACGTATTGGATAAGTATGATCTGAATCTGAACGTTTCCGGAGGAGGAATCACAGGACAAGTTGGCGCGATTCGTCACGCACTTGCGAGAGCGATCTGCAGAATTAAACCGGAGTTCCGTCCAGCCGTGAAAAAAGAAGGATTCTTAACAAGAGATCCAAGAATGGTGGAAAGAAAGAAATACGGTCTACACAAAGCGAGAAGAGGAACTCAGTTCTCCAAACGTTAAGTTTCTTTTTCATTTCGTTTCGTTTTTGAAATGCCTGAATCTCTTTCGTCCGAGAGCTTCAGGCATTTTTTGATTTTAGAGGTATCATGAAAACAAAATCCGTATCGGAAATCCGCGAAATCTTTTTAAACTACTTCAAGGACAAAACGCACAGCGTAGTTCCGTCCTCTTCTCTGCTTCCCGCAGGAGATCCCACACTTCTTTTTACCACGGCGGGAATGGTTCAGTTCAAACCGTTCTTTACCGGCGCGGTTGAACTTCCTTATACAAGAGCGACCTCTTGTCAGAAATGTCTGCGGACAACCGACCTCGAAATTGTCGGAAGAACGGAAAGACATTGCACATTCTTCGAGATGCTCGGAAACTTCAGCTTCGGAGATTATTTCAAGGAAGAAGCGATTGAATACGCACTCGATTGCTCCGTCAATCATCTCGGTTTCGACAAGGAAAAAATCTGGGTTACCGTTTATACGGACGACGACGAAGCCGAAAAAATCTGGTTGTCCAAAGGGATTCCTAAAGAACGCATAACGCGTCTCGGCAAAAAAGACAATTTCTGGGGACCTGCCGGGGACAGCGGAGCCTGCGGACCTTGTTCCGAACTCTATCTCGATCGGGGAATCGAAAAGGGCGGACCGGATTGTGCTACAAGCGGAACCTGCAGACCCGGTTGCGACTGCGATCGTTTTTTAGAATTTTGGAATATAGTTTTCAACCAATTCAATCAGGACACGGAAGGAAATCTCCATCCGCTGAAACAAACCGGAATCGACACGGGCTCCGGACTCGAAAGGGTAGCGCTTCTTTTACAAGGAGCCGATTCCGTATACGACACCGACGAACTCCGTAAGATCATTTCTTTTTACGAAGAATTATCCGGTATCACCTACACGAACGAAAACAAAACCGCGTTTCGTGTCGTGACCGATCATATTCGTTCCGTGCTCTTTTCGATCGGAGACGGAATTTATCCGGACAGAACGGGAAGGGGATACGTTATACGCCGTTTGATTCGTCGCGCCACTCTTTTCGGTAGAAAGCTGAATTTCACGGAACCGTTTTTATACAAACTCGTGGATAAGGTAGTGGAGATTTATAAATCCCGTTATCCGGACCTCGGTAAGAACGCGAAGGCGATTCAAAAAACCATTCTCGCGGAAGAGGAACTATTCTTAAAAACCTTGGAGCTCGGACTCGAAAAGATCGAATCCCTTGTCGAAAAAACGAAATCAAGCGGAAAGAAAATCTTTTCCGGAACGGATTCGTTTTTGCTCTACGGAACCTACGGTTTTCCGGCCGAGATGACGGAAGAAATCGTCGCGGAACAGGGACTTGACTTTGATAAAAAGGGATTTCAGGAAGAATTAGAAAAGGACAGACAATTCTCCAGAGAATCCTGGAAGGCGAATAAGGTTTCGCTTATGACCGGCCTGAACGTGGATAAGACCGAGTTTTTGGGATATTCTTCCGTATTAGAAAAAGGGAATATTACACATTTATTCTTTGATAATAAATCGGCTTCCTCGTTGAAGGAAGGACAATCCGGTGCGATCGTATTAAACCGAACTCCTTTTTATCCCGAAGGCGGGGGCCAGGTGGGGGACACCGGGTTTCTGCGTCAGGGAAAAAACGTATTCAAGGTTTTGGATACTCAAAAGGAAAACGACAGCATCATTCACTTCGGAGAAGTTCTCAGCGGAGAATTTGTTTCCGCTCAGGAACTCGACGCGGAAGTCGAAACGACTCGAAGAGAACGTTTGAGATTCCATCACTCCGGAACTCATTTGTTGAACGGAGCGCTTCGAAATCTTCTCGGAGATCATGTCTTACAAAAAGGTTCGATCGTTTCTCCGGAATATCTTCGTTTCGATTTTTCGCATCCGTCCGCATTGACCGGAGATGAAATTCGCAAGATAGAATCCTGGGTCAACGAATCGATTCGTAAGGACTTCCAAGTTGAAACCAAGGAACTCGGAATCGATGACGCTAAAAAAACCGGAGCCGTCGCAACCTTCGGTGAAAAATACGGGGATCGTGTTCGAGTCGTTCAGATGGGAGACGCATCGGTGGAATTCTGCGGAGGAACTCACGTTTCTCACACGGGAGAAATCGGTTACTTCTTCATCAAAAAAGAATCTTCACCGGGTGCGGGGAATCGTCGTATCGAAGGCGTCTGCGGTCCGGCGGTGATCGAAACGTTTCAGAACCGTTTTGCGGAACTCACCGAATCGGTGCAGAACTTAAACTTAAAAATCAGATCGGAGTTAGGCAACGAAGGTTCTAAAATTCTCGTGAACTCGAACGTTCCCGGTCCCGATGAGATTCGAGAAAAACTAGAGAAGGAAGGCGCTACCGCGGTTACATTCTTCCGCGATCTTTCCGAAACCATCGCTTCTCAAATCGAAGAAAGCACTTCAACATTCTTAAAAACGAAAAAGACTTTGGAATCGAGAGACTTCGAGAACAACACGTCCGTGATCGAAAAAGTTTTCTCTTCTTCCGTGGAAACGGGGACGGGCAAAATCGTTTCGGCGATCTTCGACGATAAAGATCCGAATTCCTTAAAAGGTCTTTCCGATAACCTCAAGGTCCGCGAAAAAAATCTTCTCGTGATTCTGGGAAGTAAGGGCGCGGAGAACGCAAGCGTCGTCATTACCTGTTCTCCCGAACTCGTTTCCAAAGGAATTCATTGCGGGAATTTAGTAAAGGTCGCCTGCGAGATGTTAGGTGGTAAGGGCGGCGGTAAACCCGACATGGCTCAAGGCGGCGGTAAAGAGAAACAAAATCTCGAATCCGCGATTGCCGGAGCCGTGAACGAAGCAAAACAAATCTTAACCGGAGAAAGAGTATGAGCGATCCTTCCTTTGACGTGGTTTCAGAAATCAGTAGACCCGAGTTGATCAACGCGGTGACTCAGGCTCTCGGTGAAATTAAAAACCGTTTTGATTTTAAGGGTTCCAAATCCGACATTCAACTCGAAGACGAACAACTCGTTTTAACTTCGGATAACGAAGCGAAGTTGGAAAGTGTGATCGACGTTCTCATTTCCAAGATGGCAAAACGCGGTTTGGGTTTAAAGAATTTCGATTTCAAATCCAAGATCGAATCCGCGACCGGCGGCACCGTCCGGATGAAGGTCAAAATCCGCAAAGGAATGGAAAAGGAACAAACCAAAGAAGTTACGAGAATCATCAAGGATTCCAAACTCAAGGTAAACGTTACGATCATGGGAGAATCGGTCCGAGTCGTGGGCAAAAAAAAGGACGATCTCCAGGAAGTGATTCACCTGTTAAAAACGTCCGAACTTCCGTTCGACGTTCAGTTTACCAATTACAAATAATCGCTTCTTCTTGACAGAGTGGCAACGCTCTGTCAAAATCTGCAACTATACAGAAACCTAAATTCTTGGATCGGAAAACGAATCCAAGACCTGAGTTCCCACTATGCCTATGACCGATTTAAAAACGGATAAGGACTTCGCCGAACTTCCGGAAGGAACCTTGGCGGAGCTTTTGGATGGTGAGATAATTATGGTTCCAGCTCCGATCCCCGAGCATCAGAGAATTTCCGGTAAGTTATATACTTATCTTTTGAGATACGTAGAACGCAACCAACTCGGAGAAATTTTCTTCTCCCCGATCGACGTGTTCCTCGACGAACACAACGTGGTTCAACCCGATCTCATTTTCATTTCAAAAGCGCGGAGTTCCATCATCCGGGAAAAAAGAATCGAAGGCGCTCCCGATTGGGTCGCCGAAATTCTTTCGGAAGGAAACGCCTATCACGACTTAAAGACCAAAAAGAAACTCTACGAAAAACACGGAGTTTCCGAATACTGGATCGTCGATCCGATGGAACGTTCCGTGGAAGTTTTTTCCAACGGAGAATCGGGATTTAAACTGGTCGCGTCCGCGACTTCCGGCAAAATTTCCTCCGTCGTTCTGGAAGGATTTTTCATCGAGATCGAGCCGCTCTTTACAAAACCGGAATAGACTCGAGCGACGTTTTGTTCGATTCGGGCGTTATACGATATATCGTAGCCGCCGGAAGAATTCTTTTCTTAAACAAATCGCGGACTACATTGGTCAAACTAGTATGAAAAAAATATTCCTCATCGGTGTTTTAGCAAGTTTGATTACCTTCGGAATCTCTGCCGAAGACGAAAGTCCCGTTAAATTCAAATTGGAAAAAAGTTTCGGAAATTCTTATCTTCTCAAGATCGTTCATCCGGCCAATTACGGAATTCAGAAAGACGCTCCGCATAAGATTCTTCTCAATGCGAGCAACGGATTGAAAGTCGAAAAAGCCGACCTAAAAGTGAAAGGGAAAACTTCCGAAAAGAAAAAGGAATACCTCGCTTCCGTAGATCCGATTCCGTTAGTCGTAACGGGTAAGGGAGAATTGGAAATTCACGGAAAGATCTATTACTGCAATTTCGATAAGAACATCTGCATTCCCGGCAAAATCCAACAAGTAGAAATCATTCAATAAACGATCGCAATCGCGGAAGACGTTTCGTCCGCGATCGCGCAATTTCGACTAACGTTTCAAGGAAGACTTTAAGCCGGGAGAATTCACCTGGAATAAAAAGTAAGTTTTTCCTTGGATCGAGCCGGAATGTTTTACGATTTTTCCTTTGGATTCTACGAGTTCTTTGATGACTACCTTATCCGAAGAACGAAAATTCTCCCCTTTCTCCGCAATGAGAAGATTGATCGCCCGTTTGCGCGCGAGATCCTGAGCGCTGTCCGCGTTTCCTTCCAAGGAAGAAACGACAACTTGAAACGTATCCGAGTTTAAAAAACCTTCGGTCGCTTTCGTAAATTCGTCGGCCGCCGTTTCGCTCGATTCTTCTTGAACTGTGGTTTTGTTTTCTTTGGGAGTTTCGTGTTCCGGCTTTTTCGTCGTAGTCGACGAACATTCGATCAGGAATAAGAATGAAAGTGTAAGAACAAAAAGTTGGATCGATTTCATGGTGCCTCCGAAACTTCCTCTTTGGAGATGGGCTTTAGGCCCTTTCGTATAACGTTCGCATACAAATCTTTCTGAATATTTCTATAAATGAAAGTACAATTCGCGGGATCGGTGTAGTCTTCTCGAAAAAGAAACATGGAATTTAAGAACCAAGCGAAGGCCCCTCTATAAACCAAAACGTCCTGCGCCAAAAGTTTCGCCTTTTCCTTATCCTTCTCGGTGACCTTCGGATCGGGAATCAAAGAAGTCGAAGCGGTTGCCGCACCACTTGCGGTGTTTTGATTTGCGGCTTGATTCGTTCCGGTCGTATTTGTCGCGCTTCCCGAAACCGCTATACTTCCCGGAGCTGTGGAAGCCGTGGTCGTGCTCGTAATCTGACTCGGAAGAGCGGGCGCGGAACTGCTGGATAAATCTGCCGGAATCGCTCCGCCGTAGATACGTTCGTTGGATCGGATTTCCCTGAGAAGAATGGAAACCGCGATCTCGTCCCGTTTTGTTTCGGCGATCTTTCTGCATTGAGTTCTGAGTTCTTTGATTCCCGCGTCTTTTGCGGGAAGGGGAACCTTGATTAAGATCTGAAAGAATTCTCGGGAAATAAAACCGGTGTCTTTGAAATTTTCGAGAACCCTTTGTCTGTATTCCGGATCTGCGGGAACACATGCAAAAAGGAAGAATGGAATGAGAATCGACAAAGATAAAAAGCAGATCCGCCGCATGAGACAAGCATTTTCGAAACTGACTGAAAAGGAAGCAGGATTTTTCCGGGAACTTCTGGACACCAGGTCCTAAAGAGGAAAGAATGTAGCTATGCGTTTTACGAAACCGATTCTTAAACCATTTCCGATTTTCGGAATCTGCGTCCTTCTTTGTAACGTTTCACTTTACGCGGACGCGACAATCTTTTCCGGACTTAAAAAATCTTTGGAAGAAAAGACGAAAACCTTTCAGATGGAGAACGGACTTCGCGTTCTTATGATGAAACGAGAAGATTCTCCCACGATCGCCGTTTATACGAAATTTTTAGTGGGCTCCGCAGATGAAACTCCCGAGATCGCTGGTACTGCGCATCTTTTGGAACACATGCTCTTTAAGGGAACGAAGAACATCGGAACCACGAACTACGAAAAAGAAAAACCGTATCTGGAACAGATCGCGGTTTGGGGCAAACGTTTGGATTCTCTTCGAATCCAAGAACGAGAGATGAAGGAAAGAGGGGAAGAACCTTCTTCCGATTTCAAAAATCAAATCGAAACCTTAAAAAAAAGATTCACGGTTCTTCTCGAACTACATCGTAAATTCGTAATATCGAATGAAGACAACTTTATCTACTCGAGAAACGGAGGTGTGGGTTTTAACGCTTACACATCGAACGACGTTACGAACTATCAGATTCTTCTTCCAGCGAACCGTTTGGAAATCTGGGCCAAACTCGAATCGGATCGTTTGAAAAACCCTATATTAAGAGAATATTATACGGAACGGGAAGTCGTTCTGGAAGAAAGAAGAATGCGAGTCGAAAACAGAGGACTCGGAATTCTCCGTGAAAAATATATGGACGCGGCGTTTCCGGAAGGACATCCGTATCGAATGCCCGTGATCGGTTACGAAAAGAATCTGGGCTTTCTGGATTTGGAAAAGACAGAACGTTTTTTTAAAAGTTATTACGATCCTCAAAGAATGGTGATCGCGGTTGTGGGCTCGTTGGATTTTGATAAGACCGAAACGATTCTTCGCAACTATTTCGGAGATTTGAAAAAAGGAAAACCGCAGGCTCTCAAAAAAGTCGCCGATGCCGGATTTGCCGGACCCAAGTTCGTTTCCGTGATTCATCCGAGCACACCTTCCAAAATCATCGGCTTTAACAAACCCGCGTTTCCTCATCCGGACGACGCGGTATTTAGCGTGATCGATACGTTACTCGCCGAGGGAGAATCGGGACGGCTCTTTAAAAAATTGGTTCTGGAAGAACAGATCGCTCAGGGAGTTTATTGTTGGAACGGAGATCCGGGTGATCGACTTTCCAATTTATTTTCCATCTACATCACGAACAATCAAAACGCGGATCAGAAAAAAGTGGAGAATCTAGTTCAAGAAGAATTGGATCGATTGAAGACGGAACTCATCACGAACGAAGAACTTTTTAAGATCAAGAACCAAATCCTCGGCGGATATTTGAGAGCCTTGGACGACAACGGAAAACTCGCGGACATCCTTTCCTTGTATCAACTTCTTTACGGAGATTGGAAGGAAGTTCTCAAGGGTTACGAGGACTTGGATACGGTGACTCCCGAAGACGTTCAAAGAGTTGCGAAAAAATATTTCGTTTCTGAAAACAGAACGATCGCGGAACTCAATCCTCCTTCCAAAGACGCGAAACTTTCCGGAAAATAAACGATGAACTTCAAAACTATGACTTACAATTTTTTCAATTCAAACAAGGTATCATTCTCTAAGCTGAACGGTAAAAACGAAAACGTTGAGCCGGTCGGAAGCGCCGAGCAAAGTTCCGAGCCCACAGACGCTCGCCATAAAGTGAAAAATTCTTATATAAGAATATTCTGTTATTCTTTCGTCATTGGAGGGCTCTTGTCTTTGTCTCCGAAGAGCTCCTCTCTCGGCGCGGCTCCGGGAGATTTTGTCAAAAACGTAAAGGTTCCTCCTCTCAGTTTTGAGTTTCCGGAAGTTCAGACGTTTACGTCTGGAAAAGGAACCGAGGTTTATTTTTTGCCGGGAGAAGAATTCCCGCTTCGGAATCTGGAAATTCATATCTACGCGGGTGTTTTATCCAATCCGACTCTCGCTCCCGAGGTTCCCGAACTTTTTGTTCAGGCCTGGAAACACGGAGGAATTCCTTCGGCCCCGGGAAGTGCCTTTATCGAAACCTTGGAAGGTTACGGAGCTAAAATCGATACGGACGCGAACTCCGAAAAAATCGTATTCACGATTTCTTATCTTTCCCGTTTCGAAAAGGAGATTCTCCCCTTAGTAAAAGAATTTATCGCGACACCGTTGTTAAACGAAGAGGGATTTTCGGTCGCAAAACTGAACCTGGAAGAATCCATCAAACGAAGAAACGATAAAATCCCCGATATCGCCTATCGTAAAACCGCGGAACTCGTTTATAAAGGAACGATTCTTGGTAAAAGCGCTCAGTTGGATTCTCTTTCAAAGATTGAATCTAAGGATGTTCGTGATTTTTTCGAGAAGACCGTTTCGGTTTCGAGAAGAATCGTTCTTCTCACTGGTGATCTTCAAAGAAAAGAAGCGGAACCTTTGATCGCTTCGATTCTTCCTCCGAGAGAAAACGTTCGAGTGGAAAGTCAGGTTCCGATCAGTTCTCAAACTCTCAAAAAGAATTTGGATTCGCTTTCCTTTCAGGTTCTGGGTGTGGATAAGGACGCGACTCAGAGCATCGTGATGATGACCGGGATTCTTCCCGCGCACAAGGACCCGGATTTTTACGCGATCCAATTGACGAACTACATCATCGGAGGCGGGGGTTTTAGTTCTTACTTTATGCAGAAAATCCGCTCCGATCGCGGGCTTGCGTATTCTTCGAACAGCTCCACGTATTTCGAAAAGGATTACGGCGTCGTTTACTTTACGACTCAGACAAAAACATCCACGACCAAAGACGTCTACGATCTGATGCGCGAAATATTAAGCGAAGAGACGATTTCCAAAATCACCGTGGAAGAGTTGGAATCGGCGAAACAATCCATCGTGAACCGATTTATCTTTCAGTTCGCGGATAAGATGGGAATTCTCCACAACTATCTTCGTTTTAAAGAACACGATATGCCGAACGACTATCTAAAAAACTATCGGGATAAGATCCAAGCGGTTACGATCAACGATCTGAAACGAGTCGGTAAGAAATACTTCGTACATTCTTCCGTGAAGACGATTCTTACCGGGCCGAAAGACATTACAAAAGGATTGAATGAAACCGTAAAACATATCGGACCGGAAGAAAGGATTCCGTAAGTGTATTGTAAATTTCAACACAAACAATATCAATTCGAAGGGATTTCCGAAGGAGGAATTCGAACCTCCTTGTATCTTCCTTCCTTGAGTTTGATGTTCGATATAGGAGCGCAAAATCCGAATCGAATTCACCTGGACAATCTTTTACTGACTCATTCTCATCTGGATCATTCTTCCGGATTGCCGTATTATATTTCACAAAGATCCCTGCGTAAGTTAAAACCCCCTAAGATCTATCTTCCCGCTCCCTTGGAAGAACCGATGCGAAAGATTTTGGATCTTTATTCTCAGATCGAGGATTTTCCATACGCATACGATATGAAAGCGGTGAATCCCGGCGATAGGATCGATTTGGATCCTCAGCATTTTTTTTCACCACATAAGACGTTTCATCGTGTTCCTTCCCAAGGTTATACGATTTATCAAAGAAGAAAAAAACTGAAAAAAGAATTTCAAGACCTTCCGCAGGAAGAATTGAATCTCGCTCTGAAGGAAAAAAAGGAAGTTTCCGAACTCAGTGAAACGCCGGTCGTCAGTTTTTCGGGCGACACCAAGATAGAATACGTTTTGGAACACGAGGATGTCGCAAATTCGAGTATTCTGTTTATTGAATGTACTTACATAGACAAGGAAAGAAACGTGGATCGCGCGCGGGAATGGGGTCATATTCATCTCGACGAGATCGTGGGAAATCTTTCCTCCTTTAAAAACGAAAAGATCGTTCTCATTCATTTTTCGAAACGATATTCGATTCCTTATATTCGGGAGATTTTGGACAAAAGAATTCCGAAAGAGGAAAAACATAGATTCCATGCGTTCCTACCATGAGTAAGGGAAGCCCGCCGGGTAAATACGGAACCTCCGTTTTTTTAAACGGACTTGAGGAACACATCGATAACGAATTGGTTCCTCGTCCGATCGACATTCTTTTTCAAATGGAAGAGGACGCGGCCGCGCTTGGAGTTCCCGTTTTAACTCCTGCTTCGGGATCGGTTCTTCGTTTTCTCGTCGAATCCGAACAGCCCGAGGAAATTTTGGAACTAGGAACCGGTTACGGCATTTCTCTTTTTTGGATGGCCTCCGGTTTGAAAAGAGCCGCGAAAATTATTTCCTTAGAAAGGGAAATCGATTACATCGGAAGGGTTCGTTCGTATTTGGAAAAACATCCGTTCGGCGATCTGGACATTCATCTTTTAAAAACTCATTGTCTTCAATATCTAAAGGACGCGGACGAAGATCCGAAAGCGAACTGGAACGGGAAATTCGTTTTTATAGATTGTGATAAGGTCTTATATCCGGAGATCTTTCGGATTCTCAAACGCCTTCAACCGGACGTCGCTGTGTTCGATAACGTTCTTTGGCACGGGAGAATTTTCGATCCTTCCAGACAAGCTCCTTCGGACAAATCGGTTCGAGAGTTTTGGGACGAGGTTCGAAGTTCCGATCTTTCTTATACACTATTCCCGGTGGGAGACGGTCTGCTTCAGATTCGATTTCGCGAGAAGCGTTGATTCGATTCGCCAAGCAAGACCCAAAAATAGGACTTGCGTTTTAAAACACTGTGCTATACTTCCGCGTAGGAGATTCGCATGTCATTAATAAGTTTCCGATTTTCAATCTTAGTTTTATTCTTCGTTACATTCTCCCTATCGGCTCAAACTGCTGGAACCAAAGACGAAGGCAAGGGAAGCGAACTTGCAAACGCGGCTAACGATCCCAAGTATCAAGGCGACTACTTGGAAGAATTTCATTACGCAAGAACTCTCGATTCCACAAAAGAAAGAGTCAAAAACGACATCTACGCGCTCGCGACCGTCACGAAAAATTTCGGTTCCACCGTTCAAGGTTCGAACGACGATCTGACTTCCATCTGGAAACAATACAACGACGCTCTTCACTACTATTACAGAAGACAATACGTCGTGGCCGGAAGAAAAATGCGCGAGACTACCGAGAGCATGGACAAACTCTACAACAAGTTTTCGGATCAGTATAATAAAAGAACCGATCAGCTTTTGGGAGAATGTGCGGATACGATCGTAAGCGTGGAACAAACTCAAAACGGTCCGGCTCAATCCGTTTCAGCGCGAAGCAGAGAGATTTCGGCGAATCATCACAAACTTCAGATCGCTTATTACCAGATGATCCAAGCCGACAGAATGCGCAGGGATTCACGATATAAGGATTCTCTTATACACTTCCGTCTTGCGAAAGAATACGGAATTTCCATTCTCAGCAAATTGAAACCGGAAGAGGAAAGCAAGAACGTTCGCGAAAAATATAAGATAGACTTGAGCGACAACCGGAATATGGTGTATTCCGAAAGCTCGGATAAGGAATCGCAGAAAAAATAGTGAGGCGTCTTCAAAACTTTTCTTCGTTTAACAATTTCATTCTTTTTTACGTCTTGTTTTCGGGAGCGGTCCTTACGGCCGGTCCCGAAAAGGAAGAGGCGGATTCAAAATCTCAACCACCATCTCCATTCAAAACCTTCAAAGTAGTGATCGATCCCGGACACGGAGGTGTGGACCTTAAACCCAAAGAGGATCACGGAGATAAATACGATCCGATCGCGGATAAATTTCTGGAACTCTATAAGTCGGGTGCGTCCTCCAAAGGAAGAAAGGAGCGCGCGGTCGTATTAGAACTTGCTAAAGAACTCAAAGAGATTTTGGATCTTACGAAAACTCCGGAAGGTTTCGAAACCTTTAAGTCGTATATGAAGTCGTTTACAAACGACGATCTTCCTTGGATCAAAATCGATTCCGTAATGACGCGTAACGGTAACGCGGAGGAACGGGAATATTCTTCGAACGAAGACCCGAACGCTCCGTATCGTCTTTTCGATTATCCGGATAAAAAAACGAAGAAGATAAAACAGGGAAGAATTTCGTTTATCAATTCCGAAAAGCCGAACTTAGTCGTTTCTCTTCATCTCAATCCGAGTTATAAGGAACATCCCGGTGGTATGGCCGCCGTTCTTTCTCCCTCGTATAGAACCTTTTACGTTTTGAAAGGAATTTCGGAAGGACGTTATAGCGAGGATAAGTTTACCGATTCTCCTTGGTCGGAGTGGATGATCTTCAAGGAAGGTTGGTCCAAACTCGAGAATGCGGTCGCCGATGCATGGATTTATTTTCACGGTTACTGGCCGAACAAAAGCGGCAAAAAAACGGATCTTTCCGCGTTCGAAGGGTATCGCCAAAACATGATTAGTTGGAAATACGGCGACATTCCCGGTTGGGAAGAATTGGCAAAGGCGGGCGGTAAAGGACCGTATTCCAAAAGTCATAAGAACTTTGTAGCGGAAGGGAAATTTTGGGAAAGGGAAAAGGCCGAGCCCGAACTCTGGAGAAGAGAGGACGGACGAGAAGGTTTCGGCGGCGACAACCACTACGCTTCCGCGGAATTGATGCGTTTTGTTCAATACGGTTTGCGTAAAAGAAAGACCGATGAGGAATCTCCCGAACCCGGCCCGATCAACAAACCTTATTTGTCCACATACGCGCTTCCCACCTTTATCAACGCTATCTCCGCTTATTTAGAAATCGGTTATATAGATAAGGAAAAGGATATGACCTTGATGACCAAACGCAAAAAGGACGTTGCGATTTCTCTCGCGGCGGGTATTTATTCTTTGGCGCATGGAATTAAGATCAAACAACAGGATTATCCGTATATCCCCATCGGAAAGAAGATCAACTGGAAACGTTACGAAAATCTAAAAGACGGTAAGAATTACTTTCAGATCGTGAGCGATTGAGAATATTCAAAAATTCTAATCTTCCTCGGGAAGAAGCGGCGTGATGAAGTAGGCGATAAAATCCAGTTTTCCTCTGGTTCCCGATTTTTGATAGATGGAAGAGGCTTGCACCTCGACGGTTCTAAGGCTCGTATCCCGGATTCCGGCGATCTGTTGATTGGAAAGTCCCCGAAGAAGATACACCGCCACTTCGATTTCGGATCGGGTATACTTCCAGTGTTCGAATTGTTTTTCCACACCGTTCCAGAATTTTTCGCGGTCCCCCGCGCTCAAAAGCGATTTATGACGAAGATCCTGAATGAGATCCTTGGATTCCTGAATTTCGGAATGAATCCGTTTCGATTCGTTTGCGATAAAGTAGATTCCGAACAGGGTCATGCTCCCGATCCAGATTTCGAAGTAGTCGACGTATTTTGCTACGATCGCGGAATTCTCGGGATCGATCGCGAACTCGATTCCCTCAAAGATCATCCAAAGAACAATATTGAAGATAAAAAAACAAAAGAAGTAAAACCCTTTCGGATGAAGCAATTTCAATTTCATACGTGTTTCCCGCAATGCGGACGTCCCTTATGGACAAAGCTTACAGAATATTATAAAATTGAAAACAAAAAGAAAAAGGAAATGAGCCACCTTGAATTCAATTCTGAAGACCGGTTTTATTGGTCTATTGTTCCTGTTCACTTTCAGTCTATTCTCCCAACCCAAAAACGAAAAAAACAATCCGAGCCTTGAAGCGGAGCCGATCGAAAAAACGAAATCGGAAGATCCGCATTCTCCATCCGATAAAAAAAAGGAAGGGGATCACGGAGAACATCACACCGAGGTTAAGATCGAATTCGCCACGGATTATATCCGAAGGGGTTGGGCGTTGGGAACCGAGGATTCTTCCCGGATGAACAACACTCCTTATAAATCCTTCCAACCCGTTTGGGCCTTTCAACCCACGATCGAGTTTCCGACTCCGATTAAACATCTCTACGGGGAACTCTTTCTCAACATCTGGATGTCCGATCGCGCAGATAAGGACAACGAACAGAGAATTTTACAGAGTAAATCCGGCGGTCCCGAGTTGTTCTTTCGTGCACAACACGATATCGATACAGGAAATATTTGTCCTTCGCCTAATAATTGTTATACGTCAGCTGGAAAATACGTGAATCAAAACGGAATGGCGAGGAACAGCGCGGGAGAATTCACGCTCTTTTACGATTTTGAAAAATCGAAATATGGAAGATTTATGGTGGGAGCGTTCCGTTATGCGATCTTTCCGACGAACGGAAGCGGTGGACTTGCCAAAACGCAGGGATACGTAAGTTGGGAAATGCCTTTTCTGGAATTTTTACATCCGAAAATTTCCATCTACAAGACGGTCAACTTTAGAAACCAAGGAACTCCCGCCACGGGTTTGAACCGTTCCTCCATGTACATTCCTCTCGAATTCAAATATACGTTTCGGGAGAATCAATTCTTTCGTGTGGACTTAGGCACAAACATCGGTTATATGTATCAAGCGAACCCGAGAAACAAAACGTCCGGTTTCTCCGATATTTCCAGTTATATCAAAATACATCTCGGGAACTTTTTCGTTTCCGGAAACCACGTCAACCGTCCGGACGTTCATCTATACGACAACAACAACTACTTCGACGGCGCTACACGTTTGGTTCACGACGGTCACGTTCAAGATCCTTCCAAGTTATACGGTTATGAGAACACGGCCGTTTACGATCAGATCAATGCGAACTTTTCCGATCCGAATCAGAGACAATACGTAAAGGAACGATACAATCAGCAAAGAATCGTGACGAACTTCGTCTACTTTAGTTTGGGATATTCCGCAAAATTTTAACAGAATCAATATAGAATATTCTAAAATTCTGTTTTACTGTGCCAATAAAATGAGATTGCCGTCCCCGTCTTGAATCGTCGCGGAACGGTTTTCGACTTCGCTTAACAAAATTCCGCCGTCCCGAACGAGAGTCTCGATCGCTTTTTTCAGATTGAGAACTCGAAAGCCGGTCGCGATTCTTCCCTGATCGGAAAGCCCCGATGTATTTTCGGAGGAGAATCGATTGTATGTGAAAACCTCGAAAGTAGGGCCGCCCTCGCTATAACCCGGAAGTTCGAGGTGACGTCCCTTCACTTCGGCGCCCATAACGCCCGTTAGTCGCTCTATGAATTCTCCCTTGTAATCCCTTTCAAATCCGGTCGTGGCCGTTCCGAATGCGTTCTTGTAATACGATACGGTCTTCGACCAATCCTTCGAGTTGATGTTTACGTGCAGAAAACGAATCCGATCCGTTGCCGGAGGTGATAACTTAAAGTTGGTTCGTATGAGAGAGTTTAACGTGCGATAAATCGTACGTGGTGTGATCGGAGACGGAAAGGGAAGATGAACCTCGAATACGTTTCCGTCGGGGTCCGTCGCGTAAACCGCGGGAACTTTTTTAAGATCTTCGAAGTTGCTTACGATCTTACCGCCGTGTTCCGTGATTTTTTGTATGAGACCGGGAACGTCGTCCGTTTCAAAACAAATATGCGCGTAACCTAGATCGTTCGCAACGTGTATTTTTTGGTTCGGTTTCAGGTTCTTGAGAATGGTCAACAAAGGGCCTTGATCCCGGTAATCGGGCGTTCTCAACGTAATTGTGGAATCGTTCGAACCTTGTGGATTCCACACGGGATCCGAATTCGTTTTCTTCGCATTAAAAACATTTTGATAAAAACCGGAAAGACGTTCGGGGTTGGGGCTGTTGAAGATCACCGTTTCAAAGAAAAAATCAGAATTCTTCAGAGTCCGATAGTCGCTCTTTGAAGCGCTGAAAAACCACCACATAAAAAGTGAAACGAATAAAACCCCGATGATGCTGAACGTCTTTTTCATTTTGCTCCCGATCCGCGCCGAAATCCGTGGAATGTTTCGAATATTCGCCACTATAACACGTACAATCGGCGGAACGCTTGAACGAATCCGGTGGGGCCTGCGTTTTTTTCTTGCTAACGTTTCTTTTTTAAAAAGAATCCATTTCGAAACGAACCGGGTCTTTTCAGTTCGGAGAATACGAAAACAGAATGGATATCGCTTACAAAGGAATTCTTTACTTATGGAAAAGCAGGGTGATGTTCGCGACGAACTCGATGCAAACCGAATTCCATTCTCACTATGCAGCGACACTCGCAGTTTCTTTAGAGAAAAATATCCGAATCGAAACCGAAAAAGGAATGGAAGAGTATAGGATCGCGTTAGTCGGTCCGAACACGTATCATAGAACCGTTTCTCCCGGTGTGGAAATGATCGCGCTTATGATCGATCCGGAAACCTACGAATACGGGGCGATCTCCGATTTAGTCCGATCGGGCGAAGTAAAACGTTTGGATCCGAAGAACTTTCTTCCTTTGATGGGACAGTTACGGGAATTATATTATGGAAATTTAATGGACTCGGACGCCTGGGATCTACAACAGGAAATGCTTCGTTCCGTCTATCCGTTTCAAAAACCCGAAAAGATCGTGGATGAAAGAATCAAAAAGATCGCACAAAAAATCCGAACCGAACTTCCGGACAGCATTCGTATGAAGGAGATCGGTAAGGATTTTTCCATTTCGGAAGACAGATTGATTCGTCTTTTTAAGGAGAATCTCGGAATTCCTTTGCGAAGATATTTGTTATGGGTTCGGATCATAGAAGCGGTGAAACGTTTGATGGAAGGTAATAATCTTACGGAAGCGGCTCACGCGGCGGGTTTTTCGGATTCCGCACATTTTACGAGGACCTTTAAGGAGAATTTCGGATTCGTTCCTTCGGTTTTTTTCGGTCATCTCAGATCCATTGAAATTCGATTCTGCGATACCGAAGATCGTATCTTTTAAAAAAATCTTTCTCATACCGGATTCATTCAAGCGATTCTTCGTTTCGTTTGTTAGTCTTTACTCATTCGAGTTGAGAGAAGAATCCATGCCAATAGAAACGCAAAGAGGAATCTTATCCAGATTCTCTTCAAAAATATCCAAGTATAGTTCACGATCGGTTCACTTGCCTACCGAAGAAGAAAAAGCGGGTTTTTTAAAAGCGCAAAGACTCGCGTATCAATGTGTGACGGAAGTTGAAAAGGAAATGCGCGAAGGATGGACGGAACT
Organism: Leptospira barantonii; assembly: GCF_002811925.1. Classification (NCBI taxonomy): domain Bacteria; kingdom Pseudomonadati; phylum Spirochaetota; class Leptospiria; order Leptospirales; family Leptospiraceae; genus Leptospira; species Leptospira barantonii. The sequence goes on from NZ_NPDS01000001.1 coordinate 873,881, forward strand.
CCAGACCGCAAAACGTATGGAAACTTTTTTACGCGATCACGGTGTGAAAGCTTTTTTACATAGGCCCTTTGCTTGGTTCGGCGAACACGCGCGTTTCGACGGTTACAAACGTTATACACAATTTCATCCGGGTAAAAAGAAGTTAACCGCACACGAACCTTTTATTCTCGACGTGTCTCCGGTTGTGGACGGGTATATCGGCGACATCGGTTATTCTTCCTGTTTAACCCGCAGTGAGGAATTGGATTTCGGTATGAAGTATCTTCTCGAATTGAGAAAAGAAATTCCGAAATACTTTTCGTCTTCCATGAGCGCACGTGAGATCTGGTGGAAGATCGACTGGGACGCAAAAGAACGCGGTTTCGACAACGTGCATTCTTTGTATCCGTTCGCCGTTTTGGGGCATCGAGTTTATAAGGTTCATCTTCCTCAATTCTCCTTTCCTTTGTTGCCGATCAGCTTTGCGAGTTGGTTCAGCCTGCAAGGTTCTTATGAATTTTTAACGCATAAGGTTCTTCCGGAACTTTTAACCCCGGATCACGAAGGGGATAAGACCGGTCTTTGGGCGATCGAACCCCATTTGGGTCGAGGAAAGGCGGGATTTAAGTTTGAAGAAATTCTCGTGGTGGAAAAAGACAAAGCGTATTGGTTGGACGAAGAGGTTCCTCACGTACAAAAAGCGTTGCAACTTGCAGGACAAAAATGAAAGAAAAACTATATATTCTAATATTCTTATGTGTATTTTTCGGAATCGGATGTAATTCCGAAAAGATCAAGATCGGAGATTCGTATCGTCTTGGAGAAATTCCTCCCGAGATTCTCAAAGTGGAAGCGGCCGTAGATCCGTTTCTAAACGGAATGAAAACCGAGATGACCGATCTGCCTGGTCACGACGATTTGATTTTCGATTCGGATCGAAAAGTCGCATACGCTTCCGGAATGGACGGATGGATTTGGAAACTGGATTTTCAAATCGGAAAGGCGGAAGTTTGGTTGAAACCTCCGGTGAATCCGGCGGGAATGCAGTTTGCAAACTCGAACAAGGATAAAATTGTAGTTTGCGCTTCTCGATTGGGAGGAGAACAGTACGAAGACACTCAAAAAGTCGGTCTTTACGAATTGGATATTCGGAGTAAAAGCATAACACCTCTGGTATTGGATCTTCCGAAAACGGAAATTGGAATATTCGAAAAAGTGTATGTTTCTTCCGAAAGACCGGTAGTGTCTATAAAGGATTTAAACGCATCCAACTCCAGACCGTTCTCCCTTTGCAACGATCTTGCGATTTCAAAAGACGGCAACCGGATTTATATCAGCGAACCGTTCGAAAGAGAAGGCGCGGCGATGGGAAGCGGGGCAGTGCCGGAAGCGATCGGTCTTTATCCTCACGGAAAACTTTGGATGTATGATAGAAAATCGAATTCCATTTCTCTAATATTGAACGGATTCACCTTTGTGGACGGAATTCTGATCGAAGAGAATTCTTCCGGCGGAGAAGAATCGGTCGTATTCACGGAAACATCCAAGTTTAGAATCGTTCGCGCGTTTTTATCCGGCGACAAAGCGGGAACCTCGGAAATTCTTTTTGAAAATTTACCGGGTCTTGCGGACGGTTTGGAACGGGACGATCTGGGAAGAATCTGGGTCGGGATCATCAAACGAAGATCGTCTCTGATCAATGTGGTTCACGCTAACGTTTGGTTGAAACCGTTTCTTCTTTCTCTTCCACAATGGATTTTACCCATTTCCAAAAAAACCGGGATTCTAGTTTTGGATTCGAAAGCGAAGAAACCGCTTTATTATTCTTTGCACGACGGTTCCAAGATCGTGGATATTTCGGTTTCGGTTCCTTTCGAAGGCCGGGTTTATTTTCCGTCGTTTCATAAAACTTCGAGAGGTTTGTTTTCACTTTCGATCGCCGATCTAAAACTGGACGAGTGACACGCACGAATTTATCCGATAAAGAATGGACATGAGGAACGTTTTGTTATAACGTAAATCTCCCGTAAAAATTTACGTCGAATCCGTTTATACAAACGTTCGTTCAGACTCTTTCGGAAATACGATGCATCTTCGAGATTCAAAACAAAAAATACGAAGAACCTTAAAGGAATTCAAAACCAAAACTTCCTCCGAATTTCCGGCCTGGAAAAACGCGGAGGAAGAGGAATTTGTTCGAAGCAGATTGAAAATCCATTCTTGGAATTCGAATCTTCAGAACGATTCGCAGATTCCGATCGGCTCCCTTTGCCTCGTGATTTCCGGAAAACTGGAAGAAACCCTTCTGAACACGGAGGAGAAAAATCTTATCCTTCGGGATTTGTTGCCCGGGGATTACTACGTATATCGCCCCGATAAGATCACTCAATCGGGAATATCAGAAATTCTTTATATAGATCCGAAAGACTTAAGCAGAATCACGAACAAACTTTCCACTTGGAAAAAATGGATCGACGATCTGAATCGGGAGAATCATCTTTTTCACGTATCCAAGCTCAGGCCTTCTAAAAAGGAACTCATGTCCTTTTTGTCCTCCGTGGAACTTCTCTTTCATCTGGACAAGGCCACGTTATCCAATCTTGAATCGAGAATGGAATGGCTCGTAATTCCCGGAGGAGAAATTCTACTCAGACAAGGAGACGCCGGCGATTCGATGTACATTCTCGTATCGGGAAGATTGTCTTGGACGGTCCGTTCCAAAGCCAAAGAGATTCTCGCGGAAGGAGAATTGGGCAAAGGTGATATCATCGGAGAGATGTCGTTGCTCAGCGGAGACAAAAGATCCGCGACGGTGGTCGCTTCCAGAACGAGTCAGGTTGTTCGTATATCCAGGGAGGATTTTAAAAAAAGTTTCGCAAATTCTCCCGAGGCTCTTTTTCAAATCACCGGAACGATCGCACATCGACTCGGAACCGAAAGAAACCAAGGTTATAGAAGATCGAATTCGGTCCGCAACGTTTCCATTCTTCCCTTAAACTCGTCTTCGACTCCGGAAGAATTCTATCGTTCTCTGCAGAACGGTCTTAAAAATTTCGGTAAAACAATATTAGTGGATTCTAATTCGTTTAAAAAAGGAACGGGTTCGAAACGTTTTCACAACGGAACCGGCAGGTCGGACGCGTATCGGATCGGAGATCTGGTCAGCTGGTTTTACGATCTTGAAAAGGATTACGATAAACTAATATTCAAAACCGATATCGAAAACCCGGGTTGGAGAGAGACTTGTTTTCGACAATCGGATCGGATTCTCGTTTTGATCGATCCCAACCGACCGATCGGAATGGAATATTCGGAAGTCGGTTCGATGTTGCCCGATGAGATTCAAAAAGAACTCGTTTTCCTAATCGATTCGCAATTTTCGAATTGGAAAAAGATAGAATCGATCTTAAAGGAATTTCCTTCGATCACCCATTCGATTTTACGCAGGGACGTGGACGCCGATTTCGGAAGAATGTCGAGAAGACTTACCGGCAAAAGTATCGGTGTCGCATTATCGGGAGGAGGCGCGAAAGGTTTCGCACATCTCGGTTTGCTAAAGTGTTTTGAAGAGAACGATATTCCGGTGGATATGATCTCCGGAACGAGCGCGGGTGCGATCATGGGCGGTCTTTTTGCGATGGGTTTGAGTTCTTCGGATATTCTTCCCTTGATCCGAAACTTTTGGTTGGATCGAAACATTCTCGGAGATTTTACGTTTCCGTTCGTTTCTCTCGTACGAGGGAAACGTTATTCGAATGCGATTCACGAATTTTTTAAGGATCGAAATATAGAAACTCTTCCCATACCTTTTTACGCGGTGGCGTGTAACCTAACGAAGGCGGAGAGAAAAGTTTTTGACAGAGGTTTGTTATGGAAAGCCGTTCGATCGAGCACTTCCATTCCCGGAATTTTTCCACCGTTTTCGGAAAGCGGAGAATTGTATGTGGACGGAGGTCTTCTCGACAATCTGCCCGGTTCCATTCTAAAGGAAAGAGGAGCGGGAATCGTGATCTCGGTGGATTTGGGAGGAGGGGGCCAGGTCGATAAGGATTTAATGTATCACAATCTACTCAGTCCTCAGTATCTCGGAGAAGCTCCTTCTTTTCTCAATTTATTATTTCATCATCTAAAACGACAAAGTCTTAAAACCAAGTATACGGGTTTCGCCGAAATTATGATGCGATCGTTGATGTTATCGAGCAAGAACAGTCAGAATCGAACCAGAGACAATTCCGATTTATACATAGAACTTCCGGTGGGAGGATATTCCACGTTCGATTGGGATCAGTTTCAAAAACTATACGAAATCGGTTATGAAGCCGGAAGAAAGAAAGTTCACGTCTGGAAAAACGAAATTAAGAAAAAACTAAATTCATAATTTCCCGTTTTTTTATTGAAATCCTATTCGCGAAGAAGTTAGAATTGTCCTTCTTTAGCGGACGCCATGCAAAGATCTGGAATCAAATCCATGGAAGAATTCTCTTCGGAAATTTCTTCCTTTCATGATAAAATCTGCATACTCGAAGAACGTCCTTCCGGGAAACTTCTTTTTTCGGAAGAATGTATTCGTTTTTGGGGATTTCGCGGTTTCGATCGAGAGCCGGATACGTTTTCCTCGTTTTTATTTCGTCTTCACGGAAAGATCCGCAACTACGCCGATTTCACCGAAAAAATTCTATTCAAACACATTCAAGATTCTGAATATTTTGACACTTTGTTCGGGGAAAATCATATCCTTCGTTTTTTTTGGGAAACGGTTTCGGGAGAATCCGAACCTCGATACAGACTTTATACCTTCGAAATTTTGACGAGGGAAGGGGATTCCGACGACGTATCTCCGAACGAACCGAAGGTGGAATCCATATTTTACAAACTTCCTCAACCTGCGTTCTTATTCGATCCTTCCACATTGAACTTTCTTGCGGTAAACGACGCCGCGATTTATCTCTACGGATTTTCGAGAAAGGAATTTTCGGAGATGAATCTTTTGGAGATCCGTCCCGAAGAGGACCGTTCCGAGATGGAAGCTCTGATCAAAAATTACGCCAAGGAACCCGGAATCAGGTCCAGGGGAATTTGGAGACATTGGAGAAAGGATAAAAAGATCCTGTATATGAAGATCACCGCGAATCAGATTCCGTACGGAGATTCTTACGCGGTTCTTGCTATGTTGACTAACGTTTCTGATACGATCGAAACGACTTACGCACTCAAACAAAACCGCGCCGAAAAACAATCCCTCATCGAAAGTATGTCCGATCGGTATTTCGCGCTTTCGAGGGATTGGAGATTCATATCGGCAAACGAACAGTCCTTGGCTACATTAGGAAAATCTAAAGAAGAACTGATCGGCAGAATCATTTGGGATCTTTACCCGGAACCGTCCGCCCGATTTTTTAGGGAAAAATACGAACTGGCGGTACAAACTCGGAATCCTCTTACATTCGAATACAAAATGGCCGACACGGGAAACGTGGTCGAGTTCCGGGTTTTTCCGTTCGAGGAAGGAATCTCCGTTTTTTTTCAAGACATCACCGAAAAAAGAAGAAGGGACACTGAGCAGAACATTCTCCGTGAAATCGCATTCAAAATTCCTAAAGCATCCAGCGTAAAAGAATCCTTTGAAATTCTTTTGGAAACGATCTGCAAAAGGACTTCCTGGAGTTTCGCGCAGGTTTGGCGTTTTCAAAACGGAAAACTTATACTCGAGGAAAGTTCTTCCTGGTATTCGATCGAAGCGATTTTTCTCCGTTTTAGAATGGATTCCTTTGATACTTCGTTTTCGCCCGGAGAAGGAATGATCGGAAAGGTTTTTTCCACGGGTAAAATACGATTCGTTCAGGACATTCAAAAGGAAAAAAATTTCAAACGAACCGTCTCCGCCGTTCAAACGGGGATCAAATCCTGGATCGCGATTCCTTTGAGAACCGGACATGAAAGTTACGTTCTTGAGTTCTGCACACATATGGAACTCGATTCAGTAAATTCTTATATTCAAATGTTTGAATTAATTACGGATCAGATCGAGGTTCTTTTTAAAAACAAGGAGGCGGAAGAGGAAAAGGATCAGTTTTTTAAACTGTCCGGGGACTTGTTTCAGCTTTCCACATTCGACGGACAGGTGATCGAACGCAATCAGGCATGGGGGGATGTGTTGGGTTATTCTCCCGAAGAAATGAGTCGTTTGAATCTGGAAGAAATCGTTCATCCCGACGATAAGAACACGATGATAGAGGTTCGTTCCGAATTTAGAAAGAATAAAAAGAATCTTTCCATTTCTCTGAGATATATCGCGAAGAACGGACAGATCAAAACGATTCTTTGGAAGACGATCGTTTCCGCCGAACACGGGTTAATCTATACCACCGGCAAGGACATCACCGAAATCCAAAAGGCTCAGATCAAACTCGAGAACTTGACCAAGGAACTGCAAAGATCGAACGCCGACTTGGAAGACTTTGCGTTTATCGCCTCGCACGATCTTCAGGAACCTTTGAGAAAGATCATGGCTTTCGGAGATCGTCTTTTGAAAAAAACATCCAATCTCGATTCCGAGTCCGTTGATTATCTGCAAAGAATGTCATCTTCCGCGCATAGATTGTCGAATCTGATCGAAGGTCTTTTATCGTATTCGAGAATCAAGAGTAAAGCGAAGCCGTTTCAATTGACGGACTTGAGCAACATCCTTAAGGATTCGATAGGCGATCTTGAAATTTACATCAAGGAAAGAAACGCAAAGGTGATCCATTCTCCGGTCGGATTTACCTGGTGTGATCCTTCTCAGATAGGAATGGTTTTTCAGAATCTGATCAAAAACGGAATCAAGTTCAATCAAAGCGAAACGCCGGAAATCATCATTCAATGTGTTCCACATCCGACGGAACCGAACTGGATTCAAATTACGTTTTTGGATAACGGAATCGGCTTTGACAAAAAGCACGGCGATAAGATATTTACGCTCTTTCAAAGACTACATAGCAGAGAAGACTATGAAGGAAACGGAATCGGTTTGGCCGTTTGTAAGAAGATCATAGAACTTCACGAAGGGAGAATTTACGCGGAGAGCGTTTTACAAAAAGGTTCCACGTTTTATGTGGATCTTCCCGGCACGCTTCCGTCCGTTTAAAAAATATGAAACCCGAAATCAAAAATCAAAATTCGATTCATATACTCGTCGCCGAGGACGATCCGGACGATCGTTTGTTGATGCGCGACGGATTTAGGGAGAATAATCTGATCAATCCTCTTCATTTCGTAAAGGACGGGGAGGAGCTTTTCGAATTTCTTCAAAACAAAGGAGAATATTCTGATATTCTAAAATACCCCAGACCCGGAATTATTCTTTTGGATCTGAACATGCCCCGTATGGACGGAAGAGAGGCTTTGAAGACGATCAAATCCATTCCCGATCTGAAAAAAATTCCGGTCATCGTTTTGACGACTTCTAGGGAAGAAGAGGATATGCTTCAGACATACGATCTCGGAGCGAATTCGTTTATCAGAAAACCGGTGGAGTTCAGCGCGTTTATGGAAACGATCCGAACTCTCGGTCAATACTGGCTTGAGATCGTGGAGCTTCCCATTGTCTAACTCGAAATCCTTAAACGAGGACGAGATTCACGTCCTTTTGATAGAAGACGACGAAGAGGATTCTATTCTTTTTAACGAATACGTAAACGAAATCGTTTATCCGAAATATATCGTAAAACGGTTTAAGGACGGAGAGGGCGCCCTTGCGGACTTGAGATCGAATCCTTCCCGATATCGGATTCACGTGATCGATCATTTTTTAGGATCTTCCACCGGGCTGGAGTTGATTCAAGAGATTCGTTCGGTTTCGCCTAACGTTCCTTCGATTCTGATTTCGGGTCTTGCGAACGAAGACATAGAAACGGGCGCACTCAAAGCGGGTTTTCAAAAAACTCTCGAAAAAAAAACGTTATCGGCTTTTATACTCGGAAAAACGTTTCAAGATCTTTTGAATCAAAAAAGGATCGGAACGGAAAAAAATCAATCGTTCGATACTTTTCTTCTAAGAATGGAAACGATCGCGCAGTTCAGCGGCGGAATTGCACACGATTTTAATAATATTCTAAACATCATCATCGCAAATTTGGATCTTCTCGAAATGCAGTGTAAGGAACAACCGGATGTTTTGAACCGGGTTCGTTCCGCTCAAAATGCGGTGATGCGCGGAGCTGAAGTAAATAAGAAATTGTTAAACTTCTCGAGAAAACAATCCCTGAGTCCGGCGGCCGAGGATCCGAACCGATTGATCCAGGAATATTTGGAGAATCCCAAGGACGGATTCCCGGAAAACGTTCGTCTGATTTTCGAACCCGGAGGACCGGGCGGTAATCTTTGTAAAATCGATCGGGGCGAATTTGCAAATTCTCTAATGCACCTGCTTCAAAACGCGAAGGAAGCAGTGGAAGAAAACGGCGGAACGATCCTGATCGAAACCGATACGATCGCGTTAAACGACGATGCGGATTCCGAGTTCTTGGATTTGGAAATTGGAAATTATTTTTTGATCAGAATCGCGGACAACGGTAAGGGAATCGATTCGAATCTTTCCGAGAAAATTTTCGAACCGTTCGTATCCACAAAACCCAAGGGAAAAAGTTCCGGGCTCGGTCTTCCTATGGTTTACGGTTTTGTAAAAAGAAGCGGAGGCAAGATCGTTTTCGAATCTCATCCCGGTTGTGGTTCCGACTTTTACGTTTATCTTCCGATTGAAGATTCAAAATCCGTCGCACAACCCTTAGGTATCAAATCTTGGAATGGCTCTAAGAAAATTTTTTATTTCACAACCGGAGGAGAATCTTCCAAAAGAACGTCTTATGTCTTTCGGGGTTTCGGCGCAAACGTTCGTCGTTTCGAAAATTTGCATTCTTTTGAATCCGTTCTTTCGCAAATCGACGAGGGAACGATCCTGTTCTCCGAAACTTGGGCGGACGATTTTTTGAAATGGAAGGAGATCGTGATGAATCTAAAGAAATCCGATTCCAAACTGAACGTTTGTTACTTTTCACCCTCTACAAACGAGAATGACTTGGAAAATTCTTTCGAAATCCCTTGGCCCATATCTCGAAAATCTCTTGAGAATCATTTAGCCGAATTATAAATTAGCTATTCATTATGAATCCGTCTACATTACCCAATCTACTGATTCTAGACGACGAGGAAGAAATCGCCGGTATTCTCGGAGATCTCGCCAAACAATGCGGATTTGAAGTCACCATCGCTCACGAAGCCGGAAAGTTTTTCGAAAAGCTGAACGAAAGCACTCAATATATCATTTTAGATCTTATGATTCCGGGCGTGGACGGAGTGGACGTTTTACGGATGTTGTCCGGAAAAAAATTATCCGTGTCCGTCATTCTGATCAGCGGAGCGGATCGTAGAGTTTTACAAAGTGCGGAAGCGCTTGCGATTCAATACGGTTTGAAGATTTCGGGAGTTCTTGAAAAGCCGATTCGAATTCAGGAATACCAACGAGTTCTCACCGGACTTATCTCCGATAAAAAAAATGAAACCTCGAACTCGTTCGTCGCGGGCAAAAGAGCGGCTCAAGAACCCGCGTCCGCGATTGCCGCGGAAGAAATCGAACAAGCGATTCGAGAGGATCAGTTCTTACTTTTTTATCAACCCAAAATCAATTTTAAAACCGGAACCGTATCCGGTTTCGAATCCCTAGTGCGTTGGTCGCATCCTCACCGAGGTTTGGTTTTTCCGGATTCTTTTATACCGACTTTGGAATCCTATCCGAGTCTGATGGACGCGATGACCGAGAAGTTGATTCTTCAGGCCTTGGGTCAGTGTTCGATCTGGAACAAACAATTTCCCGGAATCGCCGTGGCGGTTAATGTGTCTCCGGTGAGTATGAACAAACTCATTCTGCCGGAAACGATTTCGAAGATGATCGAAGGGTTCGGTTTGAAAAACAACCAGCTCATCGTGGAAGTCACCGAAACTCAGTTGTTGGAAAACATAACTTCGACCTTGGACATTCTTACTCGGATTCGTATTCGAGGCATCGGACTTTCCGTGGACGATTTCGGAATCGGTTATTCATCCCTGAAACAAATTCATCGTTATCCTTTTACGGAACTGAAGATCGATCGATCCTTTGTGAGCGTCGCGCCTTACGATAAGGAAGCGTTTTTCATCTGTCAGGCCGCGATCGATCTCGGGCATAAACTCGGTATGACCGTCGTGGCGGAAGGAATCGAAACCGCGGAAGTCGGAGAGTTGATGAAGAGGGAAGGTTGCGATAAGGGACAAGGTTATTTTTACAGCAAGCCGATGCCCGCAGACGCGGCTCTTCAATTCTTATCCAGTTTTAAATCCTAATTCTTTTTTGGTTTACTCTTCGGGGAAGAATTCAATCCTTCCGGTATATGAAAAATTTTCTCAAGGACCCGGACTTTCCAATTTTGATTCGGGCCTATCGTTCCTCTTTGATTCGTCGATACGGCGTTTCTAATTTGGAACGTTATCCGGAATTGAAAACGATTCCACGATCCGTAATCGATACTCTTTTAAAATACTTTCTCGAACTTCTTTATCCGGAATACGAGGGAAGAATTCTTTTGGACGAAGCATTTCATTCTCTTTCTGGTTTCGTTCACAGTCCTTCGAAGGTTTTCGGTTTGATCGGTTCCTTGGGTGCCGCGGCGTTCAGCTTCGGTAGACATTTAGGCGCCGCGTTTAAGACCGGATTTGCGGCGTTGAATTCTTATCTAACCGCAAGACATTTCGAAACCTTAATGTTCGAATTCACAAAGGAAGAATTGAAAGCCGGCAACGATCCGATGGACGATGCAGTTTTTGATCGAATCATCGCGCAGGTCCCGAAGAAGGAAGCGGATCAATTCAGAAAGGATATCGTAAAACTTTTCGAAACTCTTTCCAACAAGGAACTTCTAAACAAAATCGTTTCGATGATGAAGGCGATCGTTTCCAAGATGGAAAGCAAACCTAAAACTTATACTCCCGAAGACGTGGCGGGAATTCGTCTCGGTCTCGCCATTCTTTTAAAAGGGGAAGAACTCTTTCAAGGTCTTTCCGATTCTGAGATGAAATTGATTCTGAAATCGATCGATCGAATCGAGACGGATTTTTTCGAAGACGCGTTAAAAAGAAACGGAAAGTTCGAAACGACTTAGGCTTAACTTCGAAAAGTCCTTGCGGGTTCGTTCTCGAATTGTTAGAATGAGGACCCTAATTGGAGTAAAGTCTATGAAAAAAATCTTGGATTGGACGACGCGACTCGTCGCCGTTGTGATTTTGATTCCGGCGTTTTACTTTAAACTTTCCGGCGCCGATCGTTCGATCGCCACCTTTACGGCGTTGGACGCGGAACCGTTCGGTCGTTATGTGATCGGCTTCTTTGAACTCGGCGTAGTTCTTTTGTTGCTCATTCCTCAGACCAGTTGGTTGGGCGCGATGATCGCGACCGTTATTATGATCGGAGCGATCGGTTCGCATATTTCCATTCTCGGCTTTCAAGGGGATGCGGGAATTTCCTTCGTGTTGGCCTTTGTGGTTTTGATTTGTTGTCTGGCGGAGTTGGTCGCGTCTAAGGATCGAAATCCGATCTTCACGAGAATTTTTGCAAATAAAAGTTACTGAAGAGTATTCCGGTTTTTGAATGTTTCTTGTGAGAACGATCGCTTGTGGGAGTTCCTACAAATGGTCGTTTTGTGATCCGGCTTGACTTCCGGATGTTTTTCTGTTATGGAGATTTTTGCGAAATTTCCCACGAAGCCCGCCACCACCACCCAATTCGGGTGGGGGCCGTCGTTTTACGAAAGAATTGTAGGATCTCCTACAAATTTCCCGATTTCAATGCGTCAGCGATGGGGAGCGTGCGAAGCAGTCTCTCCATTGGAGAGACCGAAGGCGATAGCCTGAGCGCGGACCAAGCGCGATCCCACGGAGTGGGAGACGCCAAAACTTGCTTCGAGTCGTATGTTCGTTGTTGATTGAAAATTCGCCTGATGGGGCGACTGGAACCGACGCTTGAGTTGCGTCGGTGGATTTTGAATTTCTAAAATCTTGCCGATGGTCGGACTCGAACCGACACAGAGTTGCCCCCGGTGGATTTTGAATCCACTGCGTCTACCAGTTTCACCACATCGGCGGTTTGATTGCGGAAGTAAAGATCAGTCGTCTACTTCGATGTACTTGCCTTTGCCACGTGCGACGATCTTACCGATTTCGTTTTCGATTTCCGCTCTATTCTCAATCACTTTCTTGTTCTTCTTCACGAACCATCCGCGCAAGTGAAGAGGTTGATTGACGAAGGCGGGCTGTAAAAAACGAATCGTAAGCTCACCCGTGGTTGTTTTGAAATTCATGGCTTCATTGATTTTCACCATGATTTCGTCTAAGATCGTAGATATAATTCCCGGATGGATTACATCTGGCTGACCTTGAAACTTTTCCGGACAAGTGAAGTCACCGTATGCAGATTGTGTATCTTCATCGAAGGTGATTTTCAATTGAAGTCCGTCCGGATTGTCTGGACTGGATCCAAAACTCAAGTTTGCCCGAACCGAAGCTTTCATAAGTCAGAATTATACTATACATACATGGCGTCAATTACAAAAAGAAGTCCGAATGGGTTCAAGAATGGTATCTGCGTTTGTCGATTTTAAGAACAGTAGCTTCTCCCAATGACAACACTCCTATTATTCATGTTAGGTCTTTTATCCGCAGGGGCGGGAGCTTACACTCTATTTAGAGACAAGCCCGCACCAAAGGATGGAGAATCCGGTTCGGGAAAATCTTCTTCCGGCGGTGGACCCGGTGGCGGTGGGTCTAACGTTAGAGGAGATCGTGGAAAAGAAATTCCGGTTTCTTCTCCCGGAGCGCCGGGTTCACAAGCGGGTGGCGGTCCTCCGACCTCGGGGGGTGCCGGACAACCACCTTCTTCCGGCGGTGGTGCACAACCTTCCGGTAAGGGAGAATCTCCCAAATCAAAAGAAGACGTTCCCGGTCTTCGAAAGAAACCCAAACTCGATCTTAAAAATAAGGTCGATGATATCATCCGCAATAATTCTAAATTTGCGAATCACCGTCGTCCTCTCATCAACGCCGAAGCCTTGGTGGACAAGGAAAGTTTTAACGGCGCATTAGAAATTTATAAAAGAACCAAAACTCGAGTTCCCGACGAAGAAATTCAGGGAAAGATTCAGGAGAACATCGACCAAATCCAGAATCATCTCGAAAGCGACGAGGAAGAAGTTTATCGTCCCGACAACTACGACGGTCCTCCGATTCCTTTGGGGGATTTGGTCCGCGCGATCAAGGACATCAGTGAGTCGTTAGGCGATACGATTTCGAAAGGATTCGGAAACCCGATCAGTCTTCCTCTTTCTCCGTTGGATCCCGGAGCTTTGCCCGGTCCTCCGACCTTGCCCGGAAGTTTACCGCCCGGTCCCGTTTCTTATCAGATCTTCAGTCCAGGTCCTTCTCTTCCACCGGGAAGCATTCCTCCTCCAAGTCCCGAGTCTTTGGCGGGTGGGGGAGCCGTTTATCCGACCTTTCCTATGGGTGGTCCTGGCGGCGGCGGTGGCGCGTCCGGGCCCGGTGCTGGAGGTTCAGGTACCGAGGGTGGTGCGGGAACTCCTTCCGGATCTCCTGGAGCGGGTGGAGGAAGCGGCGGAGGTGGTGGCGCTGGGGTCGGAACTCCATCCCCCGGTGGCGGACCTGGAGGAGCAGGCGGTGGTTTTCCTGGCGGCGGAGGTTCTCCTCCGACACAACCTTCTCCCCGAGAACATCTGGATCCGAACGCGATGGATCTTCCGGACGACACATTCTTTTCGGAAGAATGGGAAAAGTTCAAAGACTTACCCTTAGTCGATCGAAGAACCGGAGAAAGCAGAAGATCGGGAAGCGATCGTCGCGGAGAAGATCCGACACGAAAGGACAGAAGACAAGGAGACGATCGAAGACAAGAGGATCTTTTTAAACTCAGAGACGATTATCTCAAACAAAAAGAAGAACAAAAAAAACAAGAAAGAGAGGCCGAACCTCAAAGAGCCCCGGAACCGCAGGACTACGATTGGCCCGAGGCGCCGATGCGGGACGAACTTCCGCCATTCTTAGCTCCCGTCATACCGAAGATAGAACTTGTACCGATTCGATTACCCGATCCTCAAGATAAAACCGTACGTCCGCCCGACGAACCAACTCCTTCCGCACCGAGTCCTTCACCGGTCGGAGAAACTCGATTCGAAGCCGCACCTCCTTCCGAAGCGCCCGAAAAAGAATTTAAACCATTAGAACTTCCTAAAATAGGTTTGCCCGATCCGGAATATCAAAAGACCGGAGAATCCACGGTTCCGGAAATTCCGCATCTCGGACGCCAACCTGCAGGCGAACCGGAACCCGATGAAGCTCCCGAGATAGAAGTTCTCGAAGGAGGACTGGAACCTCTCGGAGAAGACACCGAAGACGAAGAAGGTGGCGGTGAAGAATCCGGAGGCGGGCCGAAGGAAGAAGAACCGAGAATGATCCACGGGATTCTGGAGTTAAAACCTCCGGAAGTCGACGACGCCCCGTTTCTCACTCTCACATACGATTTTGGAAAGATACCGCACGCGTTTAAACTTTCAAAGAATTATAGTATTATGGAATACTCATACTATAAATACAAACCTATGCTCGTAAAGGCTCAGGAGTTCGCGAGAAGGAAGATGTTGAAAAACGCCCTCAACTACTATCGCGTCATCAAATCGCAGAACATTCCGCCCGAGCTCAGAAAGATGATCAATCGGAACATCAAGGACATCACCGAGTTCATGGAAAAATATCTGATGGCTAAGGGCGGATAACGTAGAAAAAGGAGAATGTTTTCGATTTCCATTCTCCCTTAAAAAATCAAATCACCTTTGAGCCGTGTCTTTTTCCGAACTCTCCAAAGAAAAATGACGATGGATGTTGAATCCCACGGTCCATTCTTTCTTGCTGTAATCGTAATCCGCTCCACGTAACAACTGAGTTTGTGCGATGGATCTGCTGTTCGTCACGAACAATTGAAACACGTGACCTCCGGTTTCAAAGTCCACACCAAAACTCAAAGGAACCGTCATATACTCGACCGGTTTGGAAAGAAGAATGTTATTGATGGCCGCGTCGATCGTCTTTCCTCTTGCGATGAGATCGTTGACTTCCGAGGCGGAATATTCAACTCCGTTGATCTTTGTCTTTCTGTCTTCGGTCGCGTAAGAATCTCCGATGTAATCCCGCTTCGGAGTAAGAATGGTTCCGAACGTAAAATCCAAACGTTTGAAAAGGTGAATCCGAAACGAAACATCCAGACCGGTTCTATCGTTCGAAAGATGATCCTTTACGAAGTTTCTATGAACGAACATAGGAGATAGTTGAAGCGAAAAGTATTCGCTGAATCTTTTTGAAATCAAAAAGGAAGCAAGAGTGCTCTGACGATCCGAATACGATAACTCGTATGTGTTGAATTTTTTAGTCATTTCCGAATCGAACGCCGTATTGCCCGTGGAAACTTTCAGATAAGGACCGTAGAACATTTTTTGTTCTTGGGTTTCCTGGCCGAAAACTCCGTAGAAACTAATCGTAACCGGAAAGCTTGAATCCTGAGTTAACAGACGAACCTTTCCTCTTGCTTCGTATGTTTTTTGAAATGAGGTTCTTGCAACTCCCAACGTGATTCGGTCGGTAACGCCGTAGTCGAGAGAAAGTTGCGTGTTCGCGCCGTTGTCCAAACCTAAGAAATCATAGGACGTAGACTTGGCGTCTCCGAATCTGTGATTGAAACGGAAATCAAGACCGTTCTTCCCCACGTCTTCGGTGCTCGGCATGTGGATCAAACTGGTTCCTAAGAACGTGGATTTTCTTTGTTCCTGAGCTGAAACGGAGAACACAAAGGAAATAAAAAGTAAAACGGAAAATAAAAAAAATACAACGGAACGGATCTTAAGTTTCATTCTTTGTTTTGCCATAGTATGGATGTTTCGATTCTGATTTTTTCATTCAGTTTCAAAATCACTAATTTAGGAATTTCGATTTTAAAATCCGAAAGGATAACTTCAAAATCCGCTTTGACCGCGAGTTCCTTATCCTTCTCTTCGAAACTTCCCTGGATCTTGAAATTCTTTTTTGTGATTCCATGCAGAGTGAATTCTCCCTCGGCGATCACCGTTTTTGTGGCACGATCCCATTTGAGAATGTTTCCGTGAAACGTAGCGAGCGGAAATTTTTCGGTTTCGAGATAATTGTCGTGCATGTGACGATTCATCAGTCGATTGGGAACGTTTAGATCGTTCAGATCGACTCGGAACCAGATCTTTTTCGTTTCCAAGTTTGCGGTTCCTTCTCCTTTGGAAAGATTTCCCCGGATCGTTTCCTGAGGGGCCTCGCTTAAAAACTGAATCTTCGTTTCTTTTACCGTCCATTCCTTGGAAGTTTTATCGCCCGCAAACGCGGACGAACTTAAAAGAATTAGAATAGAATAAAAAACGAATGTGTTTTGGATACGTTTTTCGGAATGGGTCAAGGGTTCGCTCCTTTTTGGATCCAACAAAAAACCGCCTTATTGATCGAGTCGTTGTTGTAGATTCTCATCGTTCCCGAATTGATTTTGATGAATAGAAGGCTGTTCTTAGGATCGTTCACGACGATTCTATTTCGAACCGCGGCATAGGATGTGATGTCGAAACCGGCGTTTGCGTTGCTCGGATTGTGACAGGTCGTACAGGTTCCCGTTCCCGATTGGTTTAACGTCGCAAAGGCGGGCGCGGGATCGGTACAATCCGCGTTCGTAACCTCTTTCAAAGGAGTGGCCGAACCCATAAGAAAGGCTAGATTCTTTAAAGAATCTTCCTTATCCGAACTTTTTTCGTTCTGACAATCGACTACGAACGAAAATACACAAAGAACCAAGATCACGAACGAAAAACGCTTCTGAACTTCTTTCATAAAACTCTCCGAAAACGAATTTACAATAGATACGAATCTGTTTGCGATTTCCAATCTTATAATGAATTCTCATTTCAAAAATAGAAAATTTAGAATGCGATTTTTCCAGGAATAAACCGCTTGTATCCGGGAAGATTCCGAATCGTTTCGATGAAAATGAGGTCGTTGATTCCACTGGACGCGGATCTTCGAAGCGAAAAGATAGCGCAAGGGACTTAATTTTCTCGGGGGAATTCGATGCAATCCTTGGAACCATATTTAAAATCGACTTACTACTTCGATCACGATTCGGATGCGGTGAAGAAGTTCGTGGAAAAACACACCACTTCCGAAAATTCTCCCCTGGAAAAATTAAAGGAATTTTATCTCGGAGTTCGGGATGGAATCCGCTACAATCCCTATCAAGTCACCGATTCAAAGGAAGCCTATAAGGCGAGTTCGATCGCGGAAAGCAGACAGAACTATTGTATTCCTAAGTCGATTCTGTTTGCGGCGGGCGCGAGAACCTTGGGTTTTCCGTCCAAGATCGGATTTTCGGACGTGGTCAATCATCTCGCGAGCGAACGGTTGATTCGCCATTTGGGAACCACCGTTTTTGCGTTTCATGGATATGCAGAAATTCTAATAGAAGGGAATTGGGTCAAAGCGACTCCGGTTTTTGATAAGGATCTTTGTATACGATTCGGAGTTGTTCCCTTGGACTTCGACGGTAAGAACGACACGATCTTTCATTCCTTCGACGGCGCGGGAAAGAAGTTCATGGAATACGTAAATTATCGGGGCGTTTTCGAGGACTTTCCGTTCGAGTTCGTGATTCAAGGACTCAAAGACTTTTATCCGGACGTGATGGGCAAGGCATTTCAAGGTGATCTGAGAAATGAAAAGCCGGTTGTTTGATCTTCTTTCCGTACAGTATACCGGTTGATTACGTCCCTTTAGAAACGATCTAAATCCAATCCGAATATAAATCGAAATAAAAATTCTTTAAGAAGAATCAATTTGATTTTTCCTTCTAGGATTTTCCATTCTTAAGAAAGAATTTTGACTCACGAAAAGAATGTGAGTATTCTTTCGCTTTCCTATCTCTTACGAATGAACGTACTTTCAACGAAAACGGAAGATAGACCTTTGTATGTGCCTTCGATAAACTTCGTGTTTAGAATCTCTCTAAAATTTTCATCATAAGGACATCGCGTTATCGATCGGGTTGCTTACTTTATAAACTCGTACTAGTAAAAACTGTCTTCATTTTTAAAAAACTTGACTGCGCCAACTTCTAAGGCTATGATGAGCCGCCTTAAATTCTATGAAAAAAATCTATATATACATTCAGAGATTGGGAATACGAAAAAAACTAATGCTTCTCTTCGGCTCGGTATTGATACCGATCGCATTGCTTGTCGCATTAGCATTAACAAATACAAAAGACAGAATCGAAGACATCGAAACGATTTACGACGATAGGGTGATTCCTCTTAAACAACTGAAAAAAATTTCGGACCTCTACGCGATCTTTATCGTGGATTGCGTTCATAAGGTAAGAAGCGGTAAGTTTACTCCGTCGGAAGGAGTGGCGAATCTAGATAAGGCGACCACAGGAATTCAAAAAGAATGGACCGCATACAGCGGAACCCATCTGGTTCCCGAAGAGGAAGCCATCATCAAGGAATTGACCCCGCTTTTCGCCGATTCGAATGCGGCCGTGGCCGAAGCGCGGGAACTCATGACCACCCAGAACTTCCAAGAGCTGGGAGTTTTTGCGGACAATCGATTGTATCCAAGGATTGATCCGGTTACGGAAAAGATCGAGGAGTTGATTCAGGTTCAGTTGAGAATCACGGACGCGATCTATATCCGAGCCGAAAAGGAATTCGCGTTCAGCTGGTTCGTGTTCATTCTTCTTTCCGGTATCACTCTCACTTACATTCTTCTCATCGCGGTGATCTATTCGATCCAGTTGGTGAAAGGTTTGACCACGGTGAGCAAGGCGATCAACAACGCGGACTTTTCCCATCCGGTGGACGTGGAAGAGGATCAAAGAAAGAAGGACGAACTCTATCTTCTTTTGATGTCGTTTCGTCTTTTTCAGATCAAGGTGAAAGAGATGTTGGATACGATCCTGAACTTTTCGGAGAGTATCGTGGCTTCTTCCGAACAACTCTCGCAATCCGCGGATCACCTTTCCTCGAACGCACAATCCGAATCGGCTTCGGTCGAGGAAATCTCCGCATCCGTGGAAGAGATCAGTTCCGGTATGGAATACGTAAATAGAAACGCGGAATCCCAATATGCTTTGATTTCTTCGTTTAACGGGGAAATGCGAGAACTCGAAGGAATGATCAATAAGGTTGGGGACGCGGTTAAGAATTCTCTGGAAAAAATTTCGGAGATGTATCTCAAAACCGACTCGGGCAAGAAGACGATGGGCGATCTTTCCGAAAGTATGGAAAAGATCGAAAATAGTTCCGTCGAAATGCAGTCGATCACAGCTATCATCAAGGAAATTTCCGAAAAGGTCAACTTACTCGCGTTAAACGCCGCGATCGAAGCCGCGAGAGCCGGAGAACACGGAAGAGGGTTTGCGGTCGTAGCGAGCGAGATCACAAGACTTGCGGAACAAACCGATTCGAGCGCGATGACTATCGAAGAGTTGATCAAAACGAGCAACGCCGAAATCGAAACCGGAAGAAAGATCGTAGAAAACTCCGTGACCGTTTACGCGCAGATTTTAACCGGACTCGAACATCTGAAGGATTCTTCCAATCAGATCGTGGCGACGATGGAACTCCAACAGGAGAAGAAGGAAAAGATCCGTTCCGGAGTCGATCAAGTCGATACGAAATCGGAGGATATCCGCAATTCGGTAAAAGAACAAAAGGTTGCGATTTCGGAAACTGCAAACGCTGTTTCCAATATTTCGATCACCGTTCAAAACAGCGCGGCGAACTCCGAAGAAATCGCGGGAAGCGCGGTCAGTCTTTTACAGATTGCAAAAAATCTTCAGGAAACGATGAGCTTCTTGAAGGGTTGATTTTGTTAAGCGACATTCGTCTTTTAAGAATTTAGGCTTTGAGCCTCGTTCCAAGTCCCGTTTTTAAAACGAGAATGTCGCTTTCGGTCGAATTTGTTTCGATTCAATTTCCAAAAAGACTTCTAAAATCAAAAAAATAATCCGACTTCGATTGTTTGAAAGAATATGAGCATTTTTAGGAAAGAATTTTCCAAGTCGATCCTTCGGTTCATTTCTACGATGATTCTTTTTTCGTCCCTGTTTTCGTTTGCGAACTGCAACACGGAAGATTCTCAAAAACAAACGGAGAATCTGCTTCTGTTCGCCTCGGCTTACAACCTAGCTCAGTGCGCTCCGTCGGCCAATATCGTTCGAACGCAGGCCAATCGGACTTTTTTTACTTCCTTTGAATCCGTTTCCGACTTCTCCAACTTTTATATCGTTCCTCAGAATTATCACGGAACTTGTTCTCACGATCTTTCTACGGAAC
Source organism: Leptospira barantonii (assembly GCF_002811925.1). Lineage (NCBI taxonomy): Bacteria > Pseudomonadati > Spirochaetota > Leptospiria > Leptospirales > Leptospiraceae > Leptospira > Leptospira barantonii. The sequence continues at coordinate 894,325 of NZ_NPDS01000001.1, forward strand.
AAGTGAAGTCCGGCGCGAAATCGCATAAGGGTTGGGTTTATTCTTCGTATACGCCCGGAAGTCTTTTGGTAAATAACAATCATCGCGGTTATCCGACGATTCAATTGCACAAAACATCCGGCGGAAGTTTTGTAACTCCGGTTTTGATTACGATGAACGTCTGGTTGGATATGAATCTAAAACAGATGTCTCCCGAAAACGAATGGTTCAGCTTCGCGACGATCGCGGATGATTCTTCGGATAACTGGAACAGTCCCGTTCTTGTGAATTTGAGTTACGACGGTTTTGTTCACCTAATGCACGTTCCATGGATGGGATTGAAACAAACCATGTTTCAAACGACTTCGCTGACGTTTCCAAAATCACAATGGGTGGAATTGAAGATCTACTTGGATTTTTCCAATCCGGAGGGAAACGTTAAGGTTTGGCAGAACGGGACCCTCGTTTCGGAAGCGAAAGTGTATTGTAGAAAAAAGACGATCGCACAGTTGCACTTCGGTTTATACGCGCCTCCGAGTATTTCCTCCGGAAACGTCTACAACGACGATTTGAAGATCGAGGAAGTCGACGTCTCGCCGTAAACGAATTCGTATTTTAGAATTTTTATATATTCGAAAAGGGTTGAATTCTATTTTATTCCCAGCCGAGTTCTTCGCGGAGCTGGTTCATTCTCCGTCGATTGGCGAGAAAATCGAAAAGACCCAAAATGGATTCGGAACGGATCTGAACCGTTTTTGAATTCTCCTCAAAGAGAAATTCCACCGTGTCCGGAAAATGAAAGACCCTCGTATAAAATCTGGTTTTGATATAGTATCCTTCCACTTCCAAAACGCTGACACGGTCCGCGGCTTCCAGCTTTTGTTTTAGTTTTTGAAAGGCTTCTTCCTTTTCCTCCGTGTATCGAAACGGTTCTATATGATGAAGAAGATTGTATCGATAACTCTGACTGGAAACGCAGTTCGGGCGAGGGGAGCAGTAATTGAGTTCTTGTTCGTAAACTCCGGTTCTCGGACCGACCAAGGTGGTACAACAAAGAAGAATGATGAGCGCGGTTTCTACCATATTGTTTAGACTTCGGGTGAGAATGGCTCATTTACGCCCTTCCGTTTTCGTTTGGAAACTTTTTTCCGGGGCCGTAGTTCCGACCTAATTTTTTAGAATTGAAAAAAAATTAGAATCATTCTAAAAAATATTTGCTTCCGAGGGCTGGGGAGATACTATGGAAGGGTCTAAGTTTCGAAGTAAAATTCACAAAGGAGAAACAAAATGCCTCAGGTTACATCCCTAGCGCCGGACTTTAAAGCAGAAGCTGTTCTTGGAAAAGAAATTAAGGAAATTAAACTTTCCGACTACAAAGGAAAATGGGTGGTTCTATTCTTTTACCCCCTCGACTTTACCTTTGTTTGCCCGACTGAGATCATCGAATACGACAATCAACTTGCAGAATTCAAAAAACTCGGAGCGGAAGTTCTCGGAGTTTCCGTGGATTCAGCTTTCACTCACTTAGCTTGGAAAAACACACCTAAAAAAGAAGGTGGAATCGGCGATATCAAGTATCCATTGATCGCGGATCTTACGAAATCCATCTCCAGAGATTACAACGTTTTAACCGACGGTGGAGTCGCTCTGAGAGGAACTTTCATCATCGACCCGGCAGGTGTGATCCGTCAAGCGACCATCAACGATCTTCCTGTGGGACGTAATATCGACGAAGCGATTCGTTTGATCAAGGCGTTCCAATTCGTTGAAAAACACGGCGAAGTTTGCCCTGCGAACTGGGATGAAGGAAAGAAAACAATGGTCGCGGATCCTCAAAAATCCAAAGACTATTTCTCTGCAGTGAACTAATTCACGCAGTAAATCGATTTTTTTCCTGTCCGCAGGCGTTCGCCTGCGGATTCTGGCACTTGAGAGACGAAGTAGACTCCGAAGGGCGTCTAATATCGGGAGGAACGGAGAATGGAACAAGTCCTGGAAAAACAATCCGCCAACGAAGATCGTTACTATCGACCCGATAATTTTCCGAAAGGCCTCACACGCAAAGTTGTAGAATCCATTTCTCATATTAAGAATGAGCCCGCTTGGCTCACAGAATTCCGTCTCAAAGCATTCGAAATCTACGAACAAAAACCTATGCCGACTTGGGGATTTTTTCCCAACTTCAACGTAGACATCGATTCTTATACGCATTATATCGGATCCAATCAACAGAAGAAAAAATCCTGGGACGAAGTGGATCCCGAAGTTCTGAAATCCTTCGAACGTTTGGGAATTCCCGAACACGAAAGAAAGTATCTCGCCGGAATCGAAGCGATGAACGATTCCGAAACCGTTTATGCAAACGTAAAAAAAGAATTAACCGAGCTCGGAATTCTTTTCTGCGATATCGATACCGCCATCCGCGAATATCCGGAGATCGTAAAAAAATATTTAGGAACCGTAGTCAGTGTTGGAGATAATAAATTCTCCGCTCTGAACAGTTGTGTTTTTTCGGGAGGATCGTTTGCGTTCGTTCCGAAAGGAGTGAAAACTCCTATGCCTCTTCAGGCGTATTTCAAAGTGACTGCGGCTTCTTCCGGTCAGTATGAAAGAACGTTGTTGATCGCCGACGAAGGCGCCGAGATCGAATACTCCGAAGGTTGTTCTTCGGTTCAAGACAAAGGAACCAACTTTCACACTGCGGTTGTGGAACTCGTCGCTCATAAAAACGCGAAGATCTTTTACACAACGATTCAGAACTGGAAGAAAAACATGTATAACTGGACCGTCAAACGCGGGTTATGCCATGAAAGAGGCCATATCACTTGGACCGACGTAAACATCGGCGCCAACACGGTTAAATATCCGGGGATCGTTCTGCAAGGAGATCATTCCACGGGAGATATTCTTTCTCTCGCGTTTGCGGGCGGAGGACAAATCCAAGACACCGGCGCGAGAATCATTCATGTCGGTAAAAATACTCGAAGTAATATATTAGCAAAAGGTGTTTCTCTCGACGGAGGAGTGAACTCCTACAGAGGACTCGTGAAGTTCACCGCCGGATCCGAGAATTCCTATTCTCACGTAAAATGCGACGGTCTGATGATGGACAACCGTTCCCAATCACACGCGTATCCTTACAACGACGTGTCGGGACAAAACGGAACCTTAAACTACGAAGCCACCGTTTCTAGAATCGACGAGGATCAACTCTTTTATCTTCAGTCCAGAGGTTTGTCGGAAGACGACGCGAAACTTCTCATCATCAACGGATTCTGCGAGGGTGTGACCAAACATCTCAATGTGGAATATTCCGTGGAGATGACCCGTTTGATTCGAATGATTCTCGAAGACGGTCACGTCATTCAAGAGAACAACGGTTCCGTCGTAAGCTGAAGAAGACACACTAACAATACACATAACAAAAATTTGATTCTTTTTTGTTCGATCGTATCGATTTAATTTTTTTAATGCGACTTGGTTTTTTCGATTTTTCGATAATCTTGTCTTATAAATCCGTCCAACGGGATATTATAAGATAACTCTGTCAAAAAGATATTGACTATCGTTTGATCGGATTCGTTTAAATAAGATTATGCTTCGGATCGCATTTTTATACTTTCTGTCGTTTTTGATTGCGTGTAAGGCGTCGTTCGACCCGTACAATCCGGAGATTCCATACTCGAAGGCTTGGTTGGACACGATCACCTTACGCTGTGCACTTCATCAAAATGCGGGTTGTCTGGAGAATATCCCTCCCGCGATTTCTCCGTTTTCCCCGGATAAAATTTCGGATACTGGACAAACCGTTTGTTACGATACTTCCACCAACATTGCGTGCGCGAATGCCGGTTATCCTCGTCAAGACGCCGATTTCACGAGTATTCCTTCCAACCGCAGTTTTATCGGACCCACCGCACATCCGGTTTATACGAACGATTACACCACGTTAGACACCGTTCGAGGTTTGATTTGGAAAACCTGCGCGGAAGGTTTGAGCGGTCCCACCTGCGGGACCGGAACCGCATCGAGTATCGCGTTTCCTTCCGTCGATTCCACTTGTGCCGCATTGAATACTCAGAACTCGGGAGCGGGTTATTCGGGAATCACGACCTGGAGAATGCCTTCTATCTACGAGCTGACTCGATTCGCAAATACCGAAAATCCGACCGGAACGGATACGGCAAACTTTCCGGGAAGCCCGAACGTTAACTTTTATTCCGGAACTCCGTATGCGCCGAGCCCGGCGAATACGGGTTGGTTCATTCAAGTCAACGCGGGTTTTTACGATCAGTTGAATTCTTTATCGTCGACGATGGCCATTCGTTGTGTTTCCGGTACCGCTCTTTCGACTCCTTCTCTTACGAACAACGGGGACGGTACGATCACGGACAATCGAAGCGGTCTTGTTTGGCAGGGCGGCGCGGGTTCCGGCGGCTTGAGCAATTGGCAAGGCGCGCTTACCTATTGCGACGGTTTGAATCTCGCCGGGCGTACTTGGAGATTGCCGAACGTAAACGAACTGCATAGCATCGTGGATCATACGGTCACCAATCCTTCAATCAATTCCACGTACTTTCCGGGAACCGTTTCCCAGTATTATTGGACTTCTTCCACGCCGAAAACCAATCTTACCTACGCTTCGGCCGTATTCTTCAATTCGGGCTTGATCGGCGGAAACGGAAAGACCAACAGTTTGTATGTTCGTTGTGTCGCCGGACCTTGAGAAGAATCTGAATTCTCCCTTCCTCTCCTAAAATTCATCCGATATTCCGTTTTGAAAACGGAATGAGACTCGAAAATTTCGAAAATCCATCATAAAATGGTTTTTCCTTTTTCGCGTTCTCTTTAATATTTAAACGTCTTTTAATATATCCCGACTCATGAAAGCCATAGATCAAAATTTATTAAACTCGGAGTTCTTTCGACAGATCTTCGAAACCAGTCGGGACGGAATCGCGATCGCTGATTTGGACGGAAATTTCTTGGAAGCGAATCCGGCGTTCCGAGAAATCACCGGTTATTCTCTGGAAGAATTAAAAAAAGACAACTTCTGGTCCTTGGCGCCTTCCTACTGGAACTCGGTCGAAAAAAGAATCTTCGAAGAGGATCTTCTTTCCTCCGGTTACGCCCATGAATTCGAAAAAGATTATAAACGTAAGGATGGAAAAATTCTTCCCATCTGTGTGAAGACTTATGTGATCCAAGACGAATCGAAAAGACCGACCGCGATCTGGGGAATCGTTCGGGACATCTCGGAACAAAAACGAAACGAAGAAGTTCGCACGAAGTTGTATGACGAGATCAAGGAAGGTTGGGAAGCACTGCGAAGAATTTTCGTTCTCAATCCGTTCCCGATGGCGATCTCCGAAATCGATACCGGAAAACTTCTCGAAGTGAATCGAAGATTCGCCGAACAGATCGAATACGATCTGGATAAGATCATCGGTAAAACGACTCTTGAACTCGGAGTTTGGTTTTCTCCGCAAGTTCGAGAAACCGTTCTTACGATCATGAAGCGGGACGGTTTTGTGGATAGCATCGAGATGCCGTTTAAAACCACGAAGGGCACGGAGTTCTGGGGGCTTTTTTCGGCGCAACCGATCGAATACAAAGGTAAGGCCGCGCTCTTGAGCATCACCGTTCCTATGACGGATCGGATCAAGATGGAAAGGGAGAAACAAAAACTTTTAGACGAGGTTCGCGAAAAGGAGGAGATTCTGAGCCAAATCTTTGAGATGAATCCTTCCGCGATTACTTTGTCGAAAGACGACGGCGCGTATTTGGACGTGAATCAAAAGTTTTTGGAATACATCGGCAAATCGAAAGAAGAGGTCTTGAACAAAACTCCTCTGGACCTCGGATTTTATTATAACCTTGCGGATAGAACTTTGATCTTTCAGAAATTAAGGGACCACGGAATCGTACAAAACCTCGAAGTGAAATTGAAAACGTTCGAAGGTTCGATTAAGACGATCTTATTTTCCTCAAGAATGATCGATTCGTTCGGCGAGAAAAAAATTCTTTCCATCGGTCACGATATTTCCGAGCTCAAGGAATCGGCTTCGGACCTCGAGGAACTTGCGAAGGAACTCGAAAGAAGCAAAAGTCTTTTTCAAAAATTATTCCAACTTGTACCTTCCGCGTTGGTGCTCACCGATTGGGAAAACAAAACCATCGTCGACGTGAACGAAAGATTTCTCGAAATGGCGATGATGACCCGAGAACAAGTCATCGGTAAAACCACGCCCGAAATTCATATCTGGGATAAGTCCGCGAATTTTAGAAGCGAAGTCTACGAAGCCCTTTCCAAAAGAAATGAAGTGAAGAATTTAGAGACCGTCTATCAGGCTTCGGACGGAAGTGTGGTTCCGATTCTTTATTCCGCAAGAGTCATCGACGTAGACGGAAGAAAACAAGTCATCTCGCTCGCCACCGATATCAGCGAGAAAAAACGATCCGAAGAGGAGAGAAGAAGACTCGACGAAGAACTTCGATTGAGCAAGGATCTTTTCGAAAAACTTTTTCAACTCACACCCGCGGCCGTTTCCTTATCGGAACTCGAAACGGGAATTTATCGACAGATCAATCAATCTTATTGCGATCTGATTGGATACACACGCGAACAAATCATAGGAAAGTCTTCGATGGAACTCGGAATCTGGAGAACTCCGATCGACCGAGCCAAACTCAAAAAGGAATTGGAAGAGAAGGGTTGGACCGCAAGTCTCGAAGCCACGATCCAAGCCTCGGACGGAAGTTTGAAACACGTTCTCTCGGGGAATCGGGTTTTTCAATTGGACGGAAAGCCTATGTTGCTCGCCTTGCTCATCGACGTTACGGACAAAAAGAGCATGGAATCCGAACGCAACGAATACTTCGCGAAGATGCAGGAAAGTAAGGATTTGTTCGAGATGATCTTCGAGATGAACCCGGACACGATCACAATCAACGATCTATCCAACGGAACCTATGTTCAAGTGAACGAACATTTTTCAGAGATGCTCGAATATTCCAAAGAAGAAGTGCTCGGTAAAATTCCAGTCGAACTCGGAATTTGGAACGAAGTTCGAGACCGGGATCGGGCGATAGAAATTTTACGTAAGGAAGGAATCATACGAGACTACGAGGTTCAGTTTAAAAAGAAAAGCGGAGAAATCGTGGACACACTTTTCTCCGCGAGAAGGATTAAGGTCGGAGATTCTTCCCTGGTGATCGCAATTACGAGGGACATCACTCAGATCAAGGCCGCGACCCGCGATCGGGAAGAACAAGCGAGAAGAATCGCCTTACACGCGCAGGCGCTTATGGAGATGGCCACCGATTCTCAATTCGTAACGGGGGATCTCGAAGCGGGTTCCAGAAAAATAGCGATCATGGCCGCGGAGGTCGCGGATTGCGACCGTGCTTCTATATGGATTTCTAATAAAGAAAATCCGAATGTATGGACTATGATTTCCGGATGGGATCGGAAAACACAATCGCATCCCGAAAAAATGGAACTCGATCTTGCGCACTTTCCGAATTATTTCGAAGCGATCCAAAGCGATCGATTTATCGATGCAACCGATGTGATCAACGATCCGCGTACTTCCGAATTGTCCGAAACCTACAGCATTCCGTTGGGAATCCGTTCCTTGCTCGACGCGCCTTTCTTTTTAAGAGGAAAGATCAAGGGAGTTGTTTGTCTGGAACACAAGGGAGAACTCAGACGTTGGAGGGGATACGAAAAACAATTCGTGGTCACCGTAGCGGAACAAGTAACTCAACTTTTATTAAACGCGGAACGAAAGGAAGCCAAGGAAGAATTGGAAAAGGCCGTAAAGGTCAGAACTTCCGAACTTGCCACCGCGCTCGAGAATTTACAGAAAACTCAGGATCAGTTGATTCTTTCCGAAAAGATGGCCGCGCTCGGACAACTTGTCGCGGGGATCGCACACGAGATCAACAATCCGTTAGGCGCAATCGCGGCCCTGAGCGGAGAACTCAGAGCTTATTTGAATACGTCCGCGGATAGAATGGAACAAATGGGTTCGGGGTTTTCTTCCGTGGGAGCGGAATACGTCCATACGCTTTCCGAGTTGATTCGTAAGGGAATCGACAGCAAGGAAGGAGTTTTTTCTAGGGAAAGCAAAAGGACCACACTTCATAACATCAAAACGAAGTTGACCGATCTCGGTTTTGAAAATGCTCACGATATTGCGGACCGACTTCTGGACAACGGAATTCCTTACGCACTCGAAGAGTTTCCTTCTCTTTTTGAGGATCCGAAACATTATCCTTTGATAAAGTTCGCTTTGGAAGAGATTCAAACGTATAAGAATATTCTTTCCATACGACTGGCCGTGGATAGAACTTCCAAGATCGTATATGCGTTGAAGAACTATGCTCATATCGACACGGAAGAAAGTAGAGGAAAGGTGATCACCGATCTCGCGGAGAACATCGAAACCGTATTGACGATCTATCACAATAAAATCAAAAACGGGGTCGACATTGAATTGGATTTTCCGATTCGACCTATGATCGCGGCGTATCCGGACGATCTTGTGCAGGTTTGGACGAACCTTATATACAATTCTTTGCAAGCTATGAAGTTTAAGGGAAAGATCAGAATTTCCGTTCTTGACCAAAAGAACGAGGTTCGAGTTTCGATTCAAGACAACGGACCCGGAATTCCTTCCGAGGTAAGAGAGAAAATTTTCGATCCTTTCTTTACGACCAAAGGGCCGGGCGAAGGAAGCGGGCTCGGTCTCGACATATCCAGAAGGATCGTAAAAAAACACGACGGAAGAATCGAGTTGGAATCGGAACCGGGTAGAACGATCTTTCACGTGATTCTTCCTAAATGAATCTATAAACGTATGTTCATTCTATAATCAAAATTTTGTAATATTCCTTTTTTATTAGGATTCGGAGCGAAAGCTCTTCGCTTAACAAAGATCGTTAAGCGAACTTTCTACAAGATCGGTAAAAAAATTCTGGACTGAAAATTCGATTCGGTTTCCATCTGAACCCGTGTCCTCGATGCTGATAGAAATCGTATTTTTCGGAGCCGCTTTCGGTTTGTTGATCGGCTCCGGGGCTTTGCTCAGGAATCCGTTCGGGATTCAGAATCGATTCGTCTTTCTTTTAAACTTCTGCGCATCCATCCTATTCTTTTATGTATATTTCATTCTCAAGGAAATTCGTTTCGAAACCCGTTTTCTAAATTATATGTATGTTCCTTGCTCTTGGTATTTGGGCGCCGGGATGTACAGTTTGTTTTCCGCGACCGTGAAGGATTCTTATTCTTGGAAAACGGATCGTTGGATGTATTTTCCGGGTTTGTTTCTTACGCTTTTGATTCCTTCTTCCTCTTTGATTTTTCCGGAATGGTTCGGAAATCGTCCCGATGATTATTTTAGAAAATCGATCACGAGCGTTTGGGAGATTCTTTTTCTTTTCGGTTTTTTTGTGAATCTCGGTTATTACGCGTATATCTTCTGGGAAAGCAGATCGATTTTTAAGATCGATCAGTTAAAGAAGGAACCGGGTGGTCGTTTTCTTTTGATGATTCTTTCGGGCGGAGCGAGCGTAACTCTGATTTTGATTTCCGCATATTTGTTAAGAGAATTGGAATTGTTATACTTTACCGTCGTCGCTACGACGTTTTATTCCGTGACGGCCTATCTTTCTCACCAAAGAACTCCTAAACTTTTGAACGAGATCGGACCCGCGGTTAAGGAAGCGTATCAGAATTCCAGATTGGAACGTGTGGATCTTTCCGAACTCGATTCTCGTTTGGAAGTTTTGATGGAAGGGGAACGATTGTTTCTTCAGGAAGATTTGGATCTTTCTTCTCTTGCGGTGAAGCTCGATCTCAAACCTTATCAACTTACGGAATATCTAAATTCAAGAAAAGGAATGAACTTCTCCAAGTTCATCAACGCGTATCGCGTGCAAGAAGCCGCGAAAATTCTCAAAACCGAAGAGGGCGCGAATATTCTTTCGGTGGCGTATCGTTCCGGATTCAACTCCAAAGCGACTTTCAATCTTGCATTTAAGTCCGTTTTCGGAACCTCTCCTCGGGAATATCTGAGAAGATCCCGTCCCAAACGCTGAAGTATAACAGTAAATTTGAATGTGATAATAGTATTAATTTCGGATTTAGGACTTTTTTTTGGACCGAAATTCGAATCTTGGGCGAATTCAATTCTTTCTTTGCGTAAACTCATTCTCTTGTAAGTGAAAAGGCGCTCGTACGCTAAATGACTTAGGAGAAAAAAATGAGAATTGGATTTAAAACAATGAGTGTTTTAAAAACGGGAACGACCGCGGTCCTGTTTTTACTGTATCTGAATTGCGGAGACGGGAATGGAAATTCTTCCAAAGAAAACATTGCCGCATTGGCCGCGTTGATTCCGGGAGCTTCGCAAAACGTTTTGAATACGAACGCACCCGCGAGCACGTTTCAACAAGGAATCACTTCCGAACAAATCAACGCCGCGTTTCAAGCGGAGAACAACGGAAGTTTTACGTTCAACGATTCGATCACGGTCCGTTCAGCCGATGGAACTGTTCTTGCCGCGAATCTATTTCAACCGAAGAGTCTTGTCTCCGGTCAAAAATATCCGGCGGTGATCTTCGTAAACAGCTGGGCTTTGAACGAATACGAATACTTGGTTCCCGCGGCAAAACTCGCGAAAAAAGGTTATATCGTTTTGAGTTATAGCACCCGAGGTTTCGGCGTCTCCGGCGGTTTGATCAACACCGCGGGTTTAAAAGACCGTGCGGATCTGACCGCGATCGTGGATTGGCTTTTGGCGAACACACAAGCCGACGTCGCGAATATCGGTATATCAGGAATTTCTTATGGAGCCGGAATCTCTCTCATCGGAGTCAGTTTCGAACCGAGAATCAAAACCGCAGTTGCGATGAGCGGTTGGGGCGATCTCAAACGTTCCTTATACGGAAACGATACTCCTCGTTTGGTATGGGGTTTGATTCTTGTGGGCGCCGGATATTTTACCGGAAAGATGGATCCGGTGATCGCCGAAAATTTCGGTAAACTTCTTTCTCACACGGATATCGCAGGTGTTACAACTTGGGCCGCCGAACGTTCTCCCGCGAGTTTGGCTTCTCAGTTGAATGCGTCCGGCAAACCAGTTTATATCTCGAGCAACTTCGAGGATTTTCTCTTCAATCCGAATCAGATGTTGGATTACTTCGCTTCTTTGACCGTTCCGAAAAAACTGGATCTGAACGAAGGGATTCACGCAACCGCGGAGGTGGGAGGAATATTAGGTCTTTCTAATCCTGTTTGGACCAACGCATACGATTGGTTCGACTATTGGTTGAAAGGAATCGACAACGGAATCATGAACAAACCTCAGGTAACGTTTCAAAAAAGATTCAACGGAGATCGGGTGACTCTTCCTTCTTGGCCGTCTCCGACCGTTTCGGAAAAAACGTATTATCTGAAACCGAGAACCCTTTTTGCGGACGGTAAAATTTCCGCAACACAGAACACGAACAATTCCAACACTGGAATTCTTTCGGGAGCGGATACGATCGCGACGACCGGGATTCCTTTGCTTTCGGATATTCTCGCTTCCCATCTGGAGGTTCCGGTCACTGCGTCCTTGGATTGGTTGAGTAGAATCAACGGAATCGTCTACGAATCCGACGCGACTTCTTCCGTTTTGAAAATTCGCGGAAAAATCTTTTGGAAAGGTCAGGTTTCTTCTTCATTAGGAAAAGCGAATGTGAACGTTTACTTCTACGACGTCGCAAAAAACGGCGTGGGAAAGTTGATCACTCACGGAACCGCTTCGATTTACGCGTCCGCTTACGAAACCGTGGATCTTACGATCGATCTGAACGCAGTGGCTTACGACGTTCCGGCCGGGAACAAAATCGCGATCGCGATCGATACGTTTGATCCTCAGTATGCGGTTCCTACGGCTCTCGTCTACGGTCTCGACGTAAAACACAATCCGAACAAACAATCCACTCTGAGCATTCAGTCCGAGTAGATTCTCTTCCAAATTCCGGCGAGCCGATCCGCAATGGGACGGCTCGTTGGGCATTCCAACCGAAAAAACGAAAACACGATCGATTTTGGAAAGTTTTTGCCGAATAAAAAGTTGAATTCTTAGAAATTTTAGTTTCTATTACCTGATGGCAAATCGAGTCCTTGGTTCGTTTTTATTGATTGGAATTCTTATCTTAATTCTCAGCTTTTTTATGCCCGGTTCTTCCGAGAACAAGAACCCGAACGACCCCACGACCGTGGTCGTACAACCTACTTGGATCCAAGGTTTGTTGAGCGGTTTTCTTGCGGCGATTCGCGAGATCAAAGAAAGTTTCGCCTCCGATCCGAATGCAAACGCGAATTCGAACAGCGCTTCGATTCCCGCTCCGAACAACACCGGAGAAGATCCGAACGAAATTTTCAAACGAGCGTATCGGGCGAACGAAAGGGGAGATTATCTCAAAGCAATCCAAGAATATTCAAAATATCTCGAATTGGTTCCCGGTGACGCTTCCGGTTATTATAACCGAGGACTTGCTCAATATACATTAAAACAATATGATGTAGCCATGAAGGATTTCAGTAAGGCGGTCGAGATCGATCCGAATAAAACGGGCGCGTTTCTTTACAAAGGTTATGCGAACGAGATGTTAAAGGATTGCCCTACCGCCATCGAAGACTTTCAAAAAGCGATCGATCTCGGTGAAAAATACAACGCGGAACTCTACGGTCATAAGGCCCGTTGTGAAAACACGGATGAGAACTATGACGACGGCTTAAAGGACGCACAAAAGGCGGTGAACCTGGATAAAAAAGACGCGTATGCTTATTTCGAGTTGGCGTATGCTCAGTATGGTTTGGGAAGATATCAGGATTCCGCGACCACTTATACAAAGGTCTTACAGTTGACTCCGAAGGACGAGGTCGCTTTTCACAACCGAGGTCTTGCATACGTTTTTTTAAAAAAGAATTCCGCCGCGTGTAAGGATTTTCAAAAGTCTTTGGATTTGGGTTACGCCGATTCCAAGAATCGTTTGAAGGAATACTGTAGTAAGTAATCGGAGAACGATCGTCGTCAAAGCCGCTTCTGCGATTGCACGATCGCGGTTCGATGGCAACGTTACGGTTTGATTTTGGTTTCAGTTTCGCTTTGATTCCAACGAAGAAGACCGAAACGATCCGTTCTCTGTACCCAACGCAACTTTCCGGAACGAAGATCCGGTTCCATTCTTTGTAAAATCTTTTCCGAACTCAAATACGGAGAATTGTATTGTAGATCCAATACGATCCATTCTTTCCAATTTCTATTTTCGCGGATCGGATAGGCAGTGTTCTTCAAAGAAATAAACGGTGAAACGTGAAATCCCGCCGAAACGGAAACGTTAGGCGGAATCTGTTCGATAATTTTTTCCAGCTCCGTCGTTTGGTCGGACTTGGGTGAAAGCGGAATCGGGTAATCGTTTTCCTTTGTGTTTCGATACACCGAAAGAACAAACGCGAGAAGGACGAAAATAATCGTTCTTTTATCCGTTCGGTTTTGAATCCAAGTTGTGCCGGTTTTCAAAAAGTAAATCAGAAACGGAATCAAAGGATAAACGTAATAACTATAAAGATCCCGAACCCAAGGATGAATCGACAATCGAAACGCGGAATACAAAGCGAAAAAAGGAAACAAAACCCAACCCCCGGTCAGATTCCAAAGACCCCATTCCAAACTGAGATCCCGAAATCCTTTCCAATACTGAGATCTACTTTCCGAATTTTGAATGTAGTCGAGCACGGTCACGAATGGATTTTCACTTCCGGCTCCCCAATATTCCTTCCAATTTCTTTGGGCGGAATGTCCGGCCCAAGAGGTCAGAGCGGGAAACAAAAGAAAATAATAAAATACGCATATACAAAAAACGGAAATCCATTCTTTTCTTCTTTCGGAATCCGCGAGAATCGCTCCGGTCGCAAGCGCGGCCAAATAGATCGAAAGATCCTCTTTGATTCCCAGAAAAAAACAAAGCCCAAGACCTAAGATCCAATACTTTCTTTTTTGAATTCCGATCAGAACGCACAAACACGCAAACGGAATCAGAACCTCGAAGTGCAAAGAATGATTCAAACGATAAAAAGCGGAGGAACCCGCCCACAAAAGACAGGCACACAGAGAAAGTTCTTCCGAGATCGAACATTCTCTCAAATATATAAACAAAAGAGGAATCGTGATCGCCGCGAAGAAAAAAACTCCGATTCCGAAACCGAGTTTTGAACCGAATAAAAACGGAAACGGAGACAAAAGAAGAATGGAAGGCGCCATGTGGTGCGAAAGAAAATTCGCGTTTTCATCCACGCCGTAATACTGGGTTTGAAAAAACAGTCCATCGGCGTTCGGAAGAATCATTCTAAGCTGAGCGGTATAATCCAAGTCTCCTAACAAAAAAGAATCCGCGGCATTCTTTGTATAAAAAATCCCTTCCACAAAAACGAACAAGGACCAATACGAAATCCAAACGATGGGGGAAACAAAAAAGGAACCGGATGTTTTCTTTTCCAAAGAATTTTCGGAATTGAAAAACCAAAAAAGAACTCCGCAAAGAATCAAAACGATTTCGAGGATCGGGCCGCCGATTCCCTTACTTCCGAACAGAGATTGAACGGGAAGATAGAGTATGAAAAAAGGAAATAAAAACGACACAAAGCGCATGGATGTTTTATCCAAATCTCATACCTTCTTTCTAAATTCTTCCGAAAAAAATATGTCGATCGTTCTTTTAAACGGAAATCGGACAAAAAATTATTTACAAACCTTCGAATCTACGGAGAATCACACAGCTTCCGCGTCCCGCGGATTTGAAAAAGTTTCCACATACAATCAAAAGGAGAAAATCAATGGCCTTTGAAAGCCCGGACGGAATGTCCTCAACCGAGAGCGTAGGTTTCTTATCCCAGATGGGAAATTCATTTAAGAGTATTCTTACGGGAATCGTTTTGTTGCCCGTATCGTTTATCATCATCTACAACGTGGAAACCTGCGAGCAGGCGAGCGCGGCCTTGAAGAACGCGGTTCCAGCAGGACAGGCAAAAGAAGGCCAACCTTCTTACGTAACCGGAACCTTAAAGGCGAGTCCTCTCAGCGGAGAATTCGTGAAGAGCGGCGCTTACATTTCTTATTCTGTGAGTTCCGAAGTGTATGCTTGGGATGAGGAAGTAAAAACGGAAGGATCTGGAAGCAATAAGAAAGAAGTGAGAAACTGCGTTCTTGAGTGGACTTCTTCTCCGGAGAATCCTTCCAACTTTAAACTTTCCGGATGTCGTGCGAAAGCATTCCATAGAAAGTCCGTGAAAGACCAATCCGAATCCGCTTCCGGTGGAAGTATTCTTGCGGATGGTAAGAATTATGCGGTCAGTCTTTCCGACGTGAACTTTACTTCCCAAGTTTCTTCCAGAGACGCGAACGAAGACGAGATTCATTCCAACGGTTTCGTTTATGGAGACGGTTATCTTCACAGTTCCAAGTCCTGCGCGGAAACCGAAAAGGAAGGTTGTGAAAGAGTAAAGGTTTCCGTGACTCCGATTCCGGAAGGGGATATGACTTTTATCGGCGACGTCAAAGGTTCTAAAGTAGGGCAGTTCACTTCTTCGGAAGGAAATCAATTCCTGAACGCAAGCGTGGGCGGTTTTGCGGAAACGATGGCGGATATCAAATCCGACGACAACACGATGAAATGGGTCGGAAGATTCATCGGTTTTATCGCGATGTTCAGCAGTTTTACACTGATGGCCGGTCCTCTGACTTCTCTTTTGAGTTTCATTCCTTTCGTAGGCGATTTGGGCGGGGGACTCATCAAAGTGGTGTTAGGTGTGATCGCTTTTGTGATTACCGCAATCACCATTCTTCTGATCAAATTCTGGTATATCTGGTTGATTCTCCTTTTGGGAGGAATCGGCTACGCGGTTTACAAGAAAAAATACGCCCCTCAAAGCGCCGGAGCCTGATCGATTCCGATTCGGTTTCCCGTTTTAAACGCTTTTGGCAAGGTCGGTCCTCCTTCCAAGGAGGCCGGCCTTTTTCATTTCTTCTCCTTATTTCCCTATAAATAACGTTCGTTTTATAAAATGTGAGCCTAAAGTCATATCCTGTAGCGATCGATATAAAATTTGAACGATTGATATAAAAAAATATTTGCATATATTTACAAAATAATTAGAATCTAGTATATATATAAAGCCCCGTAACGAACGCTACAGGGTCTGCCTCCAGGGAAACCGACGAAGAGGATTTTAGGGATGAATTTGAAAAAGAATAAGATTCGAAAATCGACATTTGCCTTAGCCAATTCTGAAAAAAGAACTCTATTTTATAGATTTCTAATGGTCTTTCAGATGGTTTTCCTGCTTTTCCTAGGGTGTAAACCCTCATCCACGAAATACGATTCTAAGATTTTCTTTGATAATATCAATTCCTACGACGGCATTTCCTTATTCACGGTTTTAAACGGTTATCCGGTTCTCAAAAGTTTTTTTGTGAGCTTGGACCCAGTCGATTTCAATAAGGCGTTGGGGGACAACCTTGCAAAGGCGACTCGGGAAGACAATCTCGGGACCTTGAGAGCGAGTCAGTCCGCGCTTCTTGTGAGCAGAACCAGCATTCAAAACCTAAGTTTGGATTCCGCTTCTTTGATCGAGAAGATGGAAACCACAAATCCCTCCGCTTATAACTTGGTTCAGCCTCTTTTCGAAAAGATTCGTCATTATCCGAAACCCGTTGTGCGAAACATAGTTCCGATTTCTGCGGACGCACTTCGTCAGGAATATCTTTCCAAAAATAAGGATCAGGTCACTCAATCGATCATGACCTTTTCCTCGGATCTGAAAAGCCAAAGCACACACGATCTTTTGGTCGAGATCGAAGATGTCGCCTATAAGGGTTTGATCGCGAACGCGAACGCAAGGGCCGGGGTGGAAAGTCTTCTCAACGGCTTTTTTGATCCTGCGTTAGTCGCCGATCGTTCCTTAAAAGACGGTTTTATTTCCATCATCTACGATCTCGGCGAGATGATGTTCAAACGCGCGGGTTTTAGCGATTTCAAAACTCCGAATACCGCGATGAAAGAACTCGTTTTCAACTTGGATAAATATTTCACCGCGGGAGGCGCTCAGTTCAACGCGGACTACAGCGATCCTCTTCATCCCGCGGAACTGAAATCCTTTATGATGGAATCCTTTCAGATCGTTCGTAGTCTTTTGGATACGGGAACGTTAACCGCAACGCCGGTCAATCTTCTGCAAAAGACGGCGGAGAATTTAAGTCTTCTGAGTTTTGCGGTTTCTCCTTCAAACGTGGACGGTTCTTTGAAAGAATTGATCCGCATCGATGTGGACGGTAAGGACCGCGCTTACGACGGAACCAGCCGTTCCATGTCCGCGTTGGAAACCCTTTTTGTGGTTCTTACGATCGCAAACAATTACGGTTTCACCTGGGATACTTCCAATACTACGAACGATTGGATCAACGGAACCACCGGAGGGGAATTGACCGTCGGAGACGCGATTCATTCTTTGAAGTCGGTGATGGGTTCTTCGGATTCATTCAATTTTAAGAATATTACGAATTTAAGCGGTTCGAGCAACAAGGTCTACAGAGACGGAGTGGCTCTGAATTTCGACATCAATAGCCGAGTTCTTTCCCTATTGGAAGACAACGCGAGAGGAGTGACCGCTCCCGTTACCAATCCCGCGGCCGCGAACTTCGACCGCGTTTACAACAAAACCCTTCCCTGGGCTTTGAACTGGATCAAACGTGTTACGTACGGCGGGTACGGCCCTTACTACAATAAGAATCGTAGAGACGGCTCGGGAAATTATCTTTCGCCGGACGGAACGATCACAAGAAACAACGATCTTTCCGAAACTCTTTACAAACCTTCTTGGCAAACTCATAAATACGAGATTCAACTCAATCTTCCCGCTCCGAATAACACGAAGTATGTGGGCTTGCGCGGGAATTTTCAAAACACGGCGAACGTTCCGAACACGTATTATACGATCACCGAAATTCCGAAAACCGACGTTCAACGCGCGGTGGATAGCGACGAAGAAGCTTTTTACAAAAATCTTCAGTGGTTGATGTATGAAAAACGTTTTGTCGCGGTTCTTCCGGTGCGCGCCAAACTCGCGGCTACGGTCGCTTTCGAAGAGGCCCTTTTCATTACCGGGATCGGGAACGGTCTTGTGGGAATGCTCAATCTGAAACCGAACTGTCTTCCAAGCGCTTGCGCAACCGACAACGGACGTTGGACCATCGACAACGGAAATTATGTAAAAACATACAGCGCCGCAGGTTCCGATCTGACTTATCTTTCCAATACTCCGGGTGATTCCGTGATGCTTTTGGAAGGTTGGGGTTTTGGCGCGGACGGTCAACAAGCCTTTCAGGTTACGTTCGTTTATCCCGCGCTTTGGTCTTTGATCGTTCCGAATCCGGAGCTGATCTACGGAATGCTTCCTCCCGTGATTTCGCTCAACGTTCCCGTTTTGGAACGACTGGGTTTTACCACGGCGACCCGTGTGATTCCCGATTTGGTAAACGCAAACTGGAGTCAAAGAAATACTCTGACACCTCTTGTTGTCGCATTAGCAAAAGCGATGGACGATCAGGTTTCCGGTCAACAGACAGCAGGATTCAAAAATCCTTATACACTTCTGACCGGTCTTGCTGAAATTCTTTCCAGACCTTTGGTGTTTTACGGACCGGATACGACCGCGACCAATCCGACCAATCCTTCTCCGCCAAGTTTTACACAGGTTCGTACGGTCGGTATGGCGGACGGTTTTAGAAACCCGATCGCTTCGACGATGGAATACTTTCCAATGACCAGTTCCGGTCCTCAGGAATACAGAACTCTCATCAGCGTTCTTTCCGAAAACACGAGACGTTTTCAAGACGGGGCTTTGAACCTGATCGGTAAAACACAACTTCTCACCGGACTCGTTAAATTCTTAGGTCAGCTCGGTCTTCCGGCTAACGTGAACGTTAAGACGAAGGTTTTCAACGGACTTAAGCTCGTGATGGGAGAAATCAAACTCAACGCCGAAACTCCGACCGTAACTCAGTTCAACATAGAAGTTAAGTTTACGGAATGGAGAGACAAGGTCGCAAACTATCCTACCGTAAACGGAACGAATATCTTCGATCCTCTTTGGAGCGGAGTGGACGACGTGGTGAATCTTTTTAAGGATTATCTTTCCAGAAGTTCGGGCTGGTCGATCGTTGCGAGTTTGGATTTTCTTCTCAACCTTTTGTTGGACATCTCTCCGAGCAGTACCGATATCACGCAACTTTTGAATCTTGCCTCTTCGTTGTTCTACAATCCGGACAACACAAGATCGTATACGATTACGAATATTCTTACCAAGAGTGTTCCTCCCGTATTGGAAGCGATGGCTCCTTACGGAAGATCGCTTTACGGAACCGGTTATTACATCGGAACAAACGGCGGTTTTTTCAGTTATCTCGAAGCGAGAATGTTTATGAATCCGGACTTTGCGGTGAAGGATCTTTTCGGGGATCTGAAGAATTTTTTAAGATCGGATATCATTCAAAACACTCAGGATACGAATCGTTCCTTTCTTTTTTCGACTGGAACTTTGATTCGTCAGATGGCGGACATCTATCAGGCGGGAAGAAAATTCTCCCCTGTGGGTTTTTATATGTATGACAATTGGAACAACGACCAACCCACGTCGACCTTGTGGGACGATATGAATTTTATGTTTTCGGTGCAACAATGATAAACAAAGAGATGAACGGGGTAATGAAGATGAACGGAAAGAAAGTTTCAATATTCGCGGGTATTTTTGCGATTTCGATTTTCTTAGGACTCGGTTGTTCCGCGGATAAAAACGTGGGTTCTCCACTCAACAGCGTTCTTTCTCTTTTCGGTGTGGCTACGGACACTACGGTTTCGACTAACGTGGTTGCGCCTTATACCGAAACGGATACTCCAACGAGTCTTCCGGCCAATTTCGGAACGGCGGCTCCCGAAGCGGTTCTTTTTATTTCCTCCTATTCGGAAGTGGATCGTTACAAAAGTATTGAAATTCGTTTTTCTCATCCGATGAACAAGGCGACGGTTCAAGCGGACCTCGTTTTAAGTCCGAGCACCGGAGTTCTTGCGGGTCCTGGCAAAGGCGGAGAATTTTACTGGGCTTCCAGTTCCCGTCTTGTATTCGATCCGTATCGAGAATTCAAAACCAACGAACAATATACGTTCAGTCTTACGAACGCTTCTAAAACCATAGACGGTCAAAGTCTTACCAGTTACAGCCAAT
Organism: Leptospira barantonii; assembly: GCF_002811925.1. Taxonomy (NCBI): domain Bacteria; kingdom Pseudomonadati; phylum Spirochaetota; class Leptospiria; order Leptospirales; family Leptospiraceae; genus Leptospira; species Leptospira barantonii. Next base: position 914,639 of record NZ_NPDS01000001.1, read on the forward strand.
CGTTTACCACCGAACCCGATTATCTGATGACCAACAAGATAAACACGACTAACGTTCTTGGCGGAACGAACGACATTACGTTCAACAAGGCTACAACTCCTACGTTAACTCTGACATCCACGTTCGCCAATCCGGTTGTGGGCGCGAACTCGATCCAGTCGATCAAACTCAAACACATGGGTGATACGAATACCGGAGGAATTACGATTTGCAGTAGTTCCGGAGTGGCCTGCGATATGACCGGGACGATCACTACGAATCTGACCGCGTCCGCGCTTCCTCCTTTTGTCGGTGGAAACGCATACTATTACGAAATCACAGTAAACTCCGGTAAAATTTTTAAACGTTTTGCTACATTCAATTATGGTAATGTGAATACGCTCCCGAACAACATGATCGCGAAGGGCGGTTCGATCATTTTGGATCAGGCTCAGGCTATGCCTTTTCTTTCCAAGGTTTTGGAAAGATTTACGGCGGGAAACTTTAAGGTAACCAACCAGACCTTCAACCAATTCGCGGGTCTTCCAACGACGATCGCTCGTAGAAGCGGTTATTGCATCGACTACAGCGGGATCGGAAGTTTTTCGATGCCGAACTACATCCGTAACTACGGCGATTCCGCGAGCGGATACGGAGACGGATATTGCGGACCTGCGGGCGACGAACCCGGAGGTTTTACGCAAGAAGGTTGTGCGACTCTGATCTTTACGAGTTGTACCGATTTCGACATCGACGTTTACATCACCGGGATCAACGTTTACCCAAGCGTATCCGGTTTTCCAGCGCTTCAAAACATCGGAGTATCGATGGTCGCGAACAATACGGGAGAATTGGGTTTTAACTTCAAGGGTAAGGTTCTCGCGGTAGACATGGTGATGATCGCAAGAAGCCGAGGCTCCTTGTTTCTCGTGATCGGTGCGGGAAACCGTTTCGTATTCTCCACAACGGCTTATTTGAATTACAACGATTCTCCGCCTGCGGACCGTTCTACGATCGGTAAGGCGAGTTTGACCGTGGATACGAACGGAGACGCTTCGCTTAACATTTTCACTCCGATCACAAATCTTTCCAACTTCAATACGACGGATTGGTCGAACAATCTTACCGTAAAGGATCGGGACGGAAGAGTCAATCAGGTGAAACTCGAGGCGACTACGAGCGGTCTTGCGGGCTGGCTCGCGGGAACTACGGAAGGAGCGGCGAACGGAATGGTTCCTTCTTTAACTCCTCTCATCACACGATCTATGTTGCGTAACTTCATCGAGGACGTGGCTCCATCCGTTTTGAATTCCATCATCGGATCTTTGAAAAATCCGGGAGTGAACATCGCGCTTCCTTCTTATCTTCCCGCTCCGCTTGCGAACTTTCCGTTGAACGTTAAGATTCAATTGGGAAGCGATTCGGAAGTGAGAGTTACGGGAGTCAATAAGGGAATCGTCGGTTCCATCGACTTGGGAATCACCGCGGCGAGTCCGATCGGTTCTCCTCGTACACATCAGATCACAAGCGGCTTTGTAGTTTCCAAACCGACGGGACCGATGAGCAATATTTATCAGTTCTCGAAGAGCGCGGCGAATCCCGGGCTATTACTTTCTTTAACGGTGGATTCGATCACACAAGCGGCGTATCATCTTTGGAAGAATCGCGCTTTGGATCTGAGCATCGACAAAGGATTCATCGATACGATCAAGTTGTATGCGGGAACCGATCCGCTCTTTCAGTTGACCGAGTCTTTGATTAAAGTTTCACCGATCATCAACATTCTCGCCCCTGGAAGATCTCAGTTGATCGGAATCAATCCTACAACTGGAGCTTTGGTTCCTGCGATCAGCGGAACCGACGATATCATCATCAAGGTCGATCCGATCCAAGCTCCGAACGGAACGTTAAAACCCGTAGTCGGAACCGCTAAACCGAAATTGGAAGTGAACTTCACGGACATTCAACTTTCGATCTTGGGTAAAAGAGCGGATAACTCCACGTATCTCATCAGCACGGCGAGAGCGAGTTTGAAGGGAATCGCGGATTTTGATTTCGTAACCTTCTCGAATCCGACGAACAATCCCGCATTCGCAAATTTGAATGCGCTTAAGATCGTGATCTCGAACGGACCGACTCTTTCTTATACGTTGGATATTTTGGAAGGATCTTCCGGCGCAGGTGCGCCGAATCCGTTCGGTCTGGATCCGAAGGGAATTCTTGCGGTGGTTGATCCGTTGGTTCCATCTCTGATCGTTCCCTTGGTGAACAACGTGTTGAAGGAGATTCCACTTCCTGCGAGTATCAGTCTTCCCGCTCTCACGAATCCTTCCAACGGAAACCCTTGCGGGATCATTACGAAAACCACACATTCTTTTCTCTACACACTTCCGATCGTCGATACGGAACCGTATCCGTACGTATTCGGAGGACTTCGTCTGACTGCGGGCGGACCTGCGGCTTCCGATCCGGGGGTTCTGGTTACCTGTCCGTAAACGATAAGGACGAAAGAATTTAAAAATTAGAATATTCTAATTTAATAAAATAAAAAAAGACCGCTTTCGAGGGCGGTCTTTTTTTGTCCTAACGGAAGTTTGGGAAGAATTTTAGGACTGAAGAATTTGTCTTTTGTCGATCGAGATCATCTCCAATAGGAAAGAATCATCGCGACCGTCTGTAAGGAAACGAAGGTGTAACCCGCGCTGATTGAGAAAAATTTCCAGGATCTACCTTCAAAGGCCACGCCGTTGATGTGCATCGGAATATAGAATCCGATCCAAGTGTAAAATCCGGAAAAAAATCCGTAAACATACGCGGGACTATCTTCGCCCGCGTGCCAAGAAGAAGCTCTCCAGACGTTCGTGGTATAAAACAAAACGTAAGCGGTTAAGAACGAACCTATGACCATCATTCCCATCGCCTTATACATTTCTTTTTTATCCGGTTGGAAGTCCTCCGGGATTTTCATTTCCTTCATCCAAGGTTTTCCGAAAATCGGTCCGTACCAAAGTGAACCGATGACGAAGTTCGCGACGACGGCCGCAAGGACCGCCAAAAAATTGATGTGAAGTTCCGGGTGCATGATAACTCCTTCTTTCTTTTGAAAGGAGGACGTTATAAGTCCGATCGAGACGAATGTCAAGTGATTCTCAAACGAGTGTCCTTCCGCGAAAGAAGGGCGCTGGATCGACACAAAAAAGCCCGGCATAAACCGGGCTAAGAGAATGTTGGTTTCTGGTTTAGAAGAAACTATTGTTTGCCGTACGTCTCGTCTTTTTGAATGTCTTCGGGCGGGGTCCATCCTTCCGGAGTGTGACAAGAGAGACAGTTTTTCAAAGAGAGGTTCTTTTTCAATCTCGCTTCGAAACCGGGAAGAGTTTTCATCTTCTTAATGATTCCTTCATATTCAACTTTTTTCATCTCCGGTTGATTCGGAGAAACGAGGGTTCCTTTTCCTTTTTCCTGAACGACTTCCTTGCCGTCGGAATCGGAAACTACAACCTTACCTTCGCAAGTGCAAAAGGAAGAATCCTTCGTTTTCGGATCGTATAAAACGGAGAATGAAGTTCCACGAACTCCCGCCGTGGATGTCGCGGTGGAAACGTCGAATTTTTTTCCCTTCAGTCCGACGATCTTAAACCACGCGAATCCGGAGTTGACTTCGACTTTTCCGTCCTTGTTTTCTCCGTAGAGGCTCGTGAGTTTCACCTTACTGTTCTGTTGGATCTTAAATTCGGAACCCTTATAAAGAACGGTGACTCTGGAGCCGTTGCCCGTGGAAATCAAATCGCCTTCGTCCACGAAGTCGTTTGATTTAAGAGGTTCCCAGGTGGTTTTTCCCATTTTTTGAACATTCGCTTTTCCTAATAAAAAGCCGACCTTTGCGTCTCCGGTTTTCGATTCCTGGCTGAGGAGGACGATCGAACTTCCCGTCATCGTTAGGGAAATAAGGATCGAAGCGATCTTAACCTTGTGATTCATAACAATCTCCTAATTTAAAACTCAATCGTGGTTCTTAAGATAATCTGTTTATCCAGGGAGGAATAGGAAAGAATTCCGGATCCGCCGGTTCCGTTAAACTGGTTTAGATAATCCTTTTCCGTTTTTTCTACGCCGTTCTGATCGATGTAGACGTTCTGCGCGATTCCGTTCGAACTGTAATTCTTATTCTCAACATAACCGAGCGCCATCCTAAACTGAGGAATTACGATCCATTCCAGAAAAAGACTGACTCTTCGAAAGGAACTCTTGCTCGAATAACCGTTGTTAGACGTTTCGGGAACCGCTCCTGAAATCGCGCTCGGCAGAGCCTGTGTGGAAACCGGAACTCCCGTTCCGGGAATCCATTCCCTTTGTTGTGTTTCGGTCGTACCTACGATTCCGTTGGTTCCGGTTCCGCGCTCGAATCTTCCCAAAAGGCTGAAGTTTCCGATTCCCACCGAAAGCCAAGCGTAGCCGCCTTTACCGAAACGATCCTTACCGTAAACCAGAGGAGCTGAGAACGGTTGGAATCGATCGCGGATCTCGCTTCCATATTGTCTTTTTGCGAAGGCTCCGATTCCGAAATTCCATTTTACGCTTCCGTTCCAGATCAGATCGAATTCGGAACCTACGGTGTCGGATTGAAGAGTGCGATTTCCTCTAAAGAGGCTCGTGTTGGGATTGAGGTCGTTCGGAAGACAATTCGTTCTTCCTTCGTAACACTCGTTTTTGCGGGCGCCGAATGCGTTTTCCTTTCTGAAAAAAAGATGAAACCCCGCCTTTCCCTTTTCACCTAACTCGGGTTCAACGGAAACTCGGGAAGATACGTCCATTCCCGCCGAATTGGTGTTTTGCGATTCTTTATAACCCTCTCCGTTACTCACCATGATCTGAGAACTTACGATGGACCATTTACCGGTCGCGCTCAGTCCGATATCGGCGGGTTGGGGGGAGAAACCCAGGGATTCAAGAGGACCTCGGTCGATGTATCTCCATCTCCAGAAGTTGCTCCACTGTGTATACGTATGAGGAAGTTCCTGCATTCCGAAATTGAGAGTGTATTCTCCGGCGGAAGTCTCCCAGGTTTTTTTAACGCTCGCTCTGCGGATGCTCAGAACATAAGGATTTTGTTTTGTTCCGCCGTCGATTCGTGTATCCGACGTTAGTTGAACGTTGCGGATCAATTCTCCCCAAAGTTCGGTTTGAATTCCGGTATCCTCGAACTTTTTGGAAATCATCAAAAGAGTCCATGGAGTGGAAAAACCCACGCGGTCGTTCGGATTCAGATACGGATTGGCTCCGTTGTTTACGGTTCCGCTCGAGTCGTTGTTCAACTTCGCGCCGTAGGAAGGAGAAATAACTCCCCTTATGTCCAAACCGTAGTAGGCGTCCGGTTCGTCTTTTTTAGCGGTGACAACTTGTTCAGCGTACATATTCCGAGCCAAAAATAAGGACAAAAACAGAATTACGCATATTTGATATGATTTCATGATTCCTCTGATCAGTTATTACCAGGGGAAAAGTTATTTCCGTCAATTGATTCTGCGAATTTTTCATCCTACTTCTTTCTTCTTATTAAAACAAACACTGGCAATTCTTTTACCGAAAGGTTATCCTTGGAGGAAATGAACGTCCGATTTAGGGGAATTAAAGGATGAAATCCGGAATGACGGGAAATAAATTGTGCGCTCAAATGCTCATCAAAGCAGGTAAATGAAAAATGAACTCCGGTAAGCGTATTCGTTGGTTTAAACTATTCTTTTGGTTCTCCATCAACACCGTAATCGGAACCATGAACGCCCTACTAATCGCCCACAACTCCGACTCTCCGTTTTGGAAAGTTTTCTTCGCGACGCAGATTACAACACATTCCGTGTGTGGAATCGTGGAGATGACCGTGGAATCTTTGAATTCCTCGAGACAAAAACACGGATTTATAAAATCGGGTGTCATTTTAATTTTAGCATCCTGTTTCGCCGCGATCGTAGGCGTGGCCGCGGGAGGAATTCTTCACGCGATCGCGCTTACGGACGAATCTCCGGGCAGACATCACAGCGGTTCTTACAATATTCTCTTGAGTTCGCTGATCCTTGCGTTATTCATTTCCGTTTTGGAAAAATCGATGCAGATCCTGATCGAAAAGAAGAAGGAATCCGAAAGCGCTCTCAAGGAACTTCACTACGCCGCTCTTCAATCGAGAATGGATCCTCATTATCTATTCAATACTTTGAATACGATTCACGCGTTACTCGAAATCGATCCCGCACGCGCGGACCGCGCGATTCTTCTTTTGTCGGATTCGTATCGATTTTTGACGGAAAGACATTCCGAACGTCTCGTTTCGTTTAAGGAAGAATGGGAGTTCACGAAGAATTATCTGGAGCTTCAGAAAATCCGCTTCGCCGATTTTATGGAATTGAGAATGGAGAGCAGGGGGGATTTTTCCGGGATTTCGATTCCGCCTCTTTCGATTCAACCCTTGGTTGAGAACAGTTTTAAACATTCGATCAATTCCGAAAACGTTCAAAGAAGAATCTACGTAAGCGCGGAGATAAAGAACGGAAAAATCCGAATTTCCATAGAGGATAACGGAACGATTTCCACGTCTAGAAGACAATACGCGGGACCCGGAGGAGGGTTCGGGATGCAAGCGATCCGAAGTACGCTCAGAAATATTCAGGCGAGACTCGATTATAATTTTCGAGACGCCATTTTAAAATTGGAGGAAAGGGAGTCCGGCGGGACCATGGTTCTACTGGAATATTCTATATGAAGGATTTATTGTATACCGTTTTGATTGTGGAGGACGAGGCTCCGGCCCGGGAACTCCTACGTAAGTATTTGGAAGAATGGCCCTCTTTTAAGATAGAATCGGTCGCCGGAAACGGACGTCAGGCTCTGGAAATTCTGGATAAAAAAGTCTTTGATCTCGTTTTTTTGGACGTAAATCTTCCCGAAAAATCCGGGATTCAAGTATTGGAAGAAAAGGGAAAACCCGCTCCCGCTCTCGTGTTTACGACGGCGTATCGGGACCACGCGTTACGCGCCTTTGAGGCCGGAGCCTTGGATTATCTTTTGAAGCCGTATTCCAGGGAAAGATTTCGGGAAACGATGTCGAGAGTGGAAGAATTCTTATCCGTTCGTAAAAAAGGAAACAAGGCGGAGTCCTTTTTGTTTTTCCGCGAATCGGGAATCTTACACCGAATGAGCCTTTCCAAACTTCTTTATCTGACCGCAAACGGTAAAAAATGCGTTTTGCACAGCGTGGAAAAGGATCATGAAACTCCCAAATTATTGGGCGACTTGGAGGACGAACTCCCGAACGATCGTTTTGTGAGAATCCACAAAAAGTATATTCTCAATTTGGAATATATTTCGGGGATGAAGTCGAACGCCGGCGGCGGCTACGAAGTTTTTTTAAACGACGAGGACGAAACCGTTCTTCCGGTGGGAAGGGAATACGTTTCGAATCTAAAGGAAAGGTTTCGAGACAACGCTTCCTAAAGGCGATCGTTTGTTTTTGCCGGGGTAAAACGAAATATTAGAAAACGATAAAGTTCGATTCTAACCTTTGAACCAATGTTTTTTACGGAACCAGTAGATCATTCCGGGAGGAATGAGGGACGCGAGTCCGAGTGTAAGAAATAAAAACGGCTGGCTGTCGTACGGGATCGCGGTGAAGTTCATTCCGAAAAAACCGGTCAGAAAGGTAAGGGGCATAAAGATCAAGCTGATCAAGGTAAGTCGCTTAACAATATCGTTCGTTCTTTGGGAGATCACCGAAAAATACGCGTCCATCGTGTTCCCTAAAAGATCCCGATCCATATCGATCGTTTCATACAATCGACTCAAGTGATCGTAGACGTCCCGAAAATAAATCTGAATCTTCGGACTTAAAAAGTTATTATCGCGGCGGATCAGGCTGTTTACTATTTCTCTTTGAGGAGAAAGAACTCTGCGAATCCGAGTCAGGTTTCGTTTTAAGAAAAGAATTCCCGCGATCGTTTGTTGGCTGTCTTGGTTGACCAGAATCTGGGCCTCGATCCGAACGATCTCCTCGCTCATCTTATCCAAGATCGGAAAATTGGAATCCACCGTCTGATCAAAAAGCATGTAAAGGATCTGATCGGTTCCCCGAGAAAGAGGATTCCCATGTGTCATACAACGTGCCCTGAGTTGTTCGATCAGAGGTTCTTCCCTTTGATGAACCGTTACCACGAATTTCTCGTTGTAAAAGATATGAATCTCGTTGCTCCTTAGGACTTTTTTATCGGCGTCGTATTGAAAACGATGTAGAACGATGAATATGTAAGAGCCGTATTCTTCCAGCTTCGGTCTTTGATTTTTATTGATACAGTCTTCGATTGCAAGCGGGTGAAAGTTGCATTCCCTTGCGAGAAAATCCAAGTCTTCGCCTTCGGTGGAATCGAGATCGATCCAAACAAGTCCTTTCGAACAAAGCCAATCCAATTCCGGAAGACCGACCGGTTTCTCGCCCGCTTCGAGAAGGGCTTCGCAGGGGCCTGCCACCGATTTTTCCTGGCTTCCTTCGGGAAAGAATTCCGTAAATAAGATCCGCTTCAAAGGGAATGTCTCCGACGGTTGAGGGTATTCGTCTCGGCGAGGCTGGCAAGGAAATAAATTTGGGGAGAATCTTGTCGGAGGTACGACAACTCAAGAAACGAATTGAACTTGCAAAAAGAACGTTTTTCTGATACGGAAAGTTTGCCGGAATGTTTCCCACCGCCTCACCCTAACCGAGTGACAATAGAAACGAGGTTTGAGTTTGTTCAACTCAGCGGTCGCTCCCTATGGGTCGCGTCACAGGGCTCAGCTTTTTACTACAAAATCGTCGGAACTACGACAAATTCCCGATCTCTAGGTATTCCTCAGAGTATGAACGAGAAAGTTTCGAAAATCGTCGAGGGAGAATTCTTTCTTATTCGTAAGATAATTGATCATATAACCGATCGTAGTCGACGCGAGATTTTTGATCTCGAACTCGGTGTAGTTCGGTTTGATGGAACGGATCGTTTTTTTGGAAGTTTCAAAAAAGATCATATTCACAAGATGAATGTTTCTTCTTTTCAAACGGTGAATCTTCGGTTGAAGCATCAGGTTCCAATAGAGACGGAGATAGTCCTCGTTTTCCTTAACGAGAGTGATGATACTTTCGGAAACGTTGACGATCAGATCTTCTCGGCTCGGATTGGCCACAACCTCGTCGGTCACATAACGTTTTAGAATTTTATCATGTGATTCGATGATTCCTTCCAAGATCGCTTCCTTGGAATCGAAATAACGATACGCGAGCCCGAGAGACATGCCCGTCTTGGACGCGACCTGTCTCATCGTGGTTCCGTGATAACCCTGCTCGGAAAAAAGTTTAAGAGAAGTTTTGAGAATGAGATCCCGGGTGTCTTTCGCCATTCTTATCGGATCGAGTAAAGAACCTTTCTCGCTCCGATTCTTTCCCGATTGGTTTCCATTCTGTTTTTATAAGAGAAAGCCTTTTCGGGTTTTAAAACGGAGAATAGATCGTAGAGTTCAATCTCGAAAAACAACATCGCTTCGGCAACTTCTTCCGCGCTCTTTTTCAAAGAGTCTTGGACGTTTACGACGACGTGTCTCGAGTTGATGAGATCGGGACCGATCGCTTCCGCGATTTTTCTAAAATTCGATTTTGTAATCGTTCCGCCGACGGAGGTTCTTTTCCCTCTTTCTCTCGAGAGATAAACGATATTCTTCGTAACTCTCATCACTTCTTCGTCGTCCGGAATCAAACCCATAGAAGCCGAAAGATCGGAACGAGCCGCGGTGACCTGATCCAAATCCTCGAAGGGACGGGAGTCCGCGATTTCCATAAGATTCTTATAACCCGTGATCGTTTCCAGGTTGATCGACTTGGAAACCTTGCCGTAGTTCACGGGAGTGAGCATACTTTTTAATGTCTGAATAAAATTCTTAAGAGCGTACGAGGATTCGATCATAGGAGCGCAGATTCCTTCGATCTCCTCTTTGGCGAGCATACGGATATCCGTCCTCGCCTCCGGTCCTCCGATTTTAACGGTGACCGGGATCAGATCCTTAGCCACCAAATGGAGAATTCGGATTTCATCCGCGTCCATATCCTCAGTTTCGGTTCCACCTTTCAGTCCGCAGATCGGATACTGATCGGTAAGAGAAACGAGGGTCCTTCTGAGTTCGATGAGTTTGCGGTCTATCTGCTCTTTCACATAAGAAGTATCGACGGATTTTGAAAAACCGATAGAATTTTTAACGCAGGATTGACAACTGAAGTGAGATTCTTTTTGCTTTCCCTATGAACCTGGAACCCGAGGTAAAAACAAAAGATTCGTCCAATGGGGAAGAATCTCCTCTTAGCTCTACTTTTTCCTTTATTCTCATCGTGATCCTGGTATTTGCCTTCAAATCCTCGGTTTTAGACGCGAATAATATCCCCTCGGGATCGATGATTCCCACCTTAAAAATCGGGGATTTTCTATTCGTAAACAAGATGAGATACTCGGTTCGAATGCCCTTTACCGAGTCCGAACTTTTCCGAATCGACGATCCAAAACGGGGGGATATCGTAACGTTCGCACCCCCGCTCCGGGCTCTGAGCCTCGGGGATAGCCGGGAAGGATTCTTTGCAAAACGTTATGTCAAACGAGTCATCGGTCTTCCGGGTGATACGATCCGAATCTCTTCGAAATTTCTTTCCACGAAAAAAGGAAACGTAAACTATTCCGTCATCGAATACAAGGAAAAGGGTTCCGATACGTTCCAAGGATACGATCCCGTGGAAGTGGAAGAAGGGGATGTGCTCGGAGATTTGGACAATCTGTACGCTCCGACAAGATCCTTGTTTTTGGAAAAGAAACCCGGATTCGAACATTACGTTCTCGAAGGTTACGAAGAGGATCGCAAACGCCTCGACGGTTACGAATGCAATTTTTCAATCGGGTGTGAAATTCCCGAAAATCAATACATGGTTGTCGGAGACAACCGAGACGATTCTCACGATTCCCGCGCATGGGGATTCGTAAAACGCGAAGACATTCTCGGGAAGGCCCTCGTGATTTATTTTTCGATCAACTGGAAGGACAACGTCTGCGAATACAAAAACGGTAAGGAACTTTCCGAAAAAGGTCCCGAGTTCGCAGAACGATACCAAGGTGAAGACCTTGTAAAAAATTGTCATCCTTCCGAGATCGGTTTAGTGCGAGAAGAGAGCAGGGCGGGCTGGATCGAGCGCACTCTTCGTTATAGAATCTGGAGAATGGAAGTGCGTTGGAATCGAATCGGTTCGATTCTCCGCTAAACGTCTTCAAACGAAACGGTTCACGTATATGTCCGAAAAGAATTTAGAATCTTCCGATCCAGATAAAGATAAGAACAAGAATCAAGAAGTTCGGAATGTTCCGGACGCATCTGGGTTTCAAAAAGATTCTAAGCCGAAAGAAAAAGAAGTTTCTCCTTGGGAATTTGCGGGGCTCGGAATGGAGTTTGCGGTCATCGTCGTCGGCTCGGTGTATCTTGGAAATTATATGGATACGAAATTCCATTCTTCCCCGTTCGGATTGTTAGGCGCTTGTCTTCTCGGGTTTTCCTACGGAATCTATTACATCATCTACAGAACCACTTTAAAAAAGTAAGAATCGAATTACGCTCCGAGTCATTCTTTGTAAGTTCCGATTTTCTCTAATTCCCGTCGATCTGAACGACAGTTCAGAGATCTCAAAAAAAATCCTCACAAACAAAAAACGGGAAAACTTTTCTCGGTCCTCTGGTTACTCTTTCACAATCGATTGGCGTCCATGAACTTGAATCTTATCTATCGTTTATTCCTCGTTTGTTCAACCGGGTATCTCCTGAGTTGTGCCGCTTTGTTTCCTCTAAAACCGTCGGAACGTTGGACGAAATCGGTTCAAACCATAGAACAAAACGAAGGGCAGGAACGAAGAATAGCGGAAAGAGAATTTATCGAAAACTTGCAAACGGTAGGGAACGAAGATTCTCCCGAACTCAAGGAATCTCTTAGAAATTATATTCTCGCCGAATCGGCCTCAAAATTTAATTCTTACGTCGTCCAGAAACAATGGGCTTCCGCGGCTCTGATCGCGAAACTTTATTCGGAAACGATTCCGTTTCTTGGAATTGGAGATATCACTCTTCAAGGAACGAAAACCGGAAATCTTTATTCCGCGAGAGAATACTTTACCGCAGATCTGATCGCTTATACGAGTGAGAGTAAGGATTCTCAATTTCTTCCTTTGATCCAAAGAATGATTCCGAATCCGATCGGAGATGCGAGGCTCGCTTTCAATCTCGCCTGTTTGTATGCGCTTCAAGGAAACAAACAAGAGATGCTTCAATATATGAAGATCGCGTTCTTTTTGGGAAAACAAACCGCGGACTTTGAAAAAGACCAAGATTTTAATTCGTTTCGTTCCGATCCGGATTTTATTCGAATGATTTGGGACGGTCCGGCCTTGGATTCGAGTTTGATTCCGCCTTCTTCTAAGTCGCCGGTTTCTCCTCGCCCACGCTAAGGAAGAATGAAGATCCCCCGGACGTTTTCGACAAAACGTGGGAACTCCTTCTGAATTTTAAAGAATTTACCAAATTTGAATATGCTTTCGGCGTGATCCATTCTTCCTGGAACCAGAAACGAAAAGGATACAAAGAAGAATCGCATGAGTTTAAAGAAATATCTCTTAGGTCTTACGATTCAGATTTTGATTCTTACGATCTCTTATGAGCTCTATTATCCGGATCGAAAATTTCTTTCAGGAAGTATTCTCGCGCTGTTCTTGCTCGTTCCGTTTTATCTACTCAAGATACTTGTGATTCTCAAATACCCCGAAAAAGGTGCGGAAATTCAAATGGGCATTATGGCAGTCTCATTCTTTTGCAACGGAATAGGCCTTTGGATCGCAGTTTCACAGAACGATAGTTCTGATCTTATAATTGGTTTTTTTATTGCCCATTTCAGCCACTTTCTAATAGTTGTATTCGCGAGCTGAATTTCCGGAATCGCTCATACATACAAAAAATGCCGGAATATCGCCAATTCTGTGCAAGTGGTTCGTAAATTCGCGTTTCCGCTTTCGACTCGAAAAATGGTTTTAAACAAGACTTCTTTTATGACAAAAAAGTTTATCTTCTTTGCGCTCTTAGTCGTATTACTTCAACTTCCCGTTTTTGCATCCGAGGAATCTTCTCACGAAGCTACCTTTGATCTAAACGAAGTGATCGTTCATCACTTGATGGACAACGCCGAATTTCCGTTGAACTTCGGAGGCGTGCAGGTTTTCGAAGGCGAAAACGGTTTCGATCCTTCCACTTCTTCGATCTTTACCGATCACGAAACCGGAAAACGTTTTCACTTTGTCGGCGGGTTCGACATGCACATCACGAAACGGGTCACTATGATGTGGATCGTTGCGTTTCTACTTTTTATCATCTTCATTCCTGCGGCGAAAATCATCGCAAAGAATCCTCTGAAGGTTCAGTCCCGTTTCGCAAACACCGTGGAAGTTTTCGTAAACTTCTTACGCAAGGACATCGTGGACGAAAGTATGCACGGCCACGGACACGGATACTACCACTACATCTTCACTCTGTTCTTCTTTATTCTTTTTTGTAACCTGATGGGACTGGTTCCTTCCGTGGGAGAATTGCTCGTTGTCGGTAAAGACTTCGGTGTTCTTGCGGGAACCAAACTGGGAATTTTTACACCGGTTCCGGAGACCTTGGTTCATCACGCGGCTCATTCTTCTCACGAAGCTCCGTTTGTCGCAAAAATCTGGAGCGGTATCACCGTAACCGGCGATATTTCCGTTACGATGACTCTCGCGCTTCTTACCATGTTGTTGATTTACTCCGCGGGTTTTATCTACCAAGGACCGAAGTTCATTTGGCATTCCGTTCCAAACGGAGTTCCACTTCCTTTGTATCTGATCATGTGGCCTTTGGAGTTCATCGTTTCTCCGATGGCGAAAACATTCGCACTCACAGTGCGTCTTTTGGCGAACATGACCGCCGGACACGTTATCATTCTCGCTCTGATGGGTTTTATCTTTCAGTTTCAATCTTGGGGAATCGTTCCCGTTTCGGTGATCGGCTCCGGATTGATCTACGTCTTGGAAATCTTCGTGGCTTTCCTTCAGGCGTATATTTTCGTTCTACTCACTTCCCTTTTCGTGGGATTGAGTATGCATAGGCATTGATTGTAGAATATTGCAATAAACACAGGAGGCAATGAGCAATATGGAATTTGGATTAGGATATATTGGTGTAGGAATCGCGGCTGGAGTCGCAATTCTCGGCGCAGCTCTCGGAATCGGAAGAATCGGTGGGTCCGCTACTGAAGGGATTTCAAGACAACCAGAAGCAGGTGGAAAAATTCAAACTGCAATGATTATCGCTGCAGCTCTTATTGAAGGTGCCGCTCTGTTCGCTCTCGTGATCGCTTTCCAAGCGGCGGGAACTCTGAACGAAGGTCTGAAAGCTACTGTTGCTAACCAAACAAAAGCTTCTGCATCTGCAGTAACCGAAGAAAAAGGAAAGTAAAAACTTGGTACTCTTAGCTGCTAAGGGATTAAGCCTCCTAGATGTAAACCCGGGTCTGGTAGTCTGGACTCTGGTTACCTTTCTAGTCGTAGTCTTAGTTCTGAAAAAGTTTGCCTGGGATGTAATTCTGAATGCTCTCGACGAAAGAGCGGAAACCGTTCAGAACGATATCAAAAAGGCCTCAGAACTCCGGTCGGAAGCGGAAGCTCTTCTAAAGGATTACGAAGCTAGGTTGAACTCTGCGAAAGATGAGGCGAACGCGATCGTTGCTGAAGCCAAATCCGATGCTCTGAAACTGAAGAACAAACTCTTGGAAGAAACCAACCAAGAAGTGAAGGCTCAGAAAGATCAGGCAGTGAAAGAGATCGAACTCGCTAAAGGAAAAGCTCTGGAGCAATTGCAGGCTCAGATGGTCGATATGACTATCTCCGTCGCCGGCAAGGTTCTGGAAAAACAACTCAAAAGCGAAGACTATAAAGCTTTCGTTGAAAACGAACTAGAAAAACTCAAAAAACTGAGCGCATAAAATCATGAACGATTCCGGTGTATCGAAAATATACGCGTCCGCACTTTTAGGAGCAACTACTGCTCCGGAAGAAGTGGAACAAGAACTCGCGGATTTAGTTCAGCTCCTTTTTCAAGAGGAGAAAATCAGGAATTTCTTTCTTTCTCCCACGGTAAGCGTGGAAGAGAAAGAAGCTATTCTTGTGAAAAATCTCCGGGGGAAGATTTCAGAGATTACTTTGAATTTTCTCGGAGTGCTTTTAAACAAAGGAAGATTCATCAGTTTTCCCGGAATTCAAAAGCAATTTACGGAAGAGCTGGATAAGAAGAAAGGAAGAGTTCGCGCGCAAGTAAGAAGTTATCCTTCTTTAGAACCTTCTCAAATCACCAAACTCGGATCCATACTTTCGGAAAAATTCAAATCTGAATTCATCCTGGAAGTCTCGGAAGATAAGTCTCTTCTGGGCGGATTTGTCGTACAATTCAATGACTTAAAAATCGAAAAGTCAATCGCTTCCCAGCTCAAGGAAATCAAGAAAGCCATGCTGGAAAAGAAATTACCGGTTGGAGCCATCTATGAAAATTAAAACAGACGAGATTACGTCCGTTCTCAAACAGGAAATTTTAAATTATAAGAAAGACCTCAGCGTAGAAGAAGTCGGAACGGTCCTCGAGATCGGTGACGGTATCGCTCGGGTTTACGGACTCAAAAACGTGATGTCCGGTGAGATGGTCGAGTTCCAAAACGGAATCTTCGGTCAGGCGTTCAACCTCGAAGACAACTCCGTGGGTGTGGTCGTTTACGGAGATTATCTCGCAATCCAAGAAGGATTCACCGTAAAAAGAACAAAACGGATTCTCGAAGTTCCGGTTGGTCCGGAACTTCTCGGTCGCGTAGTAAACCCGTTAGGTGAGCCACTCGACGGAAAAGGTCCGATCAACGCAAAACTTACAAGACCCGTTGAATCTCCCGCTCCGGGAATCGCGATGAGACAACCAGTCGGCGAACCGATGCAAACCGGAATCAAAGCGATCGACGCGATGATCCCAGTCGGACGCGGGCAAAGAGAGTTGATCATCGGCGACCGTGGAACCGGAAAAACTTCCATCGCACTCGATACGATCATCAACCAAAAAGGAACCGGAGTAATCTGCGTTTACGTTGCGATCGGTCAAAAGGCGTCCACCGTAGCTTCTACGGTTGAGATGCTTAGAAACAAAGGCGCACTCGAATATACGATCGTGGTTTCCGCAACTGCGGCTGAACCCGCTCCGCTCCAATACATCGCTCCGTATTCGGGATGTAGTATGGCGGAATACTTTATGTATAACGAAAAGAAAGCGACTCTCGTAGTTTACGATGACCTTTCTAAACAAGCCGTTGCATATCGTCAGATGTCCCTTCTGCTTCGTCGTCCTCCGGGTCGTGAAGCGTATCCAGGTGACGTATTCTATCTTCACTCCAGACTTCTCGAAAGAGCGGCGAAACTCGACGACAAATACGGTGCAGGTTCTTTGACCGCGCTTCCGATCATCGAGACTCAAGAAGGTGAGGTTTCCGCATACATTCCTACGAACGTGATTTCGATCACCGACGGACAGATTTACCTCCAGTCCAACTTGTTCGCATCCGGTAACCGTCCTGCGGTAGACGTGGGGATTTCGGTTTCCCGCGTTGGTTCTGCGGCGCAGATCAAAGCGATGAAACAAGTTGCGGGTAAGATGAAACTCGAACTCGCACAGTTCCGCGACTTGGAAGCGTTCGCTCAGCTCGGAACCGAACTTGATCCTGCTACCCAAGCACAGCTGGATCGCGGAAATAGAATCGTTCAAATGTTAAAACAACCCGTATCTTCTCCTTTCCCGGTAGAAGAACAAGTTGTGGAAATCTTCGCGGTAACCCGCGGTTTTATGGATAAGATTCCGGTCGCGAAGGTTCAGGATTACGGAAAACATCTCTTAACGACGATTAAAGAGAAATACTCCGAAGTATTGGATGCAATCCGCAAAGAAAAGAAAATCTCCGATGAAGAAAAACTCGGGGAAGTCTTAAGCGCAATCGCTGAAGAATATTTAAGAAAGCACTGAGATAGAGGTTCACTTTGGCAACTCCAAGGGAAATAAAAAAAAGAATCACCTCGGTCAAGAACACGAGAAAGATTACCCGGACGATGGAAATGGTCTCAACGGCCAAGTCCAAGAAGATCAGCGACCGGGTAAACGCGTCTCATCCTTTTTCGAATAAGATCAAGGAACTCGTGTCCTCTCTTGCGTCTCTTTCGGAAGTGGTGCATAGCCCCTTCCTCAGAAGACCGGACAAGATCAAAACCGTCGCGCTTCTCGTCATCACCGCAAACCGCGGTCTTTGCGGAGGATATAACTCCAACGTAAACCGACTCGCAAAAGCGAAAGTGGCCGAGTTGAAAAAAGAGGGCGTTAACGTTCGTCTTTTTATCGTGGGAAAGAAGGGGATCTCCTTCTTTAAATTCGCCGGTGAAAAGGCGGAAAAAACCTACACACATCTCGACGACAAGTCTGGATACAAAGAAGCCGAAGAATTCGCAAATCTCTTCTTAGAACTTTTCGCTAAGGAAGAAGTGGACGCCGTTGAGATCGTATCGACCGTTTATTATTCTTCCGCGTCTCAAAAGCCGGAAGTGACGAGAGTTCTTCCGTTTGAAGTTGCGAAAGACGGAAACGTAAACGACATGATCGCGTATGAGCCGAGCCCGGAATCCGTGCTTGAGTCTCTGCTTCCTCTTGTCGTAAAGACAGCATTCTTAAAGGCGATCCTCGAAGCGAATTGTTCCGAACAAATCGCAAGAAGAATCGCGATGAAGTCCGCGACGGACGCGGCTTCGGAAATGATCAAACTGCTCACTCGCGGATACAACCGCGTTAGACAGGCAAAAATCACTCAGGAAATTTCCGAGATTGTTGCCGGAGCGGATTCACTGAACTAATCACACGTATTGGAGCGACTTGGATGAATAAAGGTAAAATCAAGCAGATCATCGGATCCGTTTTGGACATCGAGTTTGAAAACGGAGAACTTCCCGAAATTTATAACGCACTCGAAATCGACGCGACCGTTTCCGGAAAAAAAGAAACCATCATCGCTGAAGTGCAAACACATATCGGCGGTAAGGCGATTCGTGCGATCGCTCTTTCCTCTACGGACGGATTGATCCGCGGTCAAGAAGTGACCAACACCGGAAAGCCGATCTCGGTTCCGGTTGGAGACGCTACTCTCGGAAGAATCTTCAACGTTCTCGGTAAAACAATCGACGAGGGTCCTGCGATCACCGTAAAAGAAACTCGTCCGATCCACAGACCGGCTCCCGCGTTCGACGAACTGACTTCCAAAACCGAAGTATTCGAAACGGGAATCAAGGTAATCGACCTTCTCGCTCCTTACATCAAGGGTGGAAAGACCGGACTTTTCGGTGGAGCAGGGGTTGGTAAAACCGTTCTCATTCAGGAATTGATCAACAACATCGCAAAACAACACGGTGGATTTTCCGTGTTTGCCGGAGTGGGTGAAAGAACCCGCGAAGGAAACGACCTCTGGAGAGAGATGAAAGAATCCGGAGTTATCGACAAGACCGTTCTTTGTTACGGTCAGATGAACGAGCCTCCGGGCGCTCGTCTTCGTGTTGCGTTATCCGCTCTTACAATGGCGGAACACTTCCGTGATTCCATCGGAACCGACGTTCTTCTGTTCGTGGATAACATCTTCCGATTCTCCCAAGCGGGTTCCGAAGTATCCGCTCTTTTGGGAAGAATGCCGTCTGCGGTAGGTT
The DNA here is from genome assembly GCF_002811925.1 of Leptospira barantonii. NCBI lineage: Bacteria > Pseudomonadati > Spirochaetota > Leptospiria > Leptospirales > Leptospiraceae > Leptospira > Leptospira barantonii. The sequence continues at coordinate 933,484 of NZ_NPDS01000001.1, forward strand.
ATCAGCCGACCCTTTCTACCGAAATGGGCGCGCTCCAAGAAAGAATTACATCCACTAAAAAAGGATCGATCACTTCCGTTCAGGCGATTTACGTTCCTGCGGACGACTTGACCGACCCTGCACCTGCGAACGCGTTCGCTCACTTGGATGCGACTACGGTTCTTTCCCGTGCGATCTCCGACAAAGGGATTTATCCTGCGGTTGACCCTCTTGACTCCACTTCCCGCGTAATGAACGCACAAGTTCTTGGAGAAGAGCACTACACGGTAGCGCGCGAGGTTCAGAGAATTCTTCAGAGATACAAAGATCTTCAAGATATCATCGCGATTCTCGGTATGGACGAACTTTCCGAAGACGATAAGGTTCTCGTTGCGAGAGCAAGAAAGATCGAGAAATTCCTTTCTCAGCCTTTCCACGTTGCGGAAGTGTTCACAGGAGCACCCGGAAAATACGTAAAACTCGCCGATACAGTTCGTTCTTTCAAAGAAGTGATTTCAGGAAACTACGATCACCTTCCGGAGCAGGCGTTCTACATGGTCGGTTCCATCGACGACGCGATCGAAAAAGCGAAAGGATACAAAGGATAAGTGCATGTCCGCACATAAACTGAACGTATCCGTAATCTCTCCCGAAAAGATCCTCTATAAGGGAGAGGTGGACTCACTCGTAGTTCCCGGCAACGAAGGATTCTTCGGAATTCTTCCCAACCACGCACCGCTCGTCGCGGTTCTCGGAATCGGTGTTCTTGAAATCCGTAAGGGTGACAAAATCAAGGCTCTTTCCGTGGAAGGCGGCTTTATCGAAGTGAAAGAAAACTCGATCAGCATTCTCACCGATCACGGCGCTTTGAAAGAAGACATCGATCTGGAAACAGAGAAAAAGGCATTGGCGGAAGCCGAAAAATTACCTCCGTCCGCATCTAAAAATCTTCTCCTCCAAAAAACAAAAACCCGAATTTTAGTCGCATCGCGCTAACTTTTAGGGGTCCCTCTAACCGAAAATAGTAGCAGAGATTCCCTTTTCTCCGAATACAATGGAGAATCGGGAAACGATGCTTATGAAAGTAACCGTCCGCATCATCGGCTTATTGGTTTTATTCCTAAGTGTCGGATTTCTTTTGAGAAGAAACCGGGACTGGGTTCGAAGCGTATTCGAACCCGAGAGTATTTCCGCGGCGATCCGTGGAAACGTAAACAATCCCGGAGTTTATAAACTCAAAGCGGGGGATACCCTTGAAGATTTGATTCGGGTCGCGGGTGGGATTAAAAAAAACACTTCGACCGAACAGGACCTGAACCGGGAAATCCTGGATGGACAGGTCATTGAATTAAAAGAATAATGTTATTAGGAAGATGGCGGAAGACTACGACATGATAAAGGATGATAATTCTCCCGGCGGGGGCCAGGATTCCGGTATGGACGAACTGCAATTCGACGATATCGATTCCATGTTGGGCTCGAACGAACCGGAACCATCCAAGTCCGGCTCCGGCGGATTGGAAGACATGTCTATCGAAGCAGATCCGTTAGAAAGTCTGATTGCGAGCTCGGGGGAGGAATATCCTTCGAGTTTCGAAAACGATTTCTCCTTTCATCCGGAAGAAAGTTCTTCTTCCTTATCCTCTTCCGGAGGATTCAATCTCGACGAGGATTCACTCGATCTCGAACTTACCGATCCGCTCATCGACGCGGAAATCGACAAACTATTGGACATAGACGGATTGTCCGGTTCGGGAACATCAAGCATTTCTAATTTAGAAAACGATGATTCGTTTTTTATGCCCGCGGACGAATCCGAACATTCCGACACGGACTTCTCCGAGTTGGACAGTTATCTTACCGAGGAACCCGACGCGATCAGTTTCGGGGAAGAATTGGACGATCTCGACGAGTTCGGATTGCCCGACGATCTTCACGACGAAGGACCGATCTCATTACACGAAGACGATCTACAAGGAGTGAAACCGGACTTCTCACTCCAGGACTTTACGATGGAGGACGATCACGAGACCGAGGAGCTCGATCACGGAGATCTGTCCTTTGACGAAGACGATTTTTTAAGCGAGGAAGAAGGCCCGATCACCCTTTCCGAAGACGAGTTAGGCGAAATTGCTTCCACCGAATCTCCGATCGCGGACTTTTCAAACCCGGGCGCGGACGAAGAGGAAAACATCACCTTATCCGACTCAGAACTCGGAGGAATTTTGGACGAGGGGGACGGACCCGATTGGAGTTCCTCTCCGTCTTCGATGACGTTAGACGACATGGAAGACGAAGGTCCTGTCGCTCTGAGCGGAAACGAGTTGGACGACATACTTGGAACGGGCGCGCCCGAATCCGCTTCTTCCACAAGTGAAGACGACGACTTACCCGATTTTATCACCCATACGGACGACGAACCGGAAGAAGAATACGGAGTTCCGTCCATGTCGGAAGAAACTCCGTATATGGAAGAATCCGGTTTCGATTTTCAACCTTCCAAAGATTCTTTGGACGGCGAAGAGGACGAAGGATCGATCGCTTTGTCGGAAGACGAACTCGGAAATCTTCTCGCAGACAATACGGAGGAAGCCGGAGATTCGACCGGCTCGAACGATTCTTTTGATTTCTCATCCAACATAGAGGATTTATCTTCCGCGGAACCTTCTACGACCTCCGATTTTTCGTTGGATGGCGAAGACGAGGAACCGATTTCCCTTTCTCTGGAAGAATTGGATAACATTCAATCCGATGGCGGTTCATCCGCTGACACGTTAGACGACATGGCGCCTACTGCGGAATCCGATTTCGATTTTCAACCGGTCGATTCTTTGGATGGCGAAGAGGACAACGAACCGATCGCACTTTCCGAAGAAGAACTCGGAAATTTATTGTCCGACGATACGACCCCATCCGCGTCCGAGGAAATTTCAAACGAAGGATTCGCGGATCTTCTGGACGGAGGAGATTCCTTGTCCGAAGACACGGGCTCCATGTTCTCGGAAGACGATTCATTCTCCCTTCCCGTTGAACAGAATTTAGGCGGACCGGACGAGTTCGGTTTAGCGGAAGAAGAAACGATTCCGGATCATTCCGACTTCTCTTTCGAACCCGACGATTCTATGACCGCAACGGAAGAATCGAACGAAGACGACGGAGAACCGATCGCACTTTCCGAAGAGGAGCTCGGAAACCTTCTTTCTTCCGATCAGGAAGAGGGAACAAACGCGGATTCTCTTTTTGAGGAAAATTCAACGGGAGAAGAGGACGATTTGATCTCATTGCCTGTGGACGAATTGGACGGGCTTGGTGAAACGGCGGAAACCACTTCCACCGAAGACGATTCTTTATCCTTTGATGATTTCGAACTTCCTACGAACGACCTCGACGCTTTGGAAACGGAAACTCCTTCTGATTCTTTTCTGGAAACATCCGAAGAGGACAACGAACCGATCGCACTTTCCGACGAAGAACTCGGAAACCTTCTCGCGACGGACGGAGCCGAAGATACGAACGACGACGTTTCCTCTTTTGATTTTGCTCCGGAGACTTCGTCTTCAACGGACGAAGAGGGAGCGGAAGAACCGATCTCTCTTTCTCTCGATGAACTCGATCATATACTTACGGACGACGCAGAGCCCGAAACTTCCGAAACCTTTCCGGGTTCCGAGGAAGAAATCGACTGGGATTCTCCGTTAGCCGAAACTGCAGACTCCAATACGGACGCCGAAGAGCCGATTGCACTTTCTTCGGACGAACTCGATCATATTCTTACCGATGATGCGGAACCTGCAAGCGTTGAAACGTTCCCCGGTTCCGATACGGAGATCGATTGGGACGCTCCTTTGTCCGAACAGGAAGAAGTTCCTTTGGAAGACGAGGAACCGATCGCACTTTCAACGGACGAGTTGGATCACATTCTTACCTCCGAAGAAGATATGTCGGAAGACAACGAGGGTCCGATCGCGTTGTCGGAAGACGAACTCGGCAATCTTCTTTCGGATGTTGAAGCTCCCGAAGAAGAGGGACAGGATCTGAATGAACTTCTCGGAGAACTTCCGGCCGCCTCCGATTTAGACGCGTTTGAATCCATGGACGAAGACGTTTCCACCTTACAGCCGTTAGGTTCTACGAACGATATCATTCCTACTGCGGAGACCGTGGATGAAGAAGAGATGATCATCGTTCTCGATGAATACGCGGACGAAGAAGAACTTTCTCCGATGGAGGAATTACGGAAAACTCCGGACGAGGATTCCCCGGCTCAAACGGCGGCTCCGACCGGAGACGTGGTTCCTTCCAAAGAGGAAATGAAACGGATCATGACTTATCTGGACGAACTCCTCGGAAATCTTCCGGACGATCTGATTCGCGAATTCTCACAATCCGATTATTTCGAACTTTATAAAAAACTAATGAAACAAATTGGTGTGTAACCGATGGGTTTGCTCGATCGGGTCAGTAAGTTAGTCAAATCCGATTCCTCGGGCACAACCTCGTCCAAATCCTCTTCCGATTCGGAAGAAAAGAAATCCTTATTAAAAAAATCGGAAACCTTTCGCGGTAAAAAGAGTTTTTTACAAAAAGCTCTCGGTATGAGAAAGGAAGCTCCCGATGAATATTCGCAGAGCGTAGAATCTCAAGCGCTTTTAGCGACGATGGTCGCACCTCCTTCTTCGGAGTCCATTACGGATTTTGAATCTGATTTGGGAAGCCAGGATGATTTCGACGCACAGATCGACTTTCCGGATTCTTCCTTTGAAACCGATTTGAACTTAGGCGATGGTGATGAGAATCGTTTGGATCTTCCGGACGAACTCGCGGAACCGGAAGGAGTTCACACGGAGGAGATGAGCGAGGATACGTTTGCGGAACCTATGCAAGATTCCGCATCCGATGGAGACGATTTTTCCTTGGATGAACTTTTTGGGGAAGAATCCCATTCGGAAACACAAACCGATTCCGAACTCGAATCCTTATCCGACTTGAACGACGTTACCGCATCGGAAGAATCCTCCACGGACTTGGACGAGATCGGCGTTCGAGATCTTGCGGACGAGGATCCGTTTACCGATTGGGTCAAAGAAGCGGAACAGGAAGCGAATCGAACTCCCGCAAAAAAAGACGCAAAGGTTTCTTCCGCGGAACAGGGAGAATTCTTATTCGACGACGATTCCAACTTCTCCACGTCTCCGATCGATCTTCAAATCGCTTCCAGAAAGAAATTGGATAACTACGTTTCCGTTTTCGAAATCAGCAAAGAAATCGGAGCTTCGACCGACTTCGCGAACTTCTTTGAGAACTTACTCTTTTCGATCATGGGTCAGATCGGAACCGAATCGATCGGAATCTTTTCCTCTAAAAACGGAAATCAAGAATTCTTCCGTTTGGAGGATTATCAAGGCGAGAATTTCAATCAGGAATGGACCATCTCTTCCGAAGAGGAAATTTATCACGCGGTGCATAACGCAGGTTCCGTTCTTTACGCTAAGGAGCTTTTAAAGCCGACACTTCCTGCAAAAGAAAAGGAAATCATAAATAAATCCGAAGCGGAATTGCTCGTTCCGATCCGTTATTTGGAAGATTTTTTCGGAATCATCGTTTTGAGTAAAACGATCAGCGGCGAAGATTATACGATCGAAGATCTTGAGTTTTTAAAGATCATCGGAGAGATTGCGGGTTCGGTTTACAGAAGAATTTACGATACGGAACAACTGCATCAGGAAAATCAGAACCTGAAGGAAGTGATTCGAGCCAACGAGTTGATCATTTCTCTCGCACGCGATTTCGCTTCGATTCGAGCGATGGACGAGGCGTACGATAAACTCATCGCTACCTTTAAGGATGAATTGAAGGTGCGACGCGCGACCTTTATGATCTTGGACGGACATACTAAAAACGAGTTCCGGGTTTTCGCTTCCAATCTTCTTACTCCGGAGCACGTGGGAAGTTTTACCCTTCCTTTGGAAAGTTCGATCGTGGGAATCGTATCCAACATCCCCGGAGTTTTTCGGATCGAAAATTTTAGAAAACATCCCGAATTGATGCGTAAGTTGTCGAACGACGAATTGGGTCTCATGTCCGATTTTATAGTCATTCCTTTTATCAACTTACACTGGTTAGTCGGTATGCTCATCGTTCATGAAACGGACGTTCCATGGACGGATTCCGATCGTGAAACCGCAGTCGGAATCTCCGAAGTATTGGCTCCGGTTTTCTCCAATCTTTTGCTCATTCAGGAAAGGGATTCCGTTTTCAAAGACCCGTTCAGTCCGGTGGAGGAGAAGATTCAAGAGATGATTCTGAAAGCCTCAAGACTTGCGAGTTCTTTCAGTTTGACTATATTCAAAGTTCAGAATGTATCCAGAATGGTAAAATTGAAAGGTTCCGGATTCTTCGCGTCCTACAGCGAGGAATTGCGTAAGGCCATTCAGGAAAATCTTTCCGAAGCCGATTTTAATTATAGAATCGGTCAGGGAAAATACGCCGTGATCCTTGACGGGAAGGATCGGGAAGAAACCCAAATTCTGATTCGTAAAATCAAAAACAAATTGACGGACACGGATCGAAAATCCAAGGATTTTCAGACTTCGGTAATCCAACACACTCTTTGTTATCCCGCCGATACGAAAGAAAAGGAAAGAATTCTCGAACTACTCGAAGAATCCTAAGATAGGGAATGTTATTCAATTCTCTGAATTTTCTCGTCTTCTTTATCATCTTTTACATCGTCTATCTTCGTTTGGGGAATCTCGGACAAAACCGTCTTTTGTTTTTCGGAGGATTGTTCTTTTACGGTTTTTGGAAACCGGAAATGGTTCTCCTTCTTTTGTTCTGCATCGCGTTTAATTACGCCGGGGGCATTCGTCTCGGAAATCTGGAAGGACGAAGTCGGGCGAGATTTTTCACGTTTCTGATTTCCTTAAATTTGGGAATTCTGATCTTCTTTAAGTATATTCTGTTTTTATTGAGTATATGGAACGACACGTTAGGAGTCGTTTTGCCCAAGTCGACGGTCGTCGTGCCGGAGATTCTTCTTCCGGTCGGAATTTCCTTTTATACATTTCACAATATCAGCTATCTTTCGGATATACGATCCGAAAAAATTCTTCCCTGCACGAACTTCGTACGTTTCGGAGTTTATGATTTATTCTTTCCATTGTTATTGGCCGGACCGATCGAAAGACCCGATTCTCTTCTGCCTCAGATCGAAACGGAAAGAAAGGTTACGAGCGAAGGATTTTTATCGGGTGCGATTCTATTCTTATGGGGAATTTTTAAGAAGGTATTTATCGGAGATCATCTTTTGCTTTTTACAGGAAAGGCGATGGAAGCAGGAATGCAGTTGCCGCCGGGAATGATCTTATGGATCGCATTTTGTTTCGCCTTTCAAGTTTACGCGGACTTCAGCGGTTATACGGACGCGGCAAGAGGGCTCGCAAAGATGATGGGTTTTCGTCTTTCTCTCAACTTTAACTTTCCTTTTATCTCTTCGAGTCCTTCCGAATTTTGGAAACGCTGGCATATATCCTTGTCCACTTGGTTGCGCGATTATCTATACATTCCCCTCGGTGGAAATCGAGTTTCCGTATTCAGACAGAACATGAATCTCATGATCGTATGGGTTTTGGGAGGACTATGGCACGGAGCCACATACGGGTATCTTGTATGGGGTTGTTATTGTGGTCTTCAGGTAGTCGGATACAACCTGTTTCAAAAATACGTTCTTAGATTCGTTTCTCCGAATATTCAAATTTTAGAATGGGTTTTAAAACTGCTCGGCGCTCTGCTCACGTTCTGGATGTTCGCGCTCGGGTTGTTGTTGTTTCAAGTGCGGTCTCCCGGAGAACTCTGGGCATTGGTTTTAAACGCGCTCGGAGGCGCTTATTGGAATCCGATCTTTGCGATCAAATTGCTATTTTTATTGTCGCCTTTGATTTTAGTCGAGCCGTGGATGATTTATTCGGGTGGGACGGATTCGTTTTTGGAGAAGATCGTATCAAAACCGTATTATCGATGGGTTCCTTTGTCCTTCGGAGTCGGTGTTTTGTTTTTCCTATTCGGCGTTTTCGAAAAAAAAGAATTTTTTTACTTTCAGTTTTAGGTATGTTTTAACTCGGAATCGGCGCGCGACTTGAATCTATGAATTATAAAAACTTAATACTTTCTACGGTCTCGTTTCTTGCTCTGTTTGTTTTATTTCAGACGATCTCATTCTCGTATTTGGTTCCGTTTCAGGAGAAAAATTCCTTTTTATACGATCGACTTTCGAGATTGGATGATTCTCTTTTTACAAAATCGACTTCTTTGCAAGCCGCCGAGCAGGATGGTCCTGTTTTGTTTCTGGGGGACAGCCAGATTCTTTCGGGGATTCATCCGATGGAGCTCGAGAAAATAATCGGACGATCCATTTGGTTTCTTCCGAGGCCTTCCGAACAACCTGAAGGAATGCTTTTGCGCTACCTGGAATACGAAAAGAAAATCGGAATCAAACCTTCTCTTGTGATCGTGAACGGCTCTGTGTTTTCTCTTTCCGATATGGACGTGGCGAGTGCACATAAAAGCCTCGTGTTGAACTACGATTCTTTTCATCCCGAAATTTTTACGAACGTTCGTTTCGGTGATTTTTATCTAAAAAATCTTTCCACGGGTCTTTATTATCTTTTGGGAAGAATTTTTCCCTTTCTACGTTTGAACGCTTCCGTTTCGACTAACGTAAAGATCGTGGGAGAAGGCGACGAGTTCAGTTATACGGAAAAGAATCTGGATCGTCTTCTTTCCGGGAATCCCCTTGAAAAGTGGAGAATAAATCGAAATCGAAATCGTTTTCTGGAAATGGAATATTCAAAAAATAAGGGATACTTGGATTGGGGAAAACAAGTTCCCTACGACGGGATTTGTATTCCGAATTCCGATCCGATCGCGCTTCCTCCAAGTCCGGAAGCGGCCTTACAAAGGGTTCGAAAATCCTCTTTGGAAGCCTGGAAAGAATTGTTTTCTTATTTAAAGGAGAAAGGAGTTCCCGTGCTCGCCTTGTCCTTGCCTTTTCGTCCCGACTTTGACGTGCGCGTTGCCGTTCTTCCGCAGAATTCCTTATGGGATACGATACTTATAGAAAAGGAAGTTCCGAGTTTGAAAGTAGGTAGTCTGAATTTTTTAGTAAGTGATTTCGGGGATTATACACATTTGAACACTTGCGGGATGCAAAAGCTCGTTCCGATTTTGGCGGAACGGATTCTTGCAAAAGACCAAGAAAAAAAATAAAATTCCGCAAACGGATCGTTTTATTTCAGCATTCGAAAGTCGGAATGCCCAAGCCACAACTTCTTGGATTTTCCTGGATTAGAATAGTGGAATTATCTAATGTTTCCCGGGTTTTATACAGAGGAAACCATCAGCGATTCGCTTCGCTTAACAACGGGCCATCTTTTTTTTGTTTCCGATCTTTCCCATCTTTTTGATCTTCAGGATATAACCGGGCGCTTCCGGCACGTTGCACGCCGTCTTTCCCATAAATACTTCTACGGTTCCGATCCTCTTGGCGGTTTCCAATGCCTCTTCGGAAAGTTCTTTGTAAAAACCGCCGACCGCGATTACAAAACCGTTCATACAATATTTCACGCGGTTCTTCGATTTATGAATTTTAGTCTCTACCAGTTTAAGAAGTTTGGAAATTTCTTTTTTGTCGATTTGTTCGTCGGGGACGATCGACAACAGACTGGAAAACGTGCTCCAACCCGAGGACGCGATTCCTTCCTGATCGGACGAAATCCATTCTCTTGCAAGCTCCCATCCGTGTTTGCTTTCCGCCGCGATCCAAGCCACAGTACATTCGCTGATCATGGGAGATCCCGCATTCTTAACCCAAGATTGAAGGTCCTTTTTTTGGATTTGTTTTTCGTCCGCAATCAATCCTGCGAGATACATCGCGTCCACGTTGCCGGTTTTATAAAGTCCGAGAGAAAGTTCGTTGTCCTTTTTGATCTTCTTCTGGATCTTTTTTAGATCGCCTACCTTAACTCCGAAAACTTCTCCTTTGGCTCCGTGGTTGAGAAAGATTTTTTTAACGGATTCCGATCCGAGATTTCTTAATTCTTTCATAACTTCTTCGACGTTCATCGTAATTTCCTCTTAGGTTTGATTCATAAGGAGCCGTTCCTTTTTATCTGATCTTCGATTTTTGAAAAACAAAAATTCGCGCTAAAGCTTGTCAAAAAAAATCAACGTATTTTTAAAACGGATACTTTGTCGGAACAACTGATTGCCGCTCGATGTGGGAACTACCACAAATCACCCGCGTGATTCGAAAATGTAGGATCTCACACAAAAATCATTTTTGGATCCGATTCGCAACGAGCCCCCGAATTCTTTCCAAAAGAGGAAACGAATAATGAATCGACAAAACGGCAAAAAGAAAACAAAAAGATAAAAGAAGATAATACTTGATCGTCCATTCGAGCGCAACCTTGATTCGATGAAAAATTCCGATTTCTTCGGAAGATTTATTCTCGTATAACGTGAGTAAGACGGTGCAGAATTCGTTTTCGGAATCGAATTCTCCCAAACTGATTCCCAGTTTTTGAATCTCGTCCTCGATTTCCAAAATCCGATTTTCAAGAGTTACGAACTCGTCGATTCTTCCACCTTTGTTTTTGAGAGAGTTCAAAGAATTCTTCGTTTTCAAAAGAGATTCTTTTTTTGCCTGCAAGTCCTTGTATTCGTTGGTCTTATCTTTTTTGTCGATCGTAAGAAGAAGGGATTTTCCGATCTGCTTAAACTGATCCACGAGTTCGTCGAACTTTTCGGGAGGAACACCAACCGCGAGTTTGATGATTCTGTTTTTTCTTTGTTTTAAGCCCGAGCTGTTTTCATTTTGTATGATCGATCCGGACTTGTTGATGAGTTCGCGAACTTTCTTTTCGTCATCCTCGATATCGGAGGATTGAGATTCAAGAGTCGCGACCTTTTCGTATTTTTGATCCACACTTTTCGGAGGAGATCCTGCGTTCTCGTATCGGATCTTTTTGGAAGCGATGTTTTGTTTGTAGAAGGAGACGTCTCCGTTCGCGACCGATTGAACGTTATACGAAATGTCGGTTCCCGCCGTTTTGGATCCGTACGCGTAACCGTATGCAAGACGGAATAAAAATAAGAATATAAAAATTCCCCCTGCGATCCACGCGCCGAGTTTGAATTTTGGATTCATAAAAACCTTCTCCTGTCGTCCAAGAATAGAATATTATTAATTTCGAATGTTTTTGACCTCGGTCGACCGCTTTTAGGTTCCGTTTAACTTACGGAGCGGTCGTAAACACGACCGAGTAACCGAAGGTTTCCTCGAAGGCTTCTTTTTGTTCTTCCGCGGCCCAGATCTCCAAAGAAGGATCGTAACCCTTGCTCGTTTTTAATGCGAACTGGATTCGATTTTTTTCGATCTTGCAGATCACGGAGGAAACGAGCCCGCCTCGATTTCGGTTTAACGCGGAGCTGATTCTTAAGATCGCGGAAAGTTGTAAAACCAGGCTTCGGTTTTTCTCCGCGATTTTATTGAACTCCCTGTGTTTCGGCTTCGGAGTATTCTTTCTATGATAACGCGCGGTAAGAGCGATGATTTCGATTTCTAGAAACGTAAAACCAACGAGCATCTCCGAGTTTCGAATCATATAATAACTGTGTTTGTGATACGCGGAATGAGAGATCGATTGTCCGATCTCATGCAACAGAGAAGCGGCTTCCAAAAGTTCGCGTTGTTCCTGTCCGAGTTTGTGAAGACCTTTCAGTTGGTCGAAGATCTGAAGACTCAACTCGGCTACGTGTTGGGAATATTCTTCGTCTCGGGAAAAGGCGCGCATAAAGTTGTGAACCGCAGTCTGACGAATATCATCCAGGTGTTTGGAATGTTCCGTGTTCTCGAAGTGTTCCCATTTACGGATCGCGTCGTAGACGATTCCTTCCCGAAGTGCGAACTCGGAAACGGTCAACGCGGGGACGTTTGCGAGATCGAAAATTTCCTCGAGGATCAAGGTTCCGCCCACGATGATGTCCGCTCGTTTCGCGTCGAGGCCCGGGATCTTGGCCCTTTTTTTGGAAGTGTCCGCTTCTAAGATCAGGTTGCGGATCTTTTTAAATTCGGGTGTTACGAACGAGAAGTTATTCAAGGGTATCTCTTCGGTTTCACCTCTCGCCGCGAGAATCATTCCCGCGATCGATTGGATCGTTCCCGAAGAACCCACGACCAAGTCGGGTTTTAAATCCCGGAGAATTTTTCGAAACGGAAGGAGCATTTCTTCGATATAAAGTCTGCACTTTCGGATATCGGAGTTGGAAAGTGTTTCTTCTTTGAAGAATTTTTCGGTGAGTCGGATGGCCCCTAACTTAAAACTTTTGGAAAATAGAATGTTGCCTCTATGTCCGACTAAAATCTCCGTACTTCCGCCGCCTATATCGATCATCATGATCTTTCGATCGAAAACGGGGATGCCTTGGAGGATTCCGAAGTAGATCAAACGAGCTTCTTCGTAACCGCTCACTACATCGATGGATATACCGGCTTCTTGATAAGCGGCTTCTAAGAATTCTTCCTGATTGGAAGCCTCTCTTAACGCGCTTGTAGCAACCGCTCTGATCTCGGCTCCCGCGTTTTCGGCGAGGACCTTGAATCGTTTTAGACAATCGATGCCTCTTCGAAACGAATCCGGATCGATCGGTCCGCCTTCCTGCAGACGATTCCCTAAACGAACGGATTCTTTTTCTCTAGCGATGGCTTCGAAGGTTCCGTTTGTACGAACTCGAACGATGATCATGTGGAATGAATTGGTGCCGAGGTCGATGGCCGCGAGAGGTTTTTCCTGAACCATGGTTGAACAGAATGCTTTTTCGCTAAAATCGAATCCAGCTTAATTTGTTTTCTGATTTTTTTGTTTTGAGGTTGCCGGGAACCTCACCGCTGAAATTATTGAAACCGGTCCAAGCCGGAAAGTTCTCCAGAAATTTCCGTTTTAAACAGATAATAAAGATAACAAACCTCCACGGTTGAAAGGTACACGAAATGATATTTGATAATCTCTATGCCCTCTTTTCCAACGATATGGGAATCGACCTGGGGACGGCAAATACTCTGGTGCATGTAAAAGGACAAGGGATCGTTCTTTCCGAACCTTCCGTAGTTGCGGTTCACGCGGCTACCGGTAAAGTTCTCGCAGTAGGGCAAGAAGCAAAACGTATGCTTGGTAGAACACCCGGCGAGATCGTTGCGATCCGCCCGATGAAAGACGGGGTAATCGCCGACTTCGAAACCGTCGAAAAAATGATCCGTTATTTTATCGCAAAAGTGCACAACCGCACAACTTTCGTAAAACCGAGAATCGTAATCGGAGTTCCGTCCGGAATTACCGAGGTGGAAAGACGCGCCGTTCGTGAATCCGCGGAACAGGCCGGAGCCAGAGAAATCTTTTTGATCGAAGAAGCGCTTGCGGCGGCGATCGGAGCAAACATTCCGATCAACGAACCTGCGGGAAACATGATCGTGGACATCGGCGGTGGAACTACCGAGATCGCGGTCATTTCCTTGGGGGGAATGGTAATCGCGGAATCCATCCGTACGGGTGGGGACGAATTCGACGAAGCAATCATCAAATATCTCAGAAACCAATACAACCTGGTCGTCGGGGAAAGAACCGCGGAAGATATCAAACTTACGATCGGAAACGCTTATCCTGAAAAGAAAGCGGAGACGATGGAAGTGCGCGGTAGGGATGCGATTTCCGGTTTACCAAGAACCTTGGAACTCGAGTCCAATGAAATCCGTAAGGCTCTCAAAGAACCGACCGATGAAATCTTAGATGGAATCAAACGAGTTCTGGAAAGAACTCCACCCGAGCTCGCATCGGATATCGTGGAAAGAGGAATCGTTCTTACCGGAGGCGGTTGTCTCTTGAGAGGACTCGAAACGTATCTTTCCAAAGAAACGGGCGTTCCCGTTTTCCGTGCGGAAAACCCTCTTACCTGCGTGGTACTCGGAACCGGAAAGTATCTCGACGAGTTGAAATACATCAAACCGGGAATTCGTTAATCCGTTTCGAGAAAAACGCGCTTTAGTCCCGGACCTCTTCGGTTCGGGCGAGGCGGGGAGCAAAAGAAGATTCGATGTTATGGTTTCAACTCAGCCGAAGTAAAGAGACTGTTTCTCTCCTCTTTTGCGTTCTATTCTCCATTCTTTCCTTAACCTTTCGAAGCAACGTAATCGTACGAGGAATCGCAAGTTTCCAAAGAGTCGGAGATATCGTATCCGGCTCCATCGATTCCTTCGGTGGATTTTTCAAAGGCGCATACAACAAGTTAGAATCTTTTGAAACCGTTCGTAAGGAACGGGATTCTTGCGTAGCGGTCATGGAAGATTATAAACTTCTTCCACAAGATTTGGAAAAAGCGAATCGGGAGAATGATACTCTTCGTAAAGAACTTCGTTTTCAAAGCAGACAAAAATACGCGAGCTTAAAGGCGGAAGTTTTATCCGTTCGATTGAATTCGATTTATAGAACCATCATCATCGATAAAGGTGCGGACGCGGGTCTCAAACCTTATATGCCCGTGACCGCAAGAGCGGTGGATCAAAAAGGCGCGATCATCGAAGCGCTTGTCGGTAAAGTCATCGCGGTCACCGGCGGATCTGCGGTCGTACAACCGCTCATCAACTCCAACTTCAACATGGGAGTATCGATGCCCGATACGAATCTTTGGGCCAATCTTTCCGGAAACTCGGGAAGAGGAACCGAAGCTCTTTTGAATTATATCGACAGCGGAATCATCATCGACCCGAGAGTGTTCGGAGAATATCCGATGGGACCGAGCGAGATGATTCAATACACCGAGTCCTTGAGTAAGATCGGAAAACCGGTTTATACTTCGGGTGGGGGTGGAGTTTTTCCCGCGGGAATTCCTGTGGGAATCATTACCGAAGAAGGACAACGAAACGGAAGTTTCAAAACCGCATTCTTAAAACCGTTCGTTCGATTCGAAATGCTCGAAAGTGTAACCATCATTCTCAAGTTACCCGAAAAATGGCTCGAGACTTGGCCGGAAGGACAAAACATCACGATCGAAAATCCGTATTTCGGAGAACTCAATTATCCGGGAGAAGATCGTCAAAAAGACAATCAATCCAAGAATCCTCTTCCACCTAACGGCAATAAGCCGCAGACGACCGTGCCTAAGAATCCCGGTGCGGCTCCGAGCGAGGACGACCTGCAATGATCTTAGAAAAACTAGTTATCGCGGTCGGTATCTTAATCGCGCACTTCTTAAACGGTTCGAATCTTTTCGAGATCGGCTCCGCGATCAAACCGGACTTTATGATTCTTCTCGTGTTGTTTTTTGCGCTTCGAAGAGGTCCGCTCTATGGACTTTGGATCGGATTTTTCGGAGGTCTTTTGACGGACTCCGGTCTCGGCGGTGAAATCGCAGTAGGCAACGTCGTAACGTATAAGATCGGTTTGCATTCTTTGACGTTTTGTCTGATCGGATATTTGGTCGGTAAGTTCGCACGCTCCGCGTATCACGAGAATTATCTTTCGATCACGATCTATTCTCTACTGATCACCTTCGTAACGAGAATCGCGACGTATTATCTATTCTCCCTTTTCTTTCACGAGAATATGAGTTATTCCTTATTCTTCACTTCCATTTTCAACGCGCTGATCGCGCCCGCGTTCTTTTACGCTTTGACTTGGATCTATCAACTGGATCACATGGGGGACGCGTAAGTTGTTAGGCGGAGCGCAGTCTGCGTCGGAATACCGTCTTGAAAGAAGTTTCCGTCTTCGTCTTTATATCTTTTCCGGGCTCGTAGTTTTTACGTTAGCCGCGTTTATCTTTCAGTTATTCAATCTTCAGATTTTTAACGGAACGGACAACGCTCTCAAAGCGGAGAAGTTCGTAAGAAAGAGCGAGATCATGCCCGCGGCCCGCGGCCAGATGTTCGATCGAAACTTTCTTACGCCGGAAACTTCGATGGCTCTTGTTTCGAATTATTCCTCTTTGGACGCCGTTTTAAATACGTCCCTGTTCAAATACGATCCGGCTTCCGTAAAAACGTTCATTCACGAATTTGCAAGAACCCTTTCGATTCCGATCTCGTATTACGAAGACGAACTGATCGAACCTCGTTTTTCTAGAAATCTTAAATCCAAAAAACCGATCGTCCTTTTAGAAGGTATCACAACCGCTCAACAGGAAAGAATATCAGTATTCGATAATATATCAAAATACATCATTCTTCTTCCTTCTCCGAGAAGAATCTACAAGATGGGACCCGCGCTCGCGCACGTCACGGGTTATATCGGAAAACCCACAAGAGACGATCTTGTAGCGGGAGAAATTAAATCCTATCAGTATCTCGGTAAGAACGGTCTCGAACTAGAATACGATTCCGAACTTCGGGGTATGGACGGATTTAGAATTCAAAAACGAAGTTCCGAAGGGAACATCGAAGAAGAACGTGTCGTGGAACATTCTTCTCCGGGCAATAATCTTATCTTAACGATCGACAAGGACATTCAGATCGCCGCGCACAAGGCGCTCAAAGGAAGTAGAGGAACCGCGATCGCGGTTAAGGTCGCAACAGGAGAAATTCTCGCGATGGCTTCCAATCCGAGTTACGATCCGAACATTCTTTCCGGTAAGAATAAAGCCGATCGAACCGGTCACTTCAAACGCGTAAAGGATAACGGTGGATTTTTAAATCTTGCGATTCAATCCAAGTTTCCTCCCGCGTCGACATACAAAACGTTAGTCGCTCTTGCGGCTCTGGAAAGCCAACATAAGATCGGTTATACGCCGGAGACTTCTTATTCCTGCAACGGTAGTTTCGTATTGAAGTCCACGTTCGCGGGTGTTCCCGATCAGGTGTTTATGTGTTGGGAAAAGGGCGGTCACGGAACCAACGATCTCGCACACGCTCTTCAAAAATCCTGTTCGGTTTATTTTTACAATCTCGGATACAAGCTCGGTTCCGATGCGATCTTGAATTACTCCCGTCTTTTCGGATTGGAAAACAAATCTAAGGTCGATCTTCCGGGGGAGATCACCGGTTTTGTTCCTTCTTCCGCTTGGAAAAAAAGAACATACGGAACCAAGTGGTTCGACGGGGACACGATCAACTTATCCATCGGTCAGGGTTTTATCTCGTCTACTCCGATGGGGATGGCCTTGTTTTATATGGGCTTGCTCAATCGAGGACAGATCTATCAACCGTATGTAGTGAGCGAGATTCGAGATCCGGTGGATAACTCCATCATCAACAGAACCACTCCTCAAATTTTAAGAGACATTCCGATCAATCAATCTTCCGTGGAAGCGATCAAGGAAGGATTGAAACTGGTCGTAAAAAGCGGAACCGCCGCATACGTTTTAAACAAACCGTTCTTACCCGATATCGCGGGTAAAACGGGAACGGCTCAAACCAGAAGAAGGGGCGCCTCCGGTTCCAACCACGCTTGGTTCGTAGGATACGCGCCCGCTAACGCACCCGCCAGCGAACAGGTGTTAATCGTCGTGTTCGTGGAATACGGAGTCGGTGGGGCCGCAGGGGCCGCGCCGGTTGCAAGAGAAATGTTTCACGCCGCGTTCCCGCCGGGAACATTCAAAAAATCGCAAGATATAGCTCCGCCTTCTTCACCGTCGACCGGACAGGAGGGAACGCTTGAAGCCAGATAAGTCCATTGAAAAGATCGATTACTTTTTGGTGATCTCCGTCGTAATCGTAGTTCTTTGTAGCGTACTGACTCTTTACAGTCAGGAAGTCAATTTCGAAGACGGACCCGGAAAGTGGTATCGTCAGTTGTTTTATTTTATCATCGGCCTTGTGATCATGTATTTCGTATCTCGCGTCAACTATCAGTTGTTAGGCGCTTACGCTCTCGTGATCTATGTGTTTACGGTTTTTCTTTTGATGATCACTTTGATTCCGGGGATCGGACATTTACCTTCGGGAAGAGGGGCTCGTTCTTGGCTTAAACTCGGACCGATCGGGATCCAAGCCTCGGAGTTCGCAAAACTATCCACGGTGATTCTTTTGGGACAGTTTATGGTTCTCAAAGAAAAGGATATGAAGAACCTCGTCGTTCTTTCGATTCCGTTCGTAATCGTGATCGTTCCGATGATTTTTATTCTTCTGCAACCGGACTTCGGAACCGCGGTTTCCTTTTTACCGATTCTTTTTACGATGCTCTTTCTCGGAGGAGCGGACATTCTTCATATCGGGTCCTTGCTCGCTTTCGGAGGAATCACATTGATGGTTCCTATGTTCGTGGAATATTCCAGACTGACTTTGATAAACGACATCTCGGACTTTTTACAAAGAACCGGAAAGACAGATCTTTTATCCGTGGTCAATCGACTCGGAGGAAAGATCTGGCTCGCACTCGACGGTAAGGATTTAAAAGCCGCGAACCTCACACCCAAGACGTTAAACGCTCTTAAAGAAGTCGTGGATCAAGTCGTTGAAGTGGAAGGCGGATTTTTCTTTAAGATTTTATCCAATCAAAAACTTCTTCTGACTTTCGGAGCGATCTTTTTGATCGCGAGTCTCGTGATGGTGGGAATCAGAATTGCGAGAGGAAGCAGAACATTAAGACAATATTATATTCCTCTCGGGATCTTAGGAATCAGTCTGATTTCCGCGGTGATCGTTATGAAAACGGTTCCGTTCCGTGAAAATCAGGTCGTTCGTCTGACCGCGTTCTTAAATCCGGAAGAATTCAAACAAGGTGCGGGTTATCAATTGCGCGCGTCCAAACCCGCGGTCGGTTCCGGAAGATTTTTCGGAAAAGGAATTATGAACGCGGAAATGACCGAGGGAAGAATTCCTCACGTTCCGGAATCCAGCACCGACTTTATCTTCGCTTCTTGGGCGGAACAAACCGGGTTTTTGGGTTCGGTTTTCTTATTGTTCTTTTTATTTTCGATTCCTCTGCGCGGACTTCAGATCAGTTACGAAAGTAAGGATAGATTCGGGTCCCTTCTCGCTTCCGGGATCGTGGCGCTTCTTTTTTATCACATGGCGATCAACATAGGAATCGTCATCGGTCTTATGCCCGTGACCGGGATTCCTTTATCGTTTATGAGTTATGGCGGATCGCACTTGATCATGTCCATGACTGCGGTGGGAATCATTCTTTCCATCAAGAGTAGAAAACACGCGAACTAAAGTTAGGGCGCGTCGTTTTCGGAAAATTCTCCCGTTGAAAAAAACGATACAACGTCCGATAATAAAAATACGCGTATGGACCCGGTAAGAGATTCCCGATTCTTTTTCGATTTAAAACATAAATTCGAATCCATATTGGAAGAGGTCGAAAAAAAGACCTTCGACCAAAAGGACGAGATCCGCGAATTGGAATCCATCTGGGAGGAAATGTTCGGTCTCGCGGGCAAAAACGATTCTCCCTATTTTCAAATCAGACTGAAAACCCTCAAAAAACAACTCGATACCTTTGTGAAAAACAAGGGTTACGAAAAGAACGAGTTTGATAGAATTTTTCATCAACTCGGAAAGATGAAACGCACCGACTCGGTTGAGTTTCTGGACGAGACCCTTCGAAATCGTCTCGAAAAAATCGCGGAACATCACTATTCTCCCGGAGATATGATTTCCTCCGGAGTTGTGCTTCCTTCGGCCACGAATAAAAAAGGAAATCAGTATATTACGTTTCGCTGTGGAACGATTTACTTCATCACGGATCGTTCTTCTTATACCATTCTCAAGGATTTGGATCGAAGAAAAAATACGGTCGAGTATAAGGGCGCGGTTTATAGAATTTTTCCGAGCGCTTTCGTATACGGGCTCTACGAAGAGGAATATAGAAACGAAAGTTTTTTGACCATGAGCTTACTCGTTCTCAAAAGGGAAACCGGTCTCGAGTTTTATCGATTTGATACGTTAGGCGAAATTCTTCAGATCAACGAGGGAACTTTTCGAAAAGGTCTAAAACCTCTCGAAGGAACGGAGATTAGAAACGAGGACAATCGGATTCGGAATTATTTTAGAAAAGCCGGAGTTCGTTATTATTATATTCCGCCTCAGGGTTCTTAGAAAAGAAAAGGGGAATTAAAGAGAAGGAAAAAACCCGGAGAAACGATTTTTCCCCGGGATGATTTATTAATCTTCCGAGTCTTCGAGAAGATTGTTCAGGCTTTCAATCAGAACATCCACTTCCACGCCGTAACCCATACAAACTTGCTCGATGGTTTCGAGTTCGTTTATGGAGCAGTGAGAGCAACCGCCTAAATGGTAGCTCGAAAAAACAAGCCCCGCTTCCGGGTGAACAGCCATAGCCTCACCGACAGTCATTTCCTTATAAAATCTTGGCTTGACCACTTCTGTCATTGAATATCTCCTATCACTAAAATACTCGCTCCTTGAAAAACTTTGCGAGATATTTTGCCTCTGCAAACCGTGAAAAAACAACCGAGCCGAACCTCGTCGAATACGAAACCGCCTCGAATTTGCAGTTGCTTCCAATATATAGACCTGGGAAAGAAAGTCAAGAGCTATGTTTTTTGAAGAATCCGGAAGATTTTACGTTAGAATCGAGGAGCGGTTTGAATCCTCTCATTTCCTATACCGGTATTTTCCGGACGGTTCGGACGAACCCATTCACGGACATTCCTGGAAAGTGGAATTGTATCTGTCAGGAAAAAAGAATATCGGTGAAGACGGGATCAGTTTCGACTTCCTCACTTCCAAACAAAAGCTCAAAGAACTCGTAGCAAAATTGGATCATATTCTCATCAACGATCTGGAAGAATTTAAGACGACCAATCCGACTTCCGAAAACATAGCGCGTTGGTTTTACTACTATCTCAAAGAAAGTGTGCATGCCGCGGGTGGAAAAGTCGATCGAATCGTGATCCACGAAGGCCCCGAGAACTTAGCTTATTTCGAGCCAACGTCGCTCTCGTAAAGAGCGACGTTGCCAAATGCCGCGGAGCGATAAGCATTTGGTTTCCAACGAAGTTGGAAAATCCTCGCTTCCATACAGTCGCGATCCATAGAAAGCGACTGTTGAGTTTTCGAGAAATTGCCGGCGAACAGCGAAGCTGTGAAATGAGTTTCCCCAAATGAAAGAATATATCGTTCCAACCACAATCGGATCTTTATTCAGCATTCTACTCTTCGTCGTATCCAAATATTGGGTTCAGAAGTTATTCGTTAGCGATACGACCAACGATGCGGAAGCCAAAAAAAATACGTTCCAACTTCCAAAGAGCTTTGTCATCACTGGATATATTACATCGATTCTATTCTTTCTGATTTTTATAGGTTCTTATTTTTTGATTCCTCCCGCCGAGAACGGAAATATAAATTTTCTTTTATCGTTTTGGTTGCTTCTTTGTTTTTTCGGAATTTGGATTCTGCTCTATTCTAAGTTTTATTCCGTATCCGTTGATTCTTCGGGAATGACGGAGAATGGTTTTTTTACGAAAGAGAAACGTATCTTTTGGCACGATATAAAATCGGTACGATTCAATTCATACTCGGGGAATCTTATCTTTGCCGATCATTCTTCATTTGAAATTAAAGTGAGCGTTGGAATCAAAAATCTGAACGTCTTTTTGGAAATCCTCAAAGTCCATCTGAGGGAACATCTGTATACGAAGGCGCTCGAGGATTTTAGCAAATATCAAAAGAACCTGCGTTCTTAAACGAGATTTCGTCTAACTTAGAATCGTAAACTTAACAAGTAACCCACCAAAACGATCGTAAAACCGAGGCTAAAAAAGAATCCGATCTTAACCGGTTGTGTGTGGGTTCTATAACCTGACAGATAAATGTGAAGGGATAAAAAACCCACCGCGATCGCTTCTGTGATCAAGGTCGCGACGACCGCCGGTTGCGGGCCGAAGAATAAAATCAGGGCCGCGGGAAGAAAACCCAAAAAACTCATAAACGCGCCCGTGGTGATCCACATCATCAAAATCAAACGGGACTGTCTTTGATCCGGGAATTGAAAAAATCCGACCGCGGCGCCGACGATCAACTGATGAATCAAACCGTGCAATGTGTAAAGAATACCGGACGCGATTAAAATGATTTCTGCAAAATGAATGTGTTCGAATGAGTTCAATGGCTTTCTCGGAATTATTTTTTTCTAAACATATAGAGCGCGTCCCGTTTCTCAATCAAAATTCATGTTGACCCGACCTTTCGAAAAAAATGTAATAGAGAGCGAAAAAATAAAGAACCGAGATTTTACATGCATCAAGAGTTATGGGCGCCTTCATCCGAACGAATCGAATCCTCCAATCTAACCCGTTATAAAAAATTTCTTAAAGAAAAAAAGAATCTCAATCTAACCACGTTTGAAGAACTCAGGGCCTGGTCCGTAAAGGATATAGGCGCGTTCTGGGAAAGTATTTGGGAATTTTCCGAAACGGTCCATTCTCAAAAATACGAAACGGCCTATCGCAAAGCGGAGAATTTTACGGATTCCCGATTTTTTCCGGGGGCCAAACTGAATTTTGCGGAGAATCTACTCCGAAGAAACGATTCTTTTCCCGCTCTGATTTATAGAGGAGAGGACGGATCGAGAAGGGAGATCAGTTATGCGGAATTGCGTTCCTATGTCGGGGCCGTCGCGCAGGATCTGAAAAAAAGGGGAGTGGTTCCCGGCGATCGAGTAGCCGGTCTTATGCCTAACGTTCCAGAAACCGTGATCGCGATGCTCGCGACAACTTCGATCGGGGCGATCTGGAGTTCTTGTTCCCCGGACTTTGGAGCCAAAGGTGTGTTGGATCGTTTTGGTCAAATTGCACCCAAGGTATTGTTTACCACGGATCGATACGCTTTCAAAGGAAAGGATCTTTCACTTGCGGAGAATTTAACTCAGATTCTCGCTTCCATACCGTCTCTTGAAGCCGTAATCGTATCGGATTACAAAAAAGGATTTTTGCATTTCAAAGAAGGCACAAAGACTACCGTACCGGAAGATTATCCAAAGAAGAATATTCATTTTTTAGAAAGTGTTCTCAAGGAGAATCAAGACGCGGCTCTTGAATTTTATCAAACCGGTTTCGATCATCCGGTTTATATCATGTATTCTTCGGGAACGACGGGGCTCCCGAAATGTATGGTGCAGGGAGCAGGAGTATTCATCAATCACTGGAAGGAATTGGTTCTTCATTCCGACCTCAAACCCGATGAAAGAATTTTTTATTATACGACATGCGGTTGGATGATGTGGAACTGGCTCGTGAGTTCTTTGTCCGTCGGCGCCACGATCGTTTTGTTTGATGGAAATCCGTTTCATCCGGGACCGGAAATTCTTTTTCAAATCGCGGCAGAAGAAAGGATAAACGTCTTCGGGGTCGGAGCGAAATACATTCTTACCTTGGAAAAATCGGGTTATCAACCGAAGGGATTGGACCTAAGTCCGATGCGCGCGGTTTTATCCACGGGTTCGCCTTTGACATCGATCGGTTTTCAATACGTATATCAAAATTGGAAAAAGGATCTTCAACTTTCTTCGATCTCCGGCGGAACCGATCTCAACGGTTGTTTCGCTTTGGGGAATCCGATCCTTCCCGTTTACGAAGGTGAGATCCAGTGCAGAGGACTCGGCATGGACGTGGAGATATGGAACGAATCCGGAAAATCCGTAACGGAAGAAAAGGGAGAACTCGTTTGCAAACAACCGTTTCCATCGATGCCTTTGTATTTTTGGAAAGATCCCGAAGGAAAAAAATATAAGTCCGCATACTTCGAAAGTTTTCCAGGAGTTTGGTGCCATGGCGACTTCGCGGAGCTAAAGAAGAATGGGGGACTTGTCGTTTACGGAAGATCGGATGCGACCCTCAATCCCGGAGGAGTGAGAATCGGCACCGCTGATCTTTACAGTTTGATCGAAACGTTTCCTGAGATCGCGGACTCCGTCATCATCGGACAGGATTGGAAAGAAGACGTAAGAATCGTTTTGTTTTTAAAGATGGCGCCCGGAAAAATCTTGAACGATTCTTTGGTTCAAACCTTAAAAAAGGAAATCAAGGATAAGGTTTCGCCGAGACATGTTCCTTCTAAAATTCTTGCGGTTGCGGATATACCGTATACGATCAATATGAAAAAAGTGGAGATCGCGGTAAAAAGAACCGTTCAAGGAGAACCCGTTACGAACAGGGAAGCTCTTAGCAATCCGGAAAGTTTAGAATATTATAAAAATCTTTCGGAGTTGCTGGAAGACTGAAATGTTTTCTTTAAAAAGGCAAAACATGAGATCATCGATCTTCAAAATTCTTTATTCCATTTTTTTGACGGTTTTTTGTTTTGTCGATTTGTCGGAACATTCCCCGTTAAACGCGGAAGAAGAAACATTCAAATTTTATAATTCTTCTAGGCTTAAGGAAATTTTGGAAAAGGGAGAATTGAAGGTCGCAGGCAATCCAGCCGACGAGCCGTTTTACGTTCCGAACGCGAAGGAAGGTTTTCCCGGTTTCGATTACGAATTGGGAAAGGCATACGCGGATTTTTTAGGAGTGAAGTATAAATTCATTCCTTATCCGGAGTTCAGCGAGTTCGCGGATGCGATCAAAAAGAAGGAAGTCGATATGGCGTTATCCGGAATATCGAGCAATTTGGAACGATCGAAGAAGGTGAAATTCAGCGCGGCGTATTTGATTTCCACTCCCGCGGCTTTGATTCGAAAGACCGCGTTGCCTCCGCCTCCTGAAGGAAGTATCATCACAACTCAAAGTTTTAGAAGTATTCTCGACTTGGCGGACGTAAGCGGGGTTACGTTTGCGGTTCGATCGTTTTCCAATCGCCATGAATACCTTCTTAAAAAATTCAAAAACAATCGGATCTTCACTTATGGCGACACTCCCTCGGCTTGGGAAGCTGTGAAAAACGGAACCGCTACTTGTTTAGTCGCGGATTCTTTTTATATCAAGGGAATTCTTCTCAAGGACAAATCGGTAGCGTCCAATTTCAGACCGCTTTTGGAACCGGTTCAAAGAGAGGATATCAGCGCCGCGTTTCCATTGTCCGATCCTGTGTTCATTAGAAATTTTGAATTCTTTCTTTCCGAGATCGGAAGATCCGGTGTTCTCCGGGAAATGGACGACAAATACTTCAACAAGTCGGATTGGGTTCCGTAACGATCGGATTCTCACCTTAGCGTCGTTAGGTTTTCTAAACGTCCGCTTAAAGAAGGGAACGAGCCGAAACGGAGATTGCCTCGGCTCGAATTCTTATCGAACGAAATTATAAAAAGTTACTGAATTGAATTGGAAATCTTTTCTCTCAATTCGAAATAACGGGATTGGTTGTTCAAGATAATCTTGTTGTATTCCGGAACTCCACCCCAACGATCCACCGCGCCCGGTCCGGCGTTGTAGGAAAGAAGCGCTTTCGCTGTATCTCCCTTTCTCTGATCCAGAAGAATGTTTAAGTAGGAAACCCCGAGATGGATGTTTACTTCCGGTTTGTGAAGATCCGCTAAATTGATTTTCCAGCCTTCTTTTTTGGAAAGCCAGGTTGCGGTTGCGGGCATAATTTGCATAAACCCGCGAGCGTCCTTGGGAGAACGTGCGGTCGCCTTAAACTCGGATTCGAGATGGATCAATCCGATCAGTAGGCTGACTTTATCGGTGTCGGAACAGCGGAAGGTGCAGGATTCGAGATCCAGTCTTCTGGATTCCTGGAGAATGACTTGGGAAAGTTTTTGTAGGGATTCCGAGGAAAGGGATGGTCGGACCTCCGCCACGTAAGCCTGGATGGCTTTGATTTCGATGGATTCTTCGTCCAGAACGATCTTTTTCTGATTGAGGGCTCCCGCAAGTGGTGCGAGAAGCAGTTGGAAGCTCAAGGGTAAGAGCAACCAAAGTAAGTAACGGAAACGAAATCGGGTCATCTTGCGAAAATTCACTGGATGCCTCCGTAGATTCAAATTTGTGCAATGCACAATCTGATACCAGTTTTTTGGCGGCGCACTACAGGTCAAGGTTTTAAAAGTGTCTTTGGAAGCGTTTTAGGAGACATAAGATTTGGTCGGAACCCCGGCCATTTTACAAATACTTCTACGAATCTTCGGACCTGACACGGAAAACCACCTAAGCAACCGAAGAAAACAAACCGTCTTTGAATTCGTTGAGGGCAGTGGTCGGAGAAACGTCCTTTCGAAACACGAAAAAGGTCCGAACCAGCGAAAATTCTTTCGGGATTGGAAAACTGGAAACGAACCGGTCCAACTTTCTGGATTTCAAAATGGATTCCGGTAGCAAAGAAATCCCCATTCCGGCCGTAACACAGGAAAGAATCGAATCTATAGAATTCAATTCCACGACGGTTCTCGGTCCGATTTTTTGAGAAAGCAACCATTGCTCCAAACGGTTTCGAAAAATACATCCCGGTTTAAAAACGAGGATCGAAAGATTGTCCAAAGAAGAAGTCAGAGCCTTGAGCGTCCGAAAATTCTTCGGAGTTACGACCTTTAGATTCTCTGTAAAAATAGGTCGGGAGACCGTCTCAGGATGAGAAAAATCCTCGTACAAAAAAGCCCCGTCCAATTCCCGTTTGATAAGTCCTTGCAAAAGATCCCCGGTGTTTCCCGGATGAATCGAAAGTTTTACCTTGGGGAACTTAGAATGAAACTTCGCGATGTAAGAAGGAAGTCGAATCGAAGAAGTGGTTTCTCCCGAACCGATTCGAAGGGCTCCTTGCGGATCTCCCGACGCGGAGAGCGCTTTCTGAGCTTCGTCGGAAAAGAAGATGATTTTGTCGGCGTATTCCAAAAGAATTTTTCCTTTCGGAGTGAGAATCACACCCGCCTTTGTCCTTTGGAACAATCGATCACCGAGTTCCCGTTCCAAAAGTTGAATGCGCATCGTAACATTGGATTGAACGTAGTGTAGTTTTTCCGCGGCCTTTGTAAAACTTCCTTCCAGAGCGACTTCCCTAAATATCTTTAGACTCGAGATTTCCATATCATCAATTCTATTGATTTAATCTATCAAAACAAATCATTTTTAAGAATAGTAAGAATCAGTTATAATCCTAATAGATCGAAACGGACCGAACAGACTTCGAAAGAATGCTCGGCGTTTCGATATTGGGAGGTAAGAATGAATTCATTCACAAAAACGGCGTTGATTCCGATTTTATGTTGGACCGTTTCCTGTTCTACGATTAGCAAAAGGGAGAATTTAGATTCTTCCGAATTCGTAAAGGCCGACACGGCGCTTTTGATTTTGGACGTACAAAAGGATTTTTTTCCGGGAGGAAAGTTCGAATTGGAAGGCGCGGAACAAGCCGCAAATCGTGGAAAAATCGTCTTGGAATACTTTAGAAAAAAGGAATGGCCCGTGATCCACGTTCAACACGTTTCCACTCGGAAAGGAGCCACCTTCTTCTTTCCCGGAACCGCAGGGGTTCAAATGGAAGAATCAAACGCACCGATTCACGGAGAAACCACTCTGATCAAACACACGGTCAATGCGTTTATCAACACGGGATTGGATGAGGAACTGAAACGTAAAAAGGTAAAGAAGCTCGTTGTCTACGGAATGATGACGCACATGGTGGTCGATTCTACCGTAAGAGCGGCCTTTGATATGGGCTATAAGGATATCACCGTTATTTCCGACGCTTGCGCGACCAAGGAACTTTCTTTTGAAAAAATCAAAATTCCAGCTTCTCAGGTGCACGCTTCGTTTTTATCGGGGCTCGGATATATCTTTGCGAAGATCAAAACGTCTTCGGAGTTTGTTCAAACTTCGAGCGATTGAGAAAATTAGAATAAACTAATATTCTAATCGGATTAAAAAATAGATCGAAAGTGTTCTTGAATCGGTCCTCTCCGAGAGGACTTTTCTGTGATACGTTTCGTTGTTGAACGAGGAACCTTTCGGTTATTTCACCTTTTCCCACCAAGGTTCGAAAACGAACGGAGCTTTTGCATCCACGACTTCACCCGGTTTCGGCGCGACCAAGTCTACGGAAAGATTTTTTGCCGCGTCGACGCTACGACGGATCGGTTCGTCCCAATCGTGAATCGCAAGATTGTAGGTTCCCCAGTGAACCGGAAGCATTCGTTTCGCTTTTAGGTCCACGTGAGCCTGAACCGCTTTCTCGGGGTTCATGTGAATTCCTTCCCAAGTAACGTCGTAAGCTCCGACCTTGATCGAAGTCAGATCGAATGGTCCGAGACGTTTTCCGATTTCTGCAAAGTGAGGAGAATAACCCGTATCCCCGCTATGAAAGAATTTATTTTCGGGACCGATGACGCTCCAAGAAGACCAAAGGGTGGACTTAGCGTTGAACATTCCTCGGCCCGAATAATGAACCGCGGGCGTGCAGATGATTTCCACCTTTCCAATGTTTCCCTTTTCCCACCAATCGAGTTCCACGATTTGAGATTCGGGAATACCCCAGCGTTCCAAGTGTGCGCCGATTCCGAGAGGAACAAAATACTTGGTTCCTTTCGAAGAAAGATGTTTAGCCGTGATCATGTCGAGATGATCGTAGTGATCGTGTGAAATTACGACCGCGTCGATATGCGGAAGTTCTTCGAGCGCGATCGGAGATTGGAAAAATCTTTCCGGGCCTACGCTCGTAAACGGAGATACCTTATCGGAAAAAACGGGGTCCGTAAGAATTCTCACCCCGTCGATTTCCACAAGCACTCCGGCGTGACCAAACCAAATCGCCCTAAGTCCCGGTTTTGGAACCGCCGAAAAACTTTTCGGATCCGGATGAATCACCGGAATCGGAGAAGGAGGAGTTCTTTGTTCGCTTCCGAAAAGTTGTCTCTTAAGAATTTCCGTATAAGAACCGGAAATCAAATTTGGAACAAAGGGATCGTTTTCGAACTTTCCGTCCTTGAACATTTTGGAAGTCTGCATTCTTTCCAATCTTTTGCCTTCGGGAGTTCCGCCGAAAGAACTCAAACAACCCGTTTGTAAAAAGATCAAAACGACGATTCCCGAAAGAACGATCAAAGATAAGAAAGAAATTTTTTGAATCCGATTCCCGAACATAACTCTCTCCTGATTGTGCGAAATTAAGCCGCAGTTTTTGCGGATCTAAGCAATGCGAGTTTCATTACGGAGAATAAAACTCCGTCTGAAAGAAATTTCCGCAAACCTAAAAGCGCTTTAGCGTCCATTCCTACTACGTAACGAAGACGTTTGGAAGAACTTTTTGCGGCTTTGAAAATTACTTTCGCAACGGTTTCGGATCGGCTGGTCATCATCGCGTCTTCCATGTTTTTAAAAACGGCGTCCGAGAATTTTTTATATTCTCCCGGCGCTTGATCGGACGTGGAGTCGGAAGAACGACCGATAAAATCGGTGGCGATCGCACCCGGTTCGATAAGCTTTACACGAATTCCGAACGGAGACAATTCGTATTGAAGCGATTCGGTGAAACCTTCCAAGGCCCATTTTGTGGAATGATACAGGCTATAAAGAGGGAACGTGATTCTTCCTCCCATGGACGCCACGTTGATGATGAGTCCCTTTTTATTGCTACGAAAGTGGGGGAGAATTTTTTGAATCACATCCATCGCTCCGAATACGTTCGTATCGAATTGTCTTTGGATTTGTTCCTTACTTGCTCCTTCGAAAGGTCCCACAAGTCCGTAACCCGCGTTGTTTACCAATACGTCGATCTCGCCGAAGGTTTTGATTCCTTCGCCAATCGCCTTTTCGATCGTGTCGGGTTTAGTTACGTCCAGTTTTGTGCAGAGTAGGTTGGGAAGATTTTTTAAATCCTGATCTTTTTCGGGACTTCTCATCGTTGCGATCACATTCCAACCCTTTGCTTGAAAATACTTTGCGGCCGCTTTTCCGATTCCGGAAGATGACCCGGTGATTAACACGGTTTTACGTTTCATTCTTCTTTGACTCCTATTTTAATGACTTAGGGTCATTAAATATTGACTTTCGGTCATTTTATAATGACCTTGAGTCATTGTCAACCACGTACATCGAATGTTTTTATGGAAAAGGGGATTGTTTTTGTAATCGGCGGAAAGATTGTTGGAAATAAGAAGACTTCGTATTCGAAGAATTCTCCCTTAAAACGAAAACTTGCTCCTATGAAAGTCAGAGCCGTAAAAGACGACGATAAGAAAATCAAAAAAGAACTTTTGATTCGTGCCGCGATTTCACTTTTTAACAAATCGTCTTTTGAAAAAATTTCGATGGATCAGATCGCTAAAAAGGCCGGGGTCGCGAAGGGAACTCTGTATCTTTATTTCAAAACCAAGGAAGAACTTTTTCTCGAAATTCATAGAATGGATTACGACGCTTGGTTTGAGGCGTTTCAGAATTTTCTTTGTTCTAAAAAACCGGGACTTTCTTCGGCGGAACTTGCGTCTTGGATCACGAATTCTTTAAAAGAAAACCAAAGAACGGTTCGTTTGATGGCGATCGCTTCGGCGCTTTTGGAGAAAAACGTGGTTTTTGAAAGCGCGCTGAAGTTTAAGGATTCCGTTCGCAAGAGCGTTCTTGAATCCGCTCCCGAACTCTGCCGGGTCTTAAAACTCAAAACGTCGGATGAAGCCGTTTTATTTCTTACGTATTTGCACGCGCTGATCATCGGTCTTTGGCATCACGCCGAACCGGCCCCGATCGTTGCGAAAGTTCTCAATTCTTCCCCGGATTTTGCGGTCTTTCGGATCGATTTTTTCCAAACCTTGGAGCTGGGAATCGTTTCCATTCTTTCCGGAATTCAAAAGAATTCTTAAAATCCTTTTGGAAAACTCGGAAAGTGGCCGGGGTTCCGACCATCTCCCTCAAAAAAAGTTCGATTTTCTCTACTGATTTCGAAATCGATCAGATCTTTTCAGAGATCGGCGCGAGGTTTGGTTTAAAATATTCTATAGTGATCGCTACAAAGATATAATAAGTTTGAAGGAGTGAAATATGACCGTTGAAACGAAAACAAAAAAGAGAAATTTAAAACCCATCAACGCGAATCAACCTACGGTTCGTAAGATGGACTTTGAGGGAATGGGCGATTTGCCGAATCACTATTTTAGTGGGAATTCTTTCATCACACATATCATCAATGCGTATCACATTCTTTTTCCGGAAGGGGAAAGATTCTTTATCAAAAGCGTAAAGGCGTATGCGGATCAAGTGAAAGATCCTCAACTGCAAACCGGGATCAAAGCGTTCATCGGACAGGAAGTGCAACACGGAAAAGAACACGAAAAGGTTCTCGAGGTTCTTGCAAAACAAGGAAGACCGGTCGCACGTTTCGTGAAATTTTTTGAATGGAGCGCGTTCAAAGTGATGCTTCCGTTTTTCGAATTCTTCTTCGGAAAAAAACTGAAACTTTCCGTGACCGCTGGAATGGAACACTATACCGCGACGATGGGCGAGATCACTTTAAGACACGGGTTTCATGATCACGCGTACGGAGAAATGAGAGAACTTCTTCTTTGGCACGCTTGCGAAGAAATCGAACACAAGTCCGTTGCATACGACGTTCTTCAGACGGTTTCCAACAGTTACTTCTTAAGAATTTTCGGATTCCTTTTAGCGTCTTGGATTTTCTGGGGTTACGTTTTATTTTTCCAACACTGGTTTATTTTAACGGATAAGGAAATCGGATTCAAAAAATATTTTCACGATATGAAAGTATCCAGGCCTTTCGGAAGAATTTTATTTCTGGAAACTTCCAAAGCGTTCTTCTTATATCTGAAACCGGGTTTTCATCCGGCTCAAACCGGCGGTTACGATCTTGCAAACGCGGCTTTAGCTACGATTTAGATCGTGATTCATTTGAGCGAAATGTTTTCTACGGGTGAATTTTAAAGCGCTTCTGCGCGGATTAGATTCAAAAAAAAGAATATGATTGAAGCGCGCAGACCCGGCTTGTTACGCGCTTCGCATTCGCTCCGGTCGCCTCGTTCCGAGGCGACTGCTCCGCACGCTCCACATCCGTAGCGCGGAAGAGCGTTAGACGAAATCGGTTACTTCTTCTTTCCGATTTTTTCGGCGAGATCTACCAGAAGACGAACTCCGTAACCGGTCGGTCCGTTTCCGATTTGAGTTCCCGAAGATTTTTTTCTCCAGGCCGCGCCCGCGATGTCGATATGCGCCCAAGCGATTCCCGGATCCACGAATCTTTCCAAAAATTTAGCGGCAGACAAGGAACCACCCGCTCTTCCCGCAACGTTTCGGATGTCGGCGATGTCGCTTTTGAGATCTTCGGAATATTCGTCCCAAAGAGGCATTTCCCAAATTCTTTCATCCGAACTCGCGGATGCTTCCTTGAGTAAGTTCGTAAGAGTCTCGGAATTACTCATTACACCCGCGGCCTCGTGTCCGAGAGAAATGATGATCGCACCGGTTAAGGTTGCAAGATCCAGCATATAGTCCGGTTTGAATTTTTTTCCAACGTAAGAAAGAACGTCTCCCAAAACCAAACGTCCTTCCGCGTCCGTATTCTGAACTTCTACGGTGATTCCGTTGTGAGCGGTATAAACGTCGCCGGGTTTGATGGCGGCCGCGTCCGGCATATTCTCCGCAACACCGATTGCCGCGATTACCGGAACGCCTAATCCGAGTTCTGCGATCGCTCCGATCGCGTGAATGGCCGCGGCGGCACCGCACATATCGTATTTCATTTCGTGCATGTCTTGTGCGGGTTTGATGCTGATCCCGCCGGAATCAAAGGTAAGACCTTTTCCGATGATCGCGAGTTTTTTCTTGGTGCTCGGTTTAGCGGGAGTATATTCCAAAAGAATCATCTTCGCTTTTTTATCGGAGCCTTCGCAGACGGAAAGAATTCCTCCCATCTTTTCCTTTTTCAACTGAGGTTCGTCGAAAACGGTGATCTTCAGTCCGTTGTCTTTCGCGATCTCTTTGGATCTGGATACGAATTCTTCCGGTGTGAAATGATTCGCGGGAAGATGCGCGATGTAACGCGCTCCGTTGATGTAACGGCTGACTACTTTTCCGCGTTTTAATCCTTTTTCGGCTTCCTTCACTTTTGCCGCGTCTTGAAGAACAAAGGAAACGTTTCCGGTCTTTTTGGAATTCTCCTTAAATTCTTTTGCAAGAACGTTGATCGCATAAGCGCCTTGTTCCAAAGAATTCAAGATTTGATACACGAGCAATTCCGCAGAAAGAGCGGTGGTGAGAATTTTTGGAAGATGAATTTCCAATCCTACGCCGTCCCATTTTTTCAGCTTTTCTCCGAATTGGAAAAAGTGATGTGCGACTCCGCGGATCTTTACTTTGGAAGAATCGCCTAACCCTAAATAGATGATCTTTTCGGATTCGTCGGTAAAAACTTGTCCGTTGTCTCCTGTGAAAATTCCGGAAGAAGTCTGTAAGGAAAATTTCGTCTTTAGATTCTCGGGAAAATGATCCTTGAGTAGGATCTGTAATTTATAAAACGCTTTCGACGGATTTTTTCCGATCGAGCTTTGGATTTTATTCTTATCCAGTTTCATTTTTTCTCCAGTGATTTGATATCGGAAAGGATCTCGTCTACGTGTCCTTTCACGCTTACCTTAGGATATACTTTTAAGATTTTTCCGTCGGCGCCGATGAGGAAGGTGGAACGGACGATTCCCATAAATTCTCTTCCCATAAACTTTTTCATCTGCCAGACCCCGTAGGATTCGCAAATCTTTCCGTCCTCGTCTGCGATCAAGGTGAAGTTCAGCTCTTGCTTTTCAATGAATTTCTGATGTGATTTTACGCTGTCTTTCGAAACTCCGACCACGTTATACCCGGTCTTTTTGATTCTCGAAAAATTATCCCGAAAATCGCAGGCTTCGGTCGTACATCCCGGGGTTTGATCCTTGGGATAAAAATAGAGAACGGTTCCTTTGGTTCCGCTCAGGTCGGTCAATTTGACCTTTTCCCCTTTTTCGTTGAGTGCTGTGAAACCGGGAGCCTTGGACCCGGCTTTGAGTTCGCTCATGAAGTACCTCTTTGATGCCAGTCTTTTACGGGAGCTTTAAAAAAAGAATGAATTTCCGAAATTTCCAGAATGTGGTCGTTACTCCGGCCATTCTCGGTTCCGTTTTTCACTTGCGGAATTCCGAAAAATGTCCGATGGTTTGAGTATGGATTCCAGAGAAAGGGCCGAAACGATTCGAGAAGGAAACCGGGCTTTCAACGAAGGCGATATTCGAAAAGCCAGAGATCTTTTTATAAAGGCGGACTATAAGGACGGCCTGATTCGTCTCGGGGATCATTTTATGTATGAGAAAAAGATGCCCTTGCTCGCTTACGGTTATTACAAAAAGGCCGGTTATCAAAAACGCATCGATGAGATTTTCCAAAGAATGATGTGGGCTCTCAGCCAGTGGATTGGCGCCGATAAGTTCAAGGCTACGCCCGAGGACCCTGCGGTTTCCGGGGCCGGAGTTCCGTCCACTTCCAGTTTTCCGGACGCGTCCGAGTTTCAAATCCATCCATTGTTACGACAAACCGCTCTCGATATCCTCAAGAAAAAGGGAATCCAGGTTTAAAGAACCGTTCCCTTTAGAAAGTAGGTCGGAACCCCGGCCAACTTTTGTTTTTCACTTTCCGATTCCATTCTTCCTTTCGAACTCCGTCACATTCCCGCAAAGAACCTCTTCCTTGTGATACGGATCAAAATCCAAAAAAGGCATCTCCTTTTCCCAACGATATACCACGGTTCGTTTACCTTGAATACAATCCCAGAGAAAGTAATCGTAACCCATAAAGGTTCCGGTTCGATCGTGACGATCCGGTTTAGGCATACCGATCGTCTGAAATCCATAAGAAATTTTGCAAGTATTTAGAACAAATACGAGCGGAGGAACGACGATCGCAAAACGAAAAAGAAATTTCATGATAGCAACGAATGCAGTCTAACGACAATTAAATCAAGTTATAAAAACAGATTCCTTTTTTGAGATGGATGCGCGCAGTGGTATTTCCGAAGTCGCTTTAATATAAACTCCGAAAGAATCTATTTACAAAGTTCAGAGCCGAATTAACCTACGGTAGAATGGTTCGCGCGAAAAAAAGTTCCGTCTTTCTTGTGGATGATCACCCCGTCGTAAGGTCGGGGCTTCAAGCGGAGATTCAAGCCGATCCTGAATTCGAATTCGTAGGTTCCGCACCTTCTTTGAAGGAAGCCGTTCGACGGATGAGTTTTTCAAGAGTGGATCTTTTGGTCAGCGATATCTCTTTGCAAGAGGAGAATGGAATTCAAGAACTGGAAACGATCAAAAATAAATTTCCGGACTTAAAGATCTTGTTCCTAACGATGCACAGGGATTGGTCCTATCTTCAAAAGGCGTTCGCACTCGGAGCGGACGGGTATATTCTAAAAAGTGAATCTATGCCCGTAGTAATTTCCGCGATGAAAACGATCTTAAACGGGGGAAAAGTTTTTCCGGAAGAGGTGAAAAATTTCAGACCAGAAACCGAAGTCACGGAGGAGATCGGAAATTTAATCAATCGATTGACCAAGAGAGAAAAGGAAATTCTCAACCTGCTCGCAAACGGAAAGATGAACCGCGAGATTGCGAAAGAATTGGATCTCAGCGTTCGAACCGTTGAAACACACAGAGCTTCCATCTTTAAAAAATTGGAAACGGAGAATCTCATAGAACTCGGCCGTATCCTTGTTCAACTCAAAGCCTCCGGTCTTTTCTAACTACTTACCAACCGATTTTTTCTCAGTAGTTCCCGAAATTCACAAAATCCCTGTTCGGTGATATTCTCTCCTCAGAATCAGATTTGATTCGGAAAAAACTTTTTGAAAATTTTGGAGTTTCTAAAATGAAGAAATCAATCGTATCTTTGTGTCTTGGCGCGGTAATTCTTTTATCGGTGGATTGTAAAAAGAATGAATCGGACGACAACACCTCTTTGGTTGCGGCTCTTGTCGCATTAGCAAATGGTAATTGTTTTAACGTACCTCAGAAAGTGGCCGTTAAGGACGGAAACTCTTCCGCGGTAACCACATACACATGCGCCGTAGTCGGGAAGGTTTATACCTGTGTCCCAGGAACGGGAAACACGGTTGTCCGTACTTACTCTTCGGGAGTCGCCGCAAAGTTGGGAGTGGTGGATCCGCCTGCGTTTTCGAATCAACACGTTCAAAGAGGTCTTACAGGCAGAGTGGAAGGAACTACGACCAACACTTTTACGTACAACAGTTCCAATCAACTGACCGCGGTAGCATCTCCGACCGTAACATATTCCAATTATGATACATACGGATTTCCTAAAACGAATTCGGCCGGACAAACGATCACAAACACATACGCGTCCGGAGCGACAAAACCTACAACATCCTCGGACGGAACGATGACATATACGTATGATTCCAACGGTTGGGCGACTAAGATCGATTTTGGATTCGGTCAACCGACCACCGCGGAAAACACGGGTTCCTTAGCGATCTGTGATTGATAATCCGATCTCAGAAATGGATCCTTCTTCTTGAAGATTCTGTTTATTCATTTTGTTAAGCGAAATGAATTTTCGGTCAGCAAGGTAGCAGAACCGTGAATCTGCTACCTTTTCCCAGGCTCGAATCGATCAAAACTTCTCCGCCGTGCGCGAGTGCGATCTTACGGACGATGGAAAGACCGAGTCCGCTCCCGAACGGTTTTTTAGTTTCCACCATGGAGTTGTAAAAGCCGGTTTTGAATTCTTCGCTGAGACCGGGGCCATCGTCCTTAAAAACGATGTAAAGAATGGGGCCTTCCTTCTCCACTTGCAGAAAAAATTTGCCTCGATCACCGATCGCTTCGAGAGAATTCTTCGCAAGATTCAAAATCAATCTTTGAATTCGAAGAGGATCCAATCGAACCGTCCCGTTCGCGTTGATTTCGCAGGAAAAACGGATTCCACTTCCTTCAAAGAAGAGTTCCAAATCCTCTCGGATTCCTTGAAAAAATTCGCGGATATCCACCTCTTTGAAATCTAAGATAATTACTTTTTTAGAAAATTCTAATATATCCAAAGAAAGATTGGCCAACGCCTCCGTTTCTTTTTTCGCCCTTGCAAGATCGAAATCCTTTTTTTCGTTATGACTCGTGTTTAAACTTCTCAAAACCTTTTGGATGAGAATGACGTGATGTCCGATATCGTGTGCGATCTCCGCCGATAATTCTCCGATAATTGCGAGTTTTTCTCGATCCTGGCGAATCACGTTTTGAATCGAAAGAGCCAACGCGTATGCGATTCCCTGCACCCAATCCATTTCGGAATCCGAATTCAAAAAGTTTCCGATCGGAAGATCCAAGACGGCAAAACTCGCTTTGCTGTTCTGCACGGGAAGAAGAAGACTTTCTCCGAAAACTTCCGGAGAATACAAAGCCTTGAGATCGATCTCCAACGATTCTTTGGAAATAAATCTATCAACCTCTTGCACCAACAGATTGTCGTCTTGATCCAATGAAAATCGTTTCCAAAGGGAAGAATTCGCTTCCGGTAAATAAATGTTCAGACCTTGGTTTTTGGTAAGGAAAGAATCCGACTTTTCGTTTTTTGAATGTAGATCGAAATTCAAGGAAGAATTTCTTCGGTTCATCTCCTCTACGTTCTTGGAAAGAATTTTCAAAGTGGTTTGCGCCGCGGAATTGAACGAGGCCGAGGTCATGATTTCCCTTGTCGAGGAAACGAGACTTTTCATTTTATGCGAAAGATTTTCGGAACGAATTAAGGAATTTGAAAACCGTTTTGAGATCAAGATTGCGTGCGAAGCGATCATCGCGAGTTGTCCGTAAGGAAGCATATACGAAGCGGTATGCAGAAAACCCATGTTATGCGCGATATCATGAAACGTGCAGAACATGATCACGATATAACCCAAAAACAAAATCCATGCTCCTTCGAACTTTTTATGAATTCCATAAATTAGTAAAATGCTCCAACCCGGAATCGTAACAAAAAAACCGTAGATCGAAATCGGATTGAGAGTCAGAGTATAAATCTGATTCGGGAAAACGGCAACGATCAAAGCTGTAACAAAATAAGGAATATCAAAAAGAAGACCGTATTTTTCCCAAAATTTCGTATAACAAAATCGATGAAGGAACGCATACAAAGCGGGAGCCGATAAATAAACCGAAATGTATTCAAGTCGGTTTAATATTTCCCAGGGAACGTTCGGAAACATGAGATGCCCGAGACGTTCTCCCGTGGTAAGACCCCGGATTAAAATGAGAATGCAATGAGTCGCGAAAAAAAGCGGAGCGAGATCTTTTTTTCTAAAAAAGTAAAATACAAGATTGAAGATCGCCATAAGAACCGCCGCGATACAAACCGCAAGGCTGATTCCTTTTTTTGTCTGAGCTTCCGAGAGGATGTCTTTTAAACTTCCGATTCGGATCGGAAACCAATAACCTCCCCATCGATTTTGAAAATTAGAAACATGTAATGTTAGATGAAGATTTTTCGAATCCGGAAGGATTACGATCTGGGGTTTATAAAGCGCGTGAGAAGATTCCGGTTTGTCTCCTACGGTTCCCGCGTTCGCGATCAGCTTGCCGTTCACATAAAGATTGTAAGCGGTGCCTATGTCCGGAATCGTAAGCGCCGGGTTCGCAATGTCTTTCGGAAGAAGAATCGTAAGTTCATAGGAGGCGAATCCGTGACTTTCAACCGTTTCGCCGTTAAACGATATTCCGTTCCAAACCGAAGGAGTGTTCGTAAAGATAAATCCTGTCGCATTAATTTTCGGATCTGAATCGTTCGGTATTATAAATCGATTCCAAAAGAACTTCCATTCTCCCGTAAGAGGAATCGTTTTTTCATTGTGGAAATCCCAATCCGATAGATTTAGAATTCCTTGTTTCGCTTTTGGTGTCGAAGAATTCTGCGCATAAACGTTGTTTGGCGAAAAAAAGTGAAAAGCGACTATCAGAAGAATGGACGCGGTGGATCTAATTTTAAAAAACACAAAAGGTCTCTTGGAAACGAATGAATCCGATGGAAAAGATAACCCATCTTAAAAGGATGGGTCGACATTTGAAAGAAAGTTTTTATTGAATCGAAAGGAAACGGACCTGTCAAACGGAACGATTTCGAACGGGAATTCAAATTGCAGAAGAGGGTTACCCGATTACTCTGGTTGAAAACCGAATTTTTAATATTCTCTCGGGATCAACGGCTTGAAATCAAAACTTCTAATATTCATTCTTTTTCTTTTATTGGCGATTTGCGCGACGTTTTTCGCATTTAAGGACCAATTGTATGGATTCTTTGGCGGGAAAGAATTCCCGTATTTATCGAATCTCATTTCGCTTAACAATTCAGAATCTTCTTTCGAAAAAAACGAGAAGGAATTTCTGGCTTCGACCTGGTCCGCCGATATCGTCGCGATGACTGAGAACATCACTCTTTACGACGAGATTCATCCCTTTTTATACACGCTCGAAGGCGGAAGAAGCAACACCGGAAACATCAAGTCGGTTTGGAATCCGAAGGCGCAGGAAGTTTATATCTGGGCGTTGAAAACGATTTCGCCGAAAACAAAAATCATACCGACCATCTTTCGATGGGAAAACGATTTCGAAAAGGTTTCGGACGCGATCGGTTTAAACGGAAATACGAAAATCAGAGACTATCATATCGGACAAATTTTAAAGGAAATCGAAACATACGGATACGACGGGATCGACATCGACTACGAGGGAATGACCTGTGATAAAAAGGAAAGTTTCGAAACCTTCTTAACGGTTTTATCCGGAGAATTAAAAAAACGGAATAAACTTTTATCCGTCGCGATCCATCCGAAAACCTTCGCCGAAGAACCTTCCGAATATCTCTGTAAAGAATCCGGCAAAAAGATGAACGTTGATTTTTACGAAGCATATCGGGGACAACTCTCGCACGACTACGAGTTTTTGGGAAAGGTCGCGGATAAGGTCAAGATCATGGCCTACGAATTGCACCCGAGAAAAAACAAGTTTCCAGGACCGGGACCTCAGGCTCCTTCTTGGTGGATCGAAAAAATATTAGAATATTCTACTAAAAAGATTCCTAATTCTAAACTGTATATGGCAATTCCGACCTATGGATACGATTGGCCTCTCAACTGCGACATTCCTTCCAAAGCGGTTTTTTATTCGAGGGCGCAGTATATTAAAGCGAACTGGAATCCTAGATCCGAAGAACCCACCGACGTTACTAAAATCTTTAAGGATGCGAGAAAATCAGGAGATTGGATTTATCTACGACCTTATTTGTATCGTCACGAAGGGCACGTATACGACGATCCTTCTCTTTGGTATACGTTAGGCGGTTGTGATCGTGTCGCGTTTTATATGAACAAACGATCCTTCGAAACCAAGATGAATCTTTTGAAAAAATACAAGATCCGAGGATTCTCCTTTTGGCAACTCATACAGGACAACGATCCGGAAATCCATTCTTACCTGAAGGAAATGATCGAAAATCCGAACGGAACCAAGAAGGGAAGTTTATGAGCTTTTCATAATGCTTCCCGCGACGATCAGTTTTTGAATCTCGCTTGTTCCGCCTCCGATTTCACCGAGACGTACGTCTCTGTAAAGTCTGGAGACTTTGTATTCTTCCATAAAACCCGCGCCTCCGTGGATTTGGACCGCAAGATTGGTCACTTCTCTTGCGGAAGTGGTCGCGAACAACTTGCAGGAAGCGCATTTTCCCGAAAGATGCATATTCCCTTTTCCTAATTTGTCCGCTTGTTCCATTTCCCAGGCGACGTTGTATGTAAACCAACGGGAAGCTTCCAGTTTTGTATAGATTTCAGCGAGAAGATTTCCCACCGATTGATGTTGTGCGATCGACTTGCCGAAACTTTTTCTTGTGGAGGCAAACGCTTTCGATTCTTCTAAACAAGATTCCATCAGACCGATGGACCAAGCCGCGAGAGAAATTCTTTCCATGTTGAACGTTTGCATGGTTTGTCTAAAACCTTTTCCGAGCGAACCGAGAATATCGTTAGACGAAACCTCCACGTCCTCGAAAAACAAAGCGCCGGTGGGAGAAGCCTTTAAACCCAACTTCTCCATAGGAGCGGATCTTTGAACTCCTTTGGAATGTAAGTCCACGAAAAAATGGGTAAGACCTTTTTCTTTTCCGTTTAAATCCTGAACTCTCGCAAGAACCAAACAATCATCCGCGATCGGAGAATTCGTGATGTACGTTTTTTGTCCCGAAAGTTGATACACACCTTTGGAAATTTCTTTTGCAACCGTTCGAATCGAAGAAACGTCCGAACCGGAATCGGGTTCCGTAATTCCAAGGGAACCGATCTTGTTTCCGGAGTTGATGGAAGGAAGATACTTTCTTTTTTGTTCTTCGGTTCCGAAATGAAGAAGGGGTAATCCGAACAAACCGCCCGATGCGCCCACCGAAAAAAAAGTGGAGCCGCAAGCCTTTCCCAAGGTTTGCATCGCCATCAAGGATTGAAAGGTCCCCGCGTTGGACCCTCCGTATTGTTCTTCGTGCGGTAAACCGATGTAACCGACTTGTGCAAGTTTATGAAAATGAGATCTTGGAATTTCTTTTTTGCGATCCGCTTCTTCCGCAAAAGGTTCGATTTCCTTTTTACAAAAATCGGAAAACGAATTGATGAACAAAAGTTCATCCTCTGATAGATTGAAGTCCATAACTTCTCCTTAAACTGAGACGGCAATCTGCAACTGAGTAAGAAATTTGCAATGGAATAAAGAATCTTTTTGAAAGAAGACGTTGCCGATTTCGAAAAAAATCAGAAACTATTTCCGCTTGCGTCGGATTCTTCTTCCGTAAATCCAACCGGCGATCAGAAGAGGATAACTGATCCAAGCGACAAGATTCGCATAAAAGTTGGAATGATTTTCGGAGATGCTCGGGATTTGCAACGCCAGACCCGCTAACAAAAGAATGATATGAATTTCGGTATATTCAGAATTTTGAACGAACATATATTTCCCGAGACCGGCCCCGGTTAAAAACGCGAACAAACCGAGAACGATTCCGATCTTTCCGGAAACCAGTGCGATCTCTAATAAGATATCTTGTGTTGAAATCAAAAATGAAAACGAGGAGGGAAGAAGCGGAACAAAGGAAAGAAAAATTCTTAAACTTAAAAGGAGAATCGAAAGAATTCCCAAGTAAGAATGAAGTCTGAGTCGATTCTTTGCCTTCAAGGAAGAAACGAGAACTGAGTTCTATGGTTCTCCGCTGGTTACGGGAACGGGTTCGTTTTCGGGAAGAAGGCTTGTCGCCAAAAGTTCGGGAGATTCGTTGTCGAGTGGAACCGCGACTTGTCGTTGTGAACTTTGTGTCGTTTTAAAATAATAATACATAGGAACTGAAAGAAGAGTGAAGCCGATTCCCCAGAACGTTTCGGTCGGCTTGTTCCAGAGCAATGTCGCAATAATACCGATGTTGGATGCGATATAGATATACGTTGTATAAGGATATCCCGGAATTCTAAACTTCAACTTGTAATGTCTTTTTTCAAAAAGAATCGGCGTATAAGCGGTGATCGTTGCGAGCAATAACGTGGAACAAGTGATTAAGTAAAGAAGGCTTTCGATTTCTTTTACGAAGCAGAACAAACAGGCGTATCCGCATTGAAAGAGAAGGGACATGTAAGGACTTTTGTGTTTCGAATGTAGCTTTGCCATATTCGGAAAAAAGAATCCGTCTCTCGCCATTGCGAAATAAATTCGCGAGCCGCCTATGATATAAGCGGAGATAGATCCGAGAAACGCCCAACAGATAAACGCTGTGATAAAAATCGTAGCCTTGGGTCCGAATAACGCCGATGAGGCGGTGATTCCGATCTTATCGCCCGATAACTCCGAGATCGATCCGGAACTTAAAAAAAGAAAATTCATAAGAATGTAGAGCGTGGTAACTAACGCGCAGGAATATAAAACGGCTTTGTAGATATTCTTATCCGGATCTTTTACTTCTTCCGCGACGTAAGTGATCATGTTCCATCCGAGATACGAATACGTTACCGGGATCACACCCGCCAGTAAAAGTTCGAATCCGCCCAGGCTTGACGGAAACAAAGAGAAGGATTGAAAGCGTGAAGTATCGTAGTTTCCGATGATGAATCCTAACACAACGAAAGAAACCAACCCGAGAATTTTTACTCCCGTAAATAGGTTTTGAATTCTCGAAGCGGTTGAAATTCCGAAAAAGTTGATGATCGTAAAAAGTAAAATCGCGCTCATCGCCAGCATCTGAGCGGTTCCGATCGAAATCGTAAGTCCCAAAAACGGGAGTTCGTAAAAGTAAATGTCCCAGGAAGGATTGATCAAAGAAAAAAACGATTTAGAAAACGCTAATGCGGATAAGGAGATCGATGCGGAAAAGTTGATCGATAAGGACAACCAGCCGCTTGCAAATGCTACGATCGGCGAATACGCTTCCTTTAGATAAACGTAATCTCCTCCCGCGTATGGGAAAAGGGATGCGGACTTCGCATAAGACATCGCGCCCGCCACGGCAAGGAATCCGCCTAAGATCCACGCGAGCAATACGATATTCGGATTCGGAACTTGATGCAAAATGTATCCTGTCGTGATAAAGATTCCCGGTCCAACCATGGAGCTGAACATAAGCGAAATGGAATCGAACAGGTTGAGAGATCTCTTGAGTTGCATCGTTTTCTGACAGCATGGTAGTCTCGTTTTCGCTAACAAGGATTTTTCCTTTTGTCGGTATTTTAGATTTTATCGTGGCGTGGGTGGGCGGTCTACCGACCTAAGTTCGTTGATTCTTCCACAAGGCGCCTAACACTTGGGAAGAATGGAGAACGGGCGCTTCGGGTAGGGTCCGTTGGATGTCTTCTGTAAATGAAAAATTGATAGAAGCGGACGGTCTACCGACCTCAAAACACTCTTATGTCTTCTGGAAAACCAATGCGACTTTCCAAAACATTCCTCTCATCCTCCCGAAACGAATCTGCGATTGTAAAAAAATCTTCACCACCAAACGAAACAAAAGAATTGGATTCTTACTTAAATCAGAGATTCAAACTCGAAGAGACATAATGATCAAAATTTGTCTCATACTGATTTCTCCGAAAAGTGAAGAATTTTTATAAATTCTATTTGACTAGGCAGAAGTGATTTATACTTTGGTCCATACGGCTGTTTCAGAAATGAGACAGCAGGTAGCGAACAACTAAGCCGCTTCTTTTCTTCGTTTGTCATTTTTGATAGACCAGGTTAAAAGATTCGGCCGCGGGAAACGCGATAGTTCTTTAACAACATATATACTGCGATAGAGAGGTTCTTGAGAGTAGAGGTGCTCTTGAGAACACAAAAATGTAAAGATTAGCAAAGACAATTTTGATTGAGTTGATATTGCGCA